>JAHBWT010000046.1 GCA_019636815.1 Nitrospira sp.
AAGACTGTGAAACGAGTCTGGAACGCATCAGCCCTTACAAACTTGCCCTTCATTCGATTCAGACTGATACTAGGGATGTCACCGAACTCACTGGTTTGCGCGCAGGCTTATCACCCCTCCTTTCTCCAAGATCACCAACTAGAGCCTGGGGATATTTCCCATCTAACGAGAGAGAGCCGTTGCCGTGAGGTGTAGATTCTAGGATGGGACTAGGGTCGAGAAATGGCTTGCGCCCCGCTGAGGTTATACGTATTCTCAGGCCGATCATTCCCCACCCTGAAAGGCGTCGTACTTATATATTGCCATTCCGCACAGTGTCAATAGATTTGGAGGCGGCTGACTGATCGAGATCCCTGGAAACCTTTGTGCTGGAGCCATTTCCCAGCATATGGCTCGGTTCATGTCCTCCGTTGCAGTTTCACTTTTTAAGCATTACAGCGAGGATGTCAACGTGTAGCAAATCGCTTGGTTGATTCTATCTTTCTCACGCCTGTGAGTGCTTACGCAAGAACTTTCAAGCTTGTGCCACTGTGAAGGTTCTGAAAGTTACTTCGCAATAACCTGACCATGAATGGTCAAGAATTTGGAAGGGCAACCTCAATAGTCTGATTTACTTTGCAGGCCAGGAAAGGAATACGAATACCTAACAGCGGGCTGAGACGACACCGGGAGAGTCGAAAAATAGGAATTTCGTCAGGCACGGTGAGGAGCTTTTTGTGTTTACCTCACGTTCCTGTTACACTGACAACCTCTTCTAATCTCTAACCATCAACGTGATGAGTTAACGCTATGCAAGAGCCCGCTTCATCAGTCTTTAGGCGCCCGCTACAATTTTTCATGCTCAGTTGTTTAGCCGCCATCGCCGTCGGGTGCACCGCGTCTCGCCCTTCTATCTCCATTCACGAGGCTGCTCTCGGCAACGTGTTCCTTGAACACGTCTCGGACAAGTCTTTCCAGGCCGCGCACCCCATC
Organism: Nitrospira sp.; assembly: GCA_019636815.1. Lineage (GTDB taxonomy): Bacteria > Nitrospirota > Nitrospiria > Nitrospirales > Nitrospiraceae > Nitrospira_D. The sequence continues at coordinate 973 of JAHBWT010000046.1, forward strand.
AAGCTATCGGAGACGACCATCGCAGATATCTTGCGCGGAGTACACACGAAAGAAAAAACAGGACTCGTGCTGCTGCTCGGCAAGGCCTTGAAGTCCACGACTTTGAACGACATTCGCACATTCTCCGAGGATGACATTGCATACCTCGCTCCTCATATTACGACCGCCCTTGCGCAAGCGACGCCCCATCAACGGGTGGGCTTTCATGTGTATTCCGCACCGGAGATTTCCCAACAACCGAAGGGCAACCACAACAGAGGCACCACGTCAGGCTATCTCTTCGCAGACGGCCTGTCCTTGCATTTTACACTGACTCAATACCGATACCACCCAGGGAAAAAGTCTACCAGCGTCCAGAAAGAGCCGCGTCCTCTCCCGGATACGGATGGCTTACGCGACCGAGAAGTGACCTTCCTTCCGGAGGCTGCCGTGCGACCTGACATATATGATCGGTCAAGTTGGATTGGAAAATCTCAAGACCGTTCGCTTGCAATTGATTACCAACTGTTGACGAAGATCCTGACCGCTCCTCCACCTCGACCATCTTCAACGGCGCAACAGCATCCCGCAGCTCCGCCAGCCACAGCAGCGTCCCAACCGAACCCTGTTCAATCGTCTGACGCTGACATACGGGCATTTAAGGAAGACCTCAAGGCTCTCCAAAAGAAGGTAGATGAGCAAAGCGCCGAACTTCAACGACTGAAGAGCGACCAGTCTAAGAAAACACCGAACCCCTAGTCACCACAAACAATCTTCGATAATCAGTGTTCAGCAACAAGACGGTTAGTGCGCAATTTCCATACCTGACAAAGGATTTCAAGTCGGGTTGTATCCAACAGACCGGATTATCGGGGCTTGCTTCAATGTTATCGAATAACTCAACCGGCTACTGAGTGGCTGGCAAGACATCAAACATCTCCTGCGACTGAGGAGAATGCTCGACTTCGCTCGGCATGGACTGTGCTTCTTCCGCCTCGATCACCTCAACCCCTCCCTCCCCCGAATCTCCTTCCGACAGCATGTCTCCATCGATCGGGAGGTAAGACTGTTCCCCCTCACCAAGATCTTTGAACTCTCGTAGCGGAGGCAGTTGCGAGAGATCACTCAAGCCGAAGTGTTCCAGAAAGAACTTAGTGGTCCCGTACATGATTGGACGCCCAGGAACTTCTTTTCGTCCGACGATCCGGACCAGCTTCCGTTCCAGCAGGGTGCGCAACACACCGGAAGTTTCCACACCGCGAATTTCTTCGATTTCCGCGCGGACGAGCGGTTGTTTGTACGCAATGATCGCCAAGGACTCCAGCGCGGATCTGGATAGCTTCGCAGCGGTCTTGGTCTTGTCCAGCCGCTTAATCCAGGATGCATATTCCTGCTTGGTCACGATGCGATATCCACCCGCGATTTCGGCCAGGCGCACACCACGGCCCTCTTGCTCGAGTGCTTGGCCAAGGCTCCGCAGCGCCTCTTCCACTTCGGTCTTGGTCGCGCTGCCGATCGCCGACGTGAGCCGAACGATCGACATCGGTTCGGGAGAGACAAAGAGGAGCGACTCGAGAATCGCCTGAAGCTCGACCATGCTCTGTACGCGGTCAAGAGCACCGGTTCGCTCATCGGAGCATCCGTTGCTCGCCGCAATGCCCATCGTGCCGACCTCGGTCATCTCCTGACCCACGTCTGCCCTTTCTGACGTCATATCCCCTTCCATTCTTCCTCGACAGTTTTAAGCTCCCCCGGATCCGGCACCAGAGAAAATGTCCGTGACACCAGAATCGGTCCGAATGTCTCGGCTTGGAACACACGCGCAACCCGAAGCCGCATCAATTCAAGCAACGCCAAAAACGTGACAACGATCATCGCCCGATGGATCGGCCCGTCAAACAGCGCCCCGAACGAGACCGAGTCTTCCCCCTCGAGTATTTCTAGAATGAGAGTCATCCGTTCACGAACCGTGAGATTGTCGGGAACGATTTCCAGCAGCCGGCTGCTCGGATTTCGATCGAGCACTTCTTGAAGCGCATCAACCAGATCGAACAGAGAGACATTCTCCAACGGGAGATCCTCTTCAACCTGCTCGACCGCTGGAGCGTCCTCACGCCAAAAGATCTCGCGCCACATCCTTTCCTGACCGTCGAGATGACGAGCCGCCTCCTTATACGCCTTATACTCGAGCAATCGCCGGACAAGCTCTTCCCGAGGATCGGGCCCCTCCTCTTCGTCCTCTGCCCGCTCATCTGCAGGCAACAACATTTTTGATTTGATCTGCAATAACGTCGCCGCCATGACCAAGAAATCCCCTGCCACATTGAGGTTGAGTTCCTCCATGGCCTCCAGATACTCCAAGTATTGCTGAGCAATCATGGCGACTGGAATATCGTAGATATTGATTTCATTCTTCTTGATGAGATGGAGCAGGAGATCGAGCGGCCCCTCGAAATTCTCGATGCGAACCTGGTACGGCAGTTCGGTCTGCTCACAATTCTCTGGATGAGAGTCCACAGGAGGTGTTTATATCAACTTGTAGAGGGGCGGGCAAGTCTGAATCTATATGTTGGGGATGACCGGCCTTCATTCATTTGAGCTTGATGAGGTACGCGATCAGCAACGCCGCCACCACGAGAAAAACCAAGGTGAGAACATATTGTCCCTCCCGAGCTTGGAAGAAGTCGTCCGATTGCTCAGAGGCGAGGCGCTTCGTTTGAGCCAAGAGCGGCGGCCGGTCGAAGCGCGCTTTTTCAAGGTCGTCCGGCAGCTTGAACTCAGCATTGGAAAAATCGGCCGGCCCGAGAAACTGAGCACCGGCAAACAGCGCCTTGTCCTCAAAAACCGTAAATCCAAAGAAGGTCTCACGGCTGAAGATCGCCTCGCTAAAATTGACTCGCCCCTTGAAGTGACTTCCGGAAAATCCTGTTCCTTGGCCAAATCTCGACCGTTCAAACGTTGCCGGTTGCTCGAACGTCACTTCAAGAAACTCCGCGATGCCGTCGAAAAGAGCACTCGTGCAATCCAGCGGGCCCTGAAACGTCGATCGATGAAATCTGGTGCTGGGTCCGAACTTCGTTTCCCTGCAGGCTGCTTCCCCGATGAAGCGCCCCCGAACGAAATAGGCTTCCTTCTCAAAAATGGCGCCGGAGAGCTCGACCTTCTCCTGGAAAATCGAACGCGAGAGATCCACTTCCTCTCGGAAGCGAGATCCCTGAAAGTCCACCGACCTTTCAAACCGAAGGCCCCCTTCAGGAGACCGATGCCGTAGCACTCCCCGCACATCGGAATCTCTGATCGACAACGCTGCCCGCACAAACCGCTGCTCACCTCCATCCTCATTCAGACCCTCAGCCGCCTCGGAAGCGAGGCGATCAAAGATAAGATCTCCACGGATTATGACTCCGACAAGATCGACTCGACGCTCTTTTGCGATCGCCTCGATCACGGCTTCACCGGCCACTGCATAGGCTTCACGTTCATCTGATGAACAAGTAGGAGGAAGATGAATGACCAGTCCTACCGCTGAACCATTCGCGGGTTGCGCCACCACACAGGTCGCGCCGGCTCCATCTGGCCCCGTGGCGATCAGACCACCAACCGCCAAAGCGATAGACCAACAGCGTCCCACTCGCATCAGGCTTAGAAATTTCACAATGATTTGAGGGAATCAGCTCTCGGGTTGTGTCCGTATGTCACAGCGAAAGCAACGGACCATTTCTGAGTTGATTCAGGCGCCCACCAATGGACGCCCTGAGCTCCAGCGGCGGGCGAGTGGAAGCGACGAGCGGTTTCATCCTAACCATTTTCGCTCTTGTGTGTGAATAGGTTAACCGGCTCGTCATCGGAGCACTCCTAAGCTCGCAATGACAAGCAGGAGTCAATGGAACTCAATTAGTTGTTTCGGTAATCGTCGTCGAGCAGGTCTTCCGACTTCCCAATGAGCTCGTCTCCATCATCATCGGCGTCAAGGTCTAACTCTTCCTGAACATCGTCTTCATCGATCTCGTCTTCCATTTCCAATTCATCACCCATCATCTCATCTTCATCGAGATCGACATCCTCAGGCTCTACCGCCAGGGCCGGCTTGGTCGCCACCGGTTTTCGCGGAGCGACCTCCTCCTCCCGAGATACCAGTTTTTCAACGGGCGCGCTCGTCCGACGAACCGAGGGAGCAGCCTTCTTCCCGGCAGATTTCCCAACTGTTTTAGCCGATTTTTTGACGGACTTTTTCTTTGCCACCGGCTTGGTCTTCTTCACGGCCACACGCTTTTTCACCGTTTTCTTGACCGCTTTCTTCTTCGCTGGCGATGCGGCTTTTTTCTTGCTTGACGCCTTCTTCTTCGTGACGGCTTTTTTCTTCTTGTTCGCCATTCCCATTCCTCCTCTTCGTTTCAGCGCGGCGTAACGGCCTCCATCTAGCATGAACGAATAGCCTCTTGCAACCACCCCGATTCAACTTTTTGAGCGCCCGAGCATTTTCGAATTACTTCGCATTCATTAACATCTCGGCTCTTCAGCAAACGAGGCAGTTTGTGTTGCAAAGACCGGAGAAGACATCCAGCCTCCCCGGTTCCGTGCCATGCTAAGATGGAAACACGAAGACGGTCGAAATCCTTCACCGGTTTGTTGTGTCTTATGATCATAACGCCTTGTTTTATTGAGCGGTGACTTCATGAGCCGGATACTCATCTTCCTACTTGCAGGATTGGCCGGCATCAGTCCACGTAGCTTGGCTTTGGAAACATCCCTGCCGACACGGATCATGATGGAGGACGGCTCGCCCTACTATGTCCCCATCGCTCCAACGGTTGTGAGCAACACTCCTATTCGATGGGACAATCCGACACCGACGCATCACACGGTCACCCACAGCGACTGCATAGAGGACGAAGGCTCCTGCGTCTTCGATTCCGGAGCGGTGTCTCCCGGATCGTCGTTCAGCGTACCCGGCTTGCCGGTCGGTCATTACACCTACCACTGTCGGATCCATCCCATCATGCGAGGCCGGCTGGTCGTCACCGACAGTCCGCTACCTCCTTCCCAACTATAAGGATCAGTGTGCACAAGGTCTTATCTTGCAGGACCGTTGATGGCTCCTGTAGTCTGCTGACAGCTGATACAGGAAGTCCTTCATCACCATGCAACCGGCTACCGCCATCCACGAACCCTCTGATCTCACGGGTGAGACCCTCAGCCTGTTGGCCTGGCACATCCCCGACCTTATTGCCTATCAACACAGTACGGACGAATGGTGGGTGGCCCCGCTCGATGACAACCTGCCGCTCATACGGCTGAATCGCACCGGTTTGGATCTGCTCAAGGCCATGACCGGCCACAGAACCGTCGGCACACTCGTCGAACAATACGGCACGAAGATCTGCGGACCGGATGGGCAACCAGGTCAGTGGCACCTGGAACGATGGGCCACACCAAACTATTCCCTTTGTTACTATGGAACCGAACCACCGGGAGGCCATCGGCACAAAGCCAAGTGGGATATTCTTCTGCAGCAGGTCCGTGAAGGCTGGTCCGGACGGGAAGAATTTGAGGGAGAGGAACACCTGGAAACATTCCATGTTCACAATCTGGCCCAAAGTGAAGGAGATGACCGTCACTTTGACCTGATTGAAACCACGGTCTCTCACCTGTTCCGTGAGCCGAGCGAAGCCTTGGCCGGTCTGACCTACGGGCGGCTCCTCATGCGGCAGTTACGGCGGCTAGGCTGGTTCAATCCCAAACCAAGGGTTTTGCTGGAAATCGGCGGAGGCCTCGGTTATGTTGCACAGGAACTGGGGAAGGACCTCCTCCCCTTCGAAAAACAGGGAATCACCTATCTGTTACTCGACATCACCCAGCCGTTCCTGACGCGCCAAGTCTCTCGAGCACAAGCCGGTGGCTGGAAGGTTACCGGTGCCAGGGCGAACGCCGAATCGCTTCCGTTGGCTGATCATTCCGTCGATCTGGTCATCGACAACGAGAACATGGCGGACATGACACCGGTCCAGCTGAATAGACAGGAGATGACGACCGGAATCGGAAATACGCCACAACATCAAGAAGCTCTGGATTGGATTAGACGGCTCCGTCTGCCGATCGAAGCTGATCCCCCGGACTCCGTCATCTTTAACTTGGGGCCCATTCGCTTTGTCGCCGAATTGTGGCGAGTCCTCAAGCCGGGCGGCCGGGCGTTTCTCACCGAGTTCGGCATTGAGGAAGGATGGCCGGCGCCAGTGAAGTTGCCGGGGCATACCGAATATGAAGTTCAATATAGCCATTTGCGGCAAGCGGTGCGTTGGCTCGGGTTTCAGGAACGGTACCTTTCCCTCCCGCAGTTTCTGGGGCTCAAGCCGGATACAAAGGTCCTCTGCACCGGCGCCACCTACATGATCCAGCGATTCTGTCAGGCTATGAACCGACCTTTCGCCATACGCGCCTACACGGAAAAAGAATTACAGCAGGCTTTGGGCGACATGCTCCCCAAACTGCAAGGCCTTCACTACCATGATCTCGCCGATCCGGCCTGGTTCAGCCTTCAAGATTTCAAAGTACTGTTGTTGGAAAAACCCGGCGGGACCCCGAAAGCCCAGTTCATCGAGAACAAAGGCTACCGGTGGTATTCACAGAAGTAGTGGCTTGAGAGGGTAGCCAGTTAGTTTCCCGTGCTCGCAAGAAGTTTTAACTTTTCGGATCAAAAGCCAGCCTTAGGATAGGGCTTTGATAGGAAGCATCTGTGTGGGGACCTCTTTCAACTGAAGCAGACGCTGATCGTTGGTCAATAGAGTTGCCTCCAGCGCCAGTGCTGTCGCGGCAACAATCGCGTCTGGAAGCTTCAGACTGTACCGCTGGAAGGTCCACCGCGTGATTTTTGATTGCCAGAGTCAGTTCCATCACAGCGATATCTGCCAAGAACGCTCGCACTCTTGGTTCTCTCTGATGGAGCCAGGCCTGGATATGCCAAGAGCTCCAACTCTGAGATCACTGAAATGATAGATGGTCCTTGCGGGAAGAGGTTCTGAAAGGCGACCACCAAGAAAATAGAGAACGATATTGTGTCGAGAACAAAGCGAACCACGTCAGGTCCACTCATCTCGCAACGACGCTGGTAGGCTACAGGATCTTCCGCCAGTGGACACCACCCTCGTGACGCTGAAGGTGTGCTCCCATTGACCTGGCTGCTAATCCCAACTGTTGTTCGGATGCGCAGCCACTCCTCATAGGGAATCAGAACCCGACAGGACGCCCCTGTTCGTCGGTCAGTTGCTTGTGAAGAGGACTCATGACTTCATTCATTATAGAGAACCTAGCACCAAAGAGAAAGCGTAGGGCCGCTTCTATAAATAATGCATGCTGTGTGGTCAATCCCGGCCGGTTTGGCTTCCAGCACTTCAAAGTGCTGTTGCTGGGAAAACCAGGCGGGACGCCGAAAGCCCAATTTACCGAGAACAAAGGTTACAGGTGGTATTCACAGAAGTAAGATCATGAGGCGAGGATAACAGTCCTGTCTCACGCTGCGAATTCGATTCGAATCGCACGTCCGAGACGTGCCTCAAGCGAGATCAGCATTTCGAGGCTAAACTTGTCCCATTTCCCACGAACAAGATCAGATACGCGCGATTGGGCAATGCCAAGTCGCTTGGCCGCTTCTGATTGGGTCAGCTTGTGCTTTTCGATGTACAGGCGAAGATCGCTCATGAGATTCGATCGCATTTGAAGCACAGCAGCCTCAGCAGGATCGAAACCGAGGTCCACAAAGACGTTGCCACTCGATTTCGCGATTTTCTTCTTCATATCTGTTCTCCAATTTGACGATACCGATCACGCGCCAACGTAATGTCTTCCTTCCTGGTCTTCTGTGTTTTCTTGCGAAAGGCGTGAAGGATAAAGACGGCCTTGGCAAATTTCGTCACATAGAGCACGCGCCATTCCCCTAAAACATGGATACGGATCTCTTGGACACCAGTGCCCACATTATTCATGGGCTTCCAGTCCGAAGGCTCTAGCCCCTGTTGAACAAACCCTAACTCGAAGCCAGCGGCACGTCTGGCCTCCGCCGGAAATGTCCTGAGGTCGTCACGGCTTGATCCGACGAATACCAACGGCTTCATCGGGTTCATTATATAAGTTTATTGATAAATAATTCAACGAGCCTTAATCATGAGGCGGACCCTAGCTGAGCCAGCCTCCCAACTCCAAAGTGTTTGTCAGAAAACCTGCCAGCGCGCCGAAAGCTCAATTCACCGAAACCAAAGGCTATTGGTGGTATAAACAGCGGTAGACTTTTCTTTCATCGGTACTTTTGCTGAAAGATCGTTTGAAACTTCTGAACTGTTTCTAGAAACCATGCAACCCCTTTTCTGTGATCATCCAGTTCGTCATCAGAGATAGTAAGTTCAGCTGCAGTTTTCGGATGCGTAACACGATGTCTTAAGTCCAGCGATCGCCTCAGCATTTCCCAGCTTTGATTACCGAAGTCTGGAGTCCATCCAAGTTCGAACTTAGCGGTCGCAATTTTAAGCGTTTGCTTGAGATTCTCATGAGCACTCTCGCGAACATCTTCACGTTTTACACGACCGTTGTCGCACCATAACATCAGAACTTCTGATAACAACTTGTGTTCGGAAAAAGAAAGACTCTTTCCTCCTAACTCACAGGCGCGAAGGGTAAACTGTTTCAGGCAAAACACCTCACCTTCGATCAATGCCCAGCAAGCACGCACAAACATGCGGCGAAAAGGTTGGCTAGCCCAATCATTTTTATACACATCCATAAGGTTTTGGCCATCTGCAAGAAGAAGATTAGACACCTCGAGCCACTCGTTGAGTACCTTCCCCAAGTTATGTGCATAGGCTGGCAATTCTTCAGTCACTGCACCATCGGCGCTGCTACTGCACATCACCAGATCGATCAGCATCCCTTCACGCAATCCTAGATCACTCACCAGACATTGTTTCTGGCCCAACATTTCCATGATTGTCCGAATAATGATCGCCCCGGCGGTAATGACTTCTTCCCGGCCTTTCTCCAAGCCCGGCAACTCGATCCGTTCCGCCTTTGCCTTACTGAGCAGCGCCTGTTCCAGTTCACAAATTGTTTCTAGCTTCAGCCGGTAGTTTTGGATGCGTGCCGGTTCATAGGCAGGTAGATTCTGAGCCATGGCCGCGAGGCTGGTGATCGTCCCGGCTGTGCCGACGAACGTGGCCTGTCGATAGTCCCCCATGTCAACAACGGCTGTTTTGGTTTCGTGTGCGACCCATTCCCTTGCTTGCCGGACCTCCTCATGACTCGGAGGATCGTGATGCAGCACACGTTCACACAAGCGAACAACACCGATGTCGATTGATCGAACCATTGGCTTCTGTCCACTTCGATCAAGGATGAATTCGGTACTCCCACCGCCGATGTCTAATGCTAGAATGTCAGTCGCACCTGCAGGAAGTCCGGATCGAATGCCGAGCAAGGTCCTCCGGGCTTCTTCATCGCCCGTAATGATTTCTACCTCGAACCCGACCTCGCGTTTGACTCGCTCAAGAAACTCGTTCCGATTCGTTGCATCGCGGACGGCACTTGTCGCCACCACCATGCAGGCATCTACGTGGAAGCTGTCTACAACTTCTTTCCACTCATGCAAACACTGGATCACGCGATCCATCGCGCTGGCACTCAGTCGTTTGGTCCGATCAACCCCCTCTCCTAATCGGAGAATGCGCCGTTCAGATCGAAGTTCTTGAAGAGGTTGTCCAGTGACAAGGTCTGCAATCAACAAGCGGCAGGTGAGGGTGCCAATATCGATGCCGGCAAATCGGCGTGTACGGCCGGGAGGTTCGGTCATTGCTCATTCCGAATCTGGTTCATTTCCGCTTCCAGCTTCTTGCGCGACTCTTTGAGCCCATCAACCTGTCTGACGAGACGCACGATCTCGGCATCGTATACGACACGCTCCGCCGTCTCGCCCCGTTCCTTCATGTCGACGGCCCGCTCGCCGATGTCTTTGTAGAGATCTGAGAGCTGCTGGTCTAGCTTGCGGAGTTCCAGTCGCATGCGGAGTAGCTCCGTCTCTTCCAGGGCACGCCCTGCCGCATGGACGGTCCCCAGGCGCAGGGTCGCGAGCCCAGCGCGCAAGTCGTCCTTCAATCGCTGAAACAGACCCATGCGACTCCTGTTCGACGAGGTAACGTGCCTCGAACTGACATCGAGAATTCTGCCTTATCAGCCCATCCGTTCACTCAACTGATTGAACCCAGCTCCAGCTTTTTCTCCCACTTACGGAGCATGGCTTCGCGCAGCCCCTGATGAGCCGGCTCGTTCAGCCCTGGATCCGTTTGGAGCAACGAAAACGCTTCCTGCCTGGCCTGCTGCAACAAATCACCGTCTCGTACCAGATTCGCCACACGAAACTCCGGCATGCCCCACTGGCGTAAGCCGAAAAACTCCCCCGGCCCTCTGATGCGCAGATCGTCTTCGGCAATGACAAACCCATCGTTCGATCGGACGAGCGCCTCCAACCGTTCTTTTGCTGAAGACATGAGCTCCTTCTGTTCCTGAACGGCTCGCCCCCGTTGAGCCTTACCCTGTCCCATATTCGCCGCCATCAGCAAGCAGTACGATTGATGGGTGCTCCGCCCTACACGGCCACGTAATTGGTGCAGCTGCGCAAGTCCGAATCGCTCGGCATGTTCGATCATAATAATCGTCGCGTTCGGCACATCGACCCCGACTTCGATCACGGTGGTGGCGACCAGAAGCTGGATCGTTCCAGCCTTGAAGTCGGCCATCACCGCTTCTTTCTCTGTCGTCTTCATGCGTCCATGCAGCAGGCCGACGCGGAATTCTGCAAATTCCCCATTCTGTAACTGTTCGGCCCCCTGAATCGCGGCTTGGAGATCCGTCTTCTCCGACTCGTCCACGAGGGGATAGATCACATAGGCCTGCTTCTGGTTGCGGAGTTCATCACGGACGATCTGATACGCTCTTCGTCGTTGTCCCTCTACAAACAGAAAGCTTCGCACCGGTTTCCGGCCAGGCGGCAAGACATCAATCACGGAAACATCAAGGTCGCCGTACACCGTCATCGCCAGCGTTCGGGGAATGGGCGTGGCCGTCAGTACCAGAACGTCCGGCTTATAGCCCTTGTCGATCAACGTCTTCCGCTGCAACACACCGAACTTGTGCTGCTCATCGACCACCGCCAAGCCGAGATGCTTAAATGTGACACCGTGCTGAATGAGGGCGTGCGTGCCGATGGCCACCTGAATTTCACCGCTCGCCAACTGCTCGGCTTGTGCTCTCTTCACCGAAACCTTTTCCCCTCCATGGACGAGAGTCGCCTGCAGTCCCAAGGCGTGAAGTGTTCCGGAGAGGTTTCGGTAGTGTTGTTCGGCAAGGATCTCGGTCGGTGCCATCAGGGCCGCCTGATAGCCTGATCCACAGGCCATCACGATGGCATGGAGCGCAACCGCCGTTTTCCCCGACCCCACATCGCCTTGTACGAGGCGATTCATCGGCCGTGGTGAGATCATGTCCCGAAATATTTCGCGAATGACCCGATCCTGCGCCGTCGTCAGGCGGAACGGTAACAGGCGACCAAGTTTTTCCAAGAGCGGTGTCCTCGGGTTGAACCGCAGTTCCTTCGGCTCGTCGTGAACCGCGCGATGCCTCGCGGCCAAAGCCAATTGAAGCAGCAGGAGTTCTTCAAACGCCAGCCGCCGATGCGCCGGAGTCTTTCCACGCTCGAGAAGGTGAAGGTCGGTGCCCGTCTTTGGGAAGTGAGCCTCCTGCAGCGCTTCATGAAACGGAATCAACCGTTGCCGCGTCCGAAGGGGGACAGGCAAATGGTCAAGGAGCTCCAGGCCGTGCTCTGCCAACAGATTCCTCACCAAGATCCGCATCTGCCGAGAGGTCCATCCTTTGGTCTCATGATAGATGGGAACGATTCGCCCGACATGGAGCGTCGATTCACTCCCTTCTCCAAGAATCTCATATTGTGCCACATCCATCCTAGGCACCATCCAACCGTGACGACCCGCCATCACGCGCCCGCTCATCATGACGCGGGTGCCGACGGACAGCATATTTTCCAAATATGGTTGATTGAAAAAGACGACCTGCATCCGCCCGGATTGATCTTCGACTCCAAGTTCCAGCACGCTCAATCGTCGATTTCTTGTCCGTTTCGCATCACACTTCTCAACTGTCCCACAGATCGACGCAAGCATCCCCGGCACGAGATTCCCGATCGGCGTCATCACAGACCGATCTTCATATCGCCAGGGTATCGTCCAAAGCGCATCTTCCGCTGTTTCGATACGCAGTCGTTGCAGAACAGTGGTGCGTTTCGGACCCACCCCTTTGACGAACCGAACAGAAAGATTCCAGATAGGGGATCGCTCTTTCAGCTTTACCTCAGCGTCATGGGATGATTGTACGGGCGGCTCCTGGGAATACTGCCGCTGTTGCTGGACAGCCGTTCGAAGCGCATTGATGTGTTCCGCAGCGACCTGCAATCGTCGACGTTGCTCCTGGACCGAAAGCGCTGGATCACAATCAACAAAGAGATCCCGAAGCGACATGAGGCGAGCTTCAATGGCCTTCGGATAGGTCGCGTGTCCGAGCAAAGATAAGACTTGTGTGGAGACAAATGCGCTGAGATTCGTGACCGCCTTCAGGTGGGCACATCCATCACGACTCGCGAACTCAATGGGTCGAGCGATTCGGTCCAACCACTCCTGAAGCGGCGGGTGCGCACTCGATTCAGTGGGAGCCGACATACGGCGGAGATCGTAGCACAGCCTCTGTGAGCGCTCAACGAGCCGTATGACTCGTATTTCAGAATCCGCCTGCCGTTTTTGTTCGTTTTCTTGGTCACTTCTACTTACGATGCTACACTCGGCGCTAACACGCATGTACCGCCGCAACATCACTCATATCTTGATACCGCTTGGGATCGGACTGGTTATTTTAATCAGTTACAACCTTTTTCTGAAATCGCCTTCACCTCCATCATCCGCTCAACTCGCAGAAACCATCGAGCCTGTCGCGCCACCCCCGGCTCCACCGCCAAACAGATCACCTGAGACCGATTCAAAACAGGCGCGCTCACTCGACCAGAGTGTGATCCCATCCACTTCACATGAGGCCCTGTTGGAATCGATTCGCGATGAAATCGAGAAGCATAACCTTTCGCTGGCTGAGAACAAGCTGAACGCGCTTCCTCCCACCGTCTTATCGAGCCGTGGAAGCCGGTCCTTCGTCGCCATTCTGTGGAACAACCTCGGCTTGCAACAGGAACGGCTCCACGGCACGCGGGCATCCCTCAACGCGTTCAAGAGAGCGGCGGAACTGGACGACGCGAACCCCGTCATCCTTATGAACCTGGCCCACGCTTACTGGGAACAGCGAGACCGCGCGTTGAATGCGGAATTTTTAACGAAATTGATGAAACTCGTCCCGGAAGAACCGTTCCCCCACCTGGCTATGGCCGACTTGCTACAAGAACAGGATGAACTGGCAGAAGCGGCGAAACATTTAAGCCAGGCAGCCGCTCGAGCAAAGCAAGATCCGGCACTTCAGTCTTATTTGGCCACCGTGACGGCCAAGGTTCAGCGCACGCAGTCGGTCGAATCCCAAATGACCGCACGACACAGCACCCATTTCGTGATCAAGTTCGATGGTGAGGAAGACCAGGGTATCTGGACTGCAGTACTCGAAATCCTTGAAGACGCCTATCGCGACATCGGGCAGAAGTTCGGGCATTTTCCCTCAAAACCCATCATGGTTGTCCTCCACACCAAGGATTCATTCCAAGGAGCGACGGGAAGCCCGGCTTGGGCTGACGGCCTCTATGACCCCTCACTAGGGCGTATTCAGATTCCCACTCAAGGCGCGACGATGGATACCAAGTGGCTCACCAGTGTACTTCGCCACGAGTATGTCCACGCACTCCTTCATGATCGCTTAGGAACAAGCGTCGGAACCCTGCCGACGTGGCTAAACGAAGGCCTGGCTATGCAATGGGCCGGAGACACATGGCCGGATCTTGACCAAGCCATGCAAGGAGAGATCAACATGATTCCTTTGAGCGATCTGGAGGGTTCTTGGAGTGCATTACCGGCCGGCACCTCAACCGTGGCTTATTGGGAGGCTAATTCAGCGACTCGCTACATGATCGAACGCTGGGGGTTGGCCCGCGTCGATGAATTGCTGAATGCCTTTCAAGGCAAATCATCTGTGGCCACCGCCTTTCAAAACAAGCTGTTTATCTCCTACGAAGAGTTCCGACGCCAGTGGCTTGAAAGCGTTGAACAACATCGCTCGTAGCTTCGTGTGACTCTCATTCAGATTCCTTGAGGATAGCTAAGAATAAAGTTTAGATCGACTCGGCGGGAGCCTCTTCGTCCGGAGGTTGATGAGGCCAGGCTGGAAGTATAGAGGCGCGGTCACCGGACGATTCCGTTGCTCCTTCATCCGATTCTACCCGAGACAAGAGATCCTCCCAGAGGATTCTTTGTCCACTGAGATCATACATGCGAATTCGGAAGTCAAAGGTATGCGAACTTTCTTTGGAAATTCCAACCGGCTCAGTCGACCGCCCCGTGATCGGCTGCACCTTCGGAATTCGTGTATGCACAGCTGTAAACTCGTCTTCCCAGACGGACAAGCCAGTGGTGGCATCCAATGCACGGAGCAAGAACACCGGTTGTTCGGTGGCCGCTGATACAGTCTGTGTCTTCATCACGGTGGCACGCCGAGGCGTGGTAGCTGAGACCAACAGTCCTCCCTTTCTGTCCGGCTGCACGAGGTTAAGCCGCCCCTCCCATTGAAACGCGCCGGTATTCGCATCATAGACCCGCAACACGAAATTGGACAGGTCGGTGGCGCCCAACCCTACTCCACCGGCGAAAATACGAGGGCCTTTATTCGTCCCTCCACTATTATCATTCTCCTTGACGGCCAGTTCATAGACTTCATCGGACAAGGTGGCTCCTGACTCAGCGTCATAGACCTTCACCGCGATCACTGAGACAGGGCCAATCTGGTAACCAAAACCAGCTGCCACAATCATACTGTTTTCAGCGGCTGTTTCACCCCATGCCGGGTTGTTGGACCATGAGAGAGAGGATCCGACAATCAGGAACCACCCCAGAAGGACCAAACACCTGTACAACGACCGACGCCATGTTCGATCTGCACCCTGAACGAGGCTGAGACGGTTCGACGATACAACCAAGGTGTGCAACATGTATCCTCCTCACAAGTGAGTGCATTCTGTAGGAGGGCACGTTGCCGGTAAATTCCTCGCTGTGGGAAGAGTCCCCTCGAAAGAGGGGCCTGTGACTGAAAAGGAAACTGAGGGTTTTCGGCGAGGCCTTTATCTCACTGGCTTGGCTTCACCAAACCATCGATACCGATACCGAGCGATGGTTCGATAGCTCTGCTCCGCCACCTGTCTCGCAAATGGCAATCGCAACCCCCACCGCAGAGCCTTTCCCATGCGGAAATTTGAAAGGACTGGCAGAAAGGCTTCGAGACCAGGCCGCACTTCCCCGGAAGGTCTGATCAAGAACGCTGTCTCAGGGCGACCTGGACGATAGTCATGTCCCAAAGCTTTCATGGCTTCTTCGCTCTGATACGGGATGAACCTGATATTGACGCCAGTTTGTCCCATCTCCACCCGTTCTAGCCTCGATTTTATAGTTACACAAAGCCGGCACTCTGCGTCATAGACCAAACGGCAGGGCTCTTGAAAGAATTGACTCCTTGCCTGCAAGTCGCTTTTCACGATACTGATACGCTAGCATTCCGCAGCTTCCTGCCGCAAGCCAGCCGTTGCCGACGTTTCCTTGTCAGGCTATAGTTCCGGGATGAACCGATCCGCTCTGCTGGCTTCGTTACTCGGCCTGTTCGTCATCGAAGCCGGGGTACTTTTCAGTGTGAACAGCGCCTCCACGGTACCAAGCTTGACATGGAGGATCGGCTTTTTCATCCTCCTTCCTCTTGGACTCGCCGTCTTGATCTGGCTTCAGTTCCGGTGGATCGCAATGGTGTGCGTCATCTATGCGACGGTTGGATTGGCAATGGACCTTGCAACCATCGTTCAGCTGCCGACGGAGGAGCTGAACACCGTTCATTCCTTGATCACCAGCGGAATCAGCGGGCTCTTCAACTTCCTTGTGATCGTGTTCGGCGGACGATGGCTCTTGGGGATGGGCCAGGAGCAGACGCCTCCAAAATCCCGTTCTCCCAATCCTCCGTCCCCTTCTTGAGCGGCACTGTCCTGATACCGACGAATCCAGCTCCTTGCAGCCACTTTGCCGTCTCCGAGACGGGATAGGTGTTTCCGCCTGCCGTAAACAACAGCATCGACACCGCAAACAAACTTGCCTCCGTCGGATGCAAACCTTCGCGATCGTGCAGAAACGCATCTTGGATAATGAATCGCCCGCCCGGCGCCAATGCGGCACGGGCTCGGCGAAAGATGGTTTGATTGTCTTCGGGAGAATAAATGTGCAGCACGTTTGAATACCAGATCACATCGTAGGTTCCCGGGATCGGCTCCTTGGAAAAATCGAGCGGGAGGTACGCGAGCCGCCGCCCAGCCCTGTGAGTGCTGGCGATCTCTTTCGCCACCGCAATGGCGGCCTCTCGGTCGCAGACGATGGCGCGCATCTTTGGATTCTTCGCCAGAAACGCCATCGCATAAGTGCCGGGCCCTCCGCCAAGATCCAGGAGCGTCTTCGCACGACCCACGCGAAGTTGCGCCACAATCGCTGGAGCGATTTCTAACGTTCGGTGATGCATGGCCCAGGTGAATTGTCGACGGTAGTCCGGAGTGTCAGGAATATCGTGGTCGATCGGCAATCCGCTCCGAACAGACTCCAATAGTCGCCCCCAATCTTGCCAGTGAGTCTGCATGAGCTCCAGATAACCGCCGCGATAGGCACGATGGTTCCGATTCAGCGCAGTCGCGCCCAGTCGACTGTTCTTATAGACAGATCCTTTTTTTTGTAGCAGCTCGACCGCCGCAAGATTACGACAGAGAATACTCAAGCCCCGTTCGCTGACCTTGAGTTCCTTCGAAAGATCGTCGGCTGTCCATGATCGGTCTCCGACAGCCGTAAAGAGATCAAGTTCCAAAGCAGCTAACAACACGCGCGGCAACCGATAGGCTGAGATGGCATCACGAAACTCATCGAATGTCGTGATACGTGGCCTCACGAGGCCCTTCCGATTTCCCGGCAGCACCAGCGAAGGAGGTCCTCAAGTTTTTGGTGATTTTGAAGATCGACTATCCTGGAAAATGTGACCGCCACGAATTCGTCGGTCGTCTCGGTCTCCTCGACAAACCCGGACTGGAGCAGAAGTGGCCGATACTTGTTGACTGCCGGCTGGAGGAAATACTTGGCCTGCTTGGCGACTTCATCGGTTCCCAAATCCTCGGGCGTCCCATCCGACATCAGCGCCATGACATCTTCCATGGCGACACCATACTGGCACACGACCTTGCCCTCTGGTCTGACCTCTAAGAGCCAGCCATCCTTCCCTAAATCCATGACCAACGGTCCGTTTGGTTCCAATTCGTAGAATCGGGGGAACACTCGTACGAGTTCGGTACGAAGTCGTGTCCATGCCGAAGGGGTCGGATCAGTCATGCATACATCCCTCGACGAGATCGGAGCGTATCTTGCTCGGCGAGACAGGCACGAAGCGTCTCCAGACGCCGCAAGTTTTCTTCAAGCTTCGGCAGGCGATATTTGCGATCCATGTTCACAACCTGTTCGAGCAGATCTACCGCGTCCTGCAGACGCCCCATTTCCTCGTGACATTGAGCCAGCACGTACCGGGCGCCGCCTGTGCGGAGCTCATCACCTAATCGCTCGGCGATGGATTGGCTGGTTTGGCAACAGGCGACGGCCTCATCGTAGCGCTTTTGCATCAAGAACGTGCGGCCGATCATGCGCCATGCGTCCGCAACACCTCCGAGATTGCCTAACCGGCGCATCAGCGCCAACGACCGTTCATAAAACTGGATGGCCTCGTCAAACTGTCCGGTTTCCCGAGCCACTAATCCAAAGTCAGAAAACAACACGGCTTGGGCAGCCTCATCATGGGTCTTCATCATGAGGTCGAGGGCTTCCAGATAATAGGCTCTTGCCAGAGTCCATTCGCCGGCGTCGGCCCGGAGATTCCCCAAATTTGCCAATGTTGTTCCAATTCCCTTCTCGTCCCCAAGAATCTTCTGTAGCTCCAGGACCTCCTGGTAATGCACCTGAGCGGAATCTCGACGCCCGCTGACTGCACAGATGTTTCCAAGATTCCCGAGCGTGGCAACCAGCGCTCGTCGATCGCCGGTGAGCCGGTCGCACTCCAATGCCTTGGTGTAACAGACATACGCCTCCGTGTAGTGTCCGCGCGAAAAATGTTCGTTCCCTTGGCGGTTGAATTCCCCGGAAAGTCCGTTTCGCGGCGTCATGACGTGCCTACCAACAGATGTGCGACTTGCTGCTTCGCGCCGGTCAGGATGGAAACGCCATCTCCCACCAAAAGACTGTCGAAGTTGTACTTCAGGAGGCGGCAGAGGCCTTCCTTCGCTTTTTCGACGTCGGCATACTTTTCAGAAGGAAGCAATCGTACGGCGCCTGGAGGCTGGCCGATGAGTGCATCCCCCACAATCAGAATCCCTCGCCCCCTATCAATGAAGAAAGCAGACTCACCTGGAGACTTCTGATCTTTCAGATGAACGGCCCAAATCCCACCGGGCAAGAGCTCGCCATCTTTGTATGTCTTGGTCGCTTTCGTCTCCATGAGGGCAGCATCAGCTTCCGGCAGGTACAATTGGCAACCGAACTCACGTTGATACGCTGACGCTTCACGGAGATGATCTCGGTTCGTGATGAGAATGTAATCGATCGGCGCATGACGCCGAACAGTCGCGCTCGCCTCGCCGGACATCGGAGGCGGATCGATCAGGATCTGATGCTCACCGACCGTCAGCAACAGGCCGTTGAAATCAAGCTGTTTCTCATCTGAAAACCACGACCACTGCCAGATGCCGGGGAAAATTTGCTTCATAGCGGGAACCGCGACTTATCGTTGACCGTTCATAACACCGTGGACGTCACAGAGCTGCGATGGCATCCTTGACCGTCTTGGCAACCTTCGTTCGGATGCTCACTTCGTTGGGCAAATCGATCATATCGTCTTCCGGCACCGTAATGAATTTACGGTTCGACCCCTTCGTCAATGAGATCAAGAACATGCTATTGGAGGGAGTGACCGGGATCACGACTTGTACGGATCCGTCAATCTCCCGCACCACTTCTAGAAACTTTTGTTTCCCCTCCTCCATCTCATCCATCTTTCCCTCTTTCTTCTTAACACTCTTGTCGGCGGGTGGTGCGTTCTGGTGGCACCCATTTACCGAGGCGGTCCCTCACATCAGGCAAGCGAGGACGAATGGGCCGGTTCGCAACAGGGCCCTCTACATATTACTTGCTCCACCCGCCAACAACTTCTCAACTTCCGCGACAATGATGTCGGCTCCTGCCAAGTCCATATCGCCGACCCGCTGCCATCGAATGACTCCATTCTGGTCGATCACATAGACATTCGGAATAAACCTTCCCCCACCGTACAATTTATCGGTCGTTTTGGCAGGGTCCAGAAGGTAGGGATAGGTGACCTTGGCCGGGAAACCGGACAAGAACTCGCCGACCTCTCGCTTCGAATCGCCTGATGAATTGACACCTAGCACGGCCACGTCCTTCCCTTGAGTCGACTCATAGACCTTCTGCAATGCACTCCCCTGCATCATGCAGGGGTCACAGATGTGAAAGAGCCCCAGCACTACGACCTTTCCTCTGTAGGACTCGAGCGATACAGTCTCACCAGTGATCGCCGTAAGGGTAAAGGACGGAGCTTTTTCTCCCACTTGAAACAACCCCGCCGCAAGAACCAGTGAGACACACCATACTGGAAAGGTCGGCAGCCCCATCGCCAATAACAACCGTTTCATCACAACCTCCCTTTCGAGAAGAGCTCAGTGCCTCATGATCGATAGACCATACACCTCGCCTCCCCGCAAGACCTTTGCGGTTGCCCAGGCCATCAGCTCGTACAGACTGCATCCTACCACGGCAATTTTTTGAGCGGCAACCACACGGCAGCGTCGGAACTAGTCCGCGGCAAAGCCTTCACGCTGGTTCAGCATATCCTCGAGTTGCTCCTTCGCGTTCCCCTCAAATCGAACAAACTCGAGTCCACATCGATCGCTTCGCTGCCAACGAACGATGGCAAGAGCAATGGTGAAGGAAGGTCGGGCACCTGGAGGGACCACATGGACAGACACATGCGCTCCGATGGGAAACTGACCGTGGCTCTCGACTTCGCATCCGGTAACCGTCAGATTCATCACGGTTCCTTCGACTGAACTCTCCCCTCCCCTGACGACAGCAGGATAGTCGACCGGGACTCGAGGGCGACCTCTTGGTTGCTGCTCGGTCGGATTGTCTCCAGAAGACGCCATGGGTCCGTACAGGATACCTCAGCGCGCTGCTTCAAAGAGGCCGAGCTGAAGTTCCTCTGCGCGGGTAAAGGGGATTGGGTAGCGCTCTGTGAAACAGGCTGTGCAGTATTGATCAGGCGTCCGCGGGGCGGATTTCAGCATGCCGTCAAGGCTGAGATACGCCAGGCTATCGGCGGTGATGTATTTGCGAATCTCCTCGATTGAATGCTCCGATGCGATCAGTTCCTTTTTCGTCGGCGTGTCGATCCCGTAAAAACAAGGCGAAAGAATCGGCGGTGAGCTGATCCTCATATGGACTTCTCTGGCCCCGGCCTGCCGAATCATCTTGACGATCTTACGGCTCGTCGTGCCACGGACCAACGAATCATCGATGACGACAACCCGTTTCCCATCCAGCACCTCCGGCACGGCATTCAGCTTCACTTTGACACCGAAGTGGCGAATCGATTGCTCCGGCTCGATGAACGTCCGCCCCACGTAGTGATTGCGGATCAACCCCGTTTCGAACCCGATGCCCGCACCTTCGGAATAGCCGAGTGCCGCCGGCACGCCGGAATCCGGAACGGGAATCACCACATCGGCCGGCACCCAAGATTCTTGCGCCAACTGTCGCCCCAACGCTTTACGAGTGGCATAGACGGCATTGGCCCCGAAGATTCGGCTGTCCGGCCTGGCAAAGTACACATACTCGAACACACACATGGCCGGATCCTGCTTCGGAAACGGATGATGGCTGTCGAGCCCCTGATCGCTGATCACGATCAGCTCACCCGGTTCAACCTCGCGGACATATTCGGCGTCCAACAAATCAAACGCGCAGGTCTCGGACGCGACGACCCAGCCGCTCCGCAACCGCCCGATACACAGCGGCCTGAGCCCATAGGGATCGCGCGCAGCGATAAGACCGTTATCGGTCATCAACACGACTGAAAATGCTCCGCGCACCTGACTCAACGCATCGACAATCCGTGCGAGAAAGGAGCCAGCCCGTGAATGGGCGACCAGGTGGATAATGACCTCGCTGTCCGATGTCGATTGAAAGATGGCCCCGTAGGCCTCCAGCTCGTGTCGAAGCATCTGGGCATTAATGAGGTTGCCGTTGTGAGCTAACGCGAGATTGCCTAGCGCGAAGTTGACGGTGAGCGGTTGCACATTCTTCAAATCGTTGCCACCGGCAGTGGAGTAACGATTGTGCCCGATAGCCATATGCCCAGGGAGCTTCTCCAGCACCGATTTATGAAAGATATCGGCAACCAGGCCCATGCCCTTCTGCATGTAAAATTGCTCCCCGTCGCCCGCAACGATTCCAGATGCCTCCTGTCCACGATGCTGGAGGGCATATAACCCTAGATAGGTCAGATTGGCGGCTTCCTCATGGCCAAAGACCCCGAAGACGGCACATTCTTCATGAAATTTATCGGGAGACAGCATCGGTAGTTCGTTGTTCATAACCTTCGCCGGCCGGTCTACTCGACTAGGATTCGCGTAACGTTCGTTCTAGGGAGAATGCCCACCGGGCGCGCAGCGTCGCAACCGGTTGATCGATCACTTTTTCCGTCGAACCTTCATCCCCTACGTACAGGACCAAACGATTTCCTGAAATCGATCCAATCACTTCGACCGGTACCCCAGACTGAGTCGCCCGATCGAGAATGGCTTGGCGATGGACCGGTTTTGCGGAAATCACGACTCTCGACTGACTTTCGCCGAAGAGGATCGCGTCTTTTCTCAGTCGGCCTCTTGTCAATCTTATCACAGCGCCAAGGGCCTGTTCGGCTCCCGACATGCAGCATTCGGCCAACGTGACGGCAAGACCGCCTTCCGAGCAATCGTGCGCGGACTGAAGGAGCCCCTCATGAATCAGTGAAAGCACGCACTCATGCAGCGCCTTTTCCTTATCGAGGCTCAAGTAGGGCGGCGATCCCTGTTCTCGCGCATGAACGACCTTCAGGTATTCAGCCCCCCCCAAATCTTCTCGTGAAGTGCCCAGCAGGAACACCTCATCCCCTTCCTCTTTGAACCACTGAGTCGTGGTCCGCTCGGAATGTTCGATCAGCCCCACCATGCCCAGCATCGGTGTGGGATAGATCGAGAGCCCGTTGGTTTCGTTATAAAAGCTGACGTTTCCGCTCACGATCGGAATTTGGAAATGCTCGCAGGCGTCTTTCATCCCTTCGATGGCCATCACGAACTGCCACATGATGTCGGGACGTTCCGGATTCCCGAAGTTCAGACAATCGGTCAAGCCGATCGGGACGGCGCCGGAACACACGAGATTACGCGCCGCCTCCGCCACGGCAAGGCGAGCCCCTTCGTAGGGATGCAGGAGGCAATAGCGGCTATTGCAATCGACCGTCATGGCCACGGCCTTATTCGTGCCCTTGATCCTCACCACCGCTGCATCCGACCCTGGGCGGACCATCGTGTTCGTTCTCACCATATGATCGTACTGCTCGTACACCCATCGCTTGCTGGCGATGGTCGGCGACTCCAACAATGCCAGCAACGCCGCATTCGCATCCTTCACATCGGGGACGGCATCGTAATTCAGGTTCGTCAACATATCCTGGTAAGACGGTGGTTGGTAGGGCCGCTCATACCGAGGGCCCTCATCTGCCAACGCCTTAGCCGGGATTTCGGCGACGACCTTCCCTTCGTCCTTCACGCGCAATATTCCGTCCGCCGTCACTTTCCCTATCACGGCCACATCCAGATCCCATTTCCGGCAAATCGCGAGGCATTCCTCTTCCTTGCCAGCTTTGGCCACCATCAACATCCGCTCTTGAGACTCGGATAACATGATCTCGTAGGGTGTCATTCCGGGCTCACGTCGAGGCACCTTGGCGAGATCCAAATCGATCCCGTTGCCGGCGCGCGAAGCCATTTCGCAGGAAGAACTCGTCAGGCCTGCGGCCCCCATGTCCTGGATCCCGACCAGCACATCGCGTTCCATCAGTTCCAGGCACGCTTCCAAGAGCAATTTCTCGGTAAAGGGATCGCCGACTTGCACCGTTGGACGCTTCTGCTCGGACTCATCGTCGAACGAATCCGACGCCATCGTCGCTCCATGAATCCCATCGCGGCCCGTCTTCGAGCCGAAGTAGATGACCGGATTACCGACGCCCGCCGCAGTGCCGCGAAATATCTTGTCTTTGTGCGCCACTCCCAGACAAAAGACATTGACCAACGGATTCAACGCATAGATGTCGTTGAAGACGATCTCCCCACCCACCGTCGGAACTCCCATGCAATTGCCGTAACCGGCGATGCCAGAGACGACTCCCCTCATGAGGTGGCGATTTTTCGACGAGTGCAATTCCCCGAATCGCAGTGAGTCGAGCAACGCGATCGGCCGGGCTCCCATCGTAAAGATATCGCGCAGAATACCGCCCACCCCGGTAGCCGCTCCCTGATAGGGCTCGATAAACGATGGATGGTTGTGTGATTCCATCTTGAAGACCACGCACAATCCATCGCCTATATCGATCGCACCGGCGTTTTCGCCTGGTCCCTGCACGACACGGGGCCCGGTCGTCGGCAGTTTCTTCAAGTGGAGGCGGGAGCTTTTGTAGGAACAGTGCTCGGACCACATGACGGAAAACATACCAAGTTCCGTCAGGTTGGGCCCACGCCCAAGTATCTCGACGATTTTTTGGTATTCTTCGTCCGTCAGGTTATGCTGAGCGACGAGATCTTTGGTGATAGGGGGCATGCTGGCCTACATCATGCTCTAGCGATCGGGATGGCAAAAACTCGTACCGGATGGGATGAGTTGCCAGGGCGTCGCTTCACGATACGCATGCCACAGTTGAGAATAATTCACAATACCTTCGGCAAGGCACCTAGGTGCCTTGCCGAATTGTTGAATTCTAATAAGGAAAATTTCAAACTTCTTTACTGCACTTCGACTGTCACGGAGGCTTCAGCGGCTAACGTTTCATGATCCTTATCTGCCGCGACGACCTTGATTTCATGAGTTCCAGATGCCATCCCCTTGACGGTCCCTTTCCATCCCTTCTGATATTCCCCATCCACGAAACAATGGGCATGCGTCGCCTTGTCGCCCCTCGTCAACTCGTACACCACTTCGACGTCGCTTCCCACTTTCGCTCCCTCTGCCGGACTCTTGATGGTTATCTTGCTTCCGTCATCTATCGCAGCCCAGCCATTCACACCACCTCCAAAAGTCAGCAGACCAACAACCGCCAATACCGCACCTACACGTCTCATTATGACCCTCCTCCTAATATGAAAGAAGATTAAGACCGTAACCAACCGACTCGGTGAATACTTTACCGCGCTCACTGTCCATCTTCAATCCTCTGAAAACCGATCTCGCCACATCATCGGTTTTTCGGCTCCTACAGCGACCGCCTACGCGCTTACCGAACCCCTACGGATTTGTTTCGCTCCCAAGACGCGATCATCGACAGGAAAATCGCTCGCCCATCTTCATTTCCTATCACCATCTCCGCGCAGCGCTCAGGATGCGGCATCAAGCCCAGCACATTGCCTTCGGCATTGCGAATACCCGCAATGTTATCGAGTGAGCCGTTTGGACAAGATTCCGGCGTCATGGATCCATCGGCCGCGCAATAACGAAACACCACTTGAGCATTGGCCTGAAGGCCGGCCAATGTCACGGGATCGGTGTAGTAATTCCCATCCGCGTGGGCGACTGGAATCTTGAGCACTTGACCCGGATTGCATAGATGTGTAAACGGCGTCGCGGCATTCTCCACTTTTACGTAGGTCTCCCGGCAGATGAAGTGCAGCGACCGATTGCGCAACATCGCACCGGGCAACAACCCAGCTTCCAGCAGAATCTGGAATCCATTACAGATCCCGAGCACCAATCCTCCCTCTGAGGCAAATCTCTTCACCGCTTGCATGATCGGAGAAAACCGCGCGATCGCTCCCGTGCGAAGGTAGTCGCCGTATGAGAATCCTCCTGGAAGGATGATCGCATCGAGACCGGACACGGACGTCTCCTTATGCCAGATCATCGTTACATCCTGCGCCAGCACGTCTCGGAAGACATGCTGACAATCATGATCGCAATTGCTGCCTGGAAACACGACAACACCGATATTCATCGCCGCCTCTCAGGGTCACCCTGAACCGTCATGCACTCAGTTCGTACCGATATTCCTCTATGATCGTATTCGCGAGAAGCTTTTCGCACATCGACTTGACTTGAGCCTCGGCCTTCGCTTTATCCTGCTCCATCAGATCCAACTCCATGTACTTCCCGACGCGGACATTCGCCGCATTCTTGAACCCCAACGACTCCAGCGCGTGTTCGATTGCCTTGCCTTGTGGATCGAGAATCCCCCGTTTGAGTGTCACATGAATTTTAGCTTTCACTCTTGACTCCTCCCATCGGCCGCGTTGGTTTGGCGATCGACGTATTTCTTGATCCATAAGATAGCCCCCACGGTCAGCCCACCGGCGAATACCAGCCCGATGAATGCCCAACGCCAGGGTGATTCGCTCAACCGATAGGCCATCACCCCCACGATAGCCGCCCAGACCACCACCGATGCGATCAGGCCATAATTCAAGTATGCCCGCAGCATCCTTCCTTTTTCCTCACTCTTCACCTTCCTGGAGGGGACGGCGGGATTGGCCTCACCTGCGCGCATGCAACGCGCATCGCCGCTTTGATCACAACTCCATCAATCAATCACGCATGCGAGTTGCGCGAGCAACGAGAACGACCCCGCCGTCCCCTTCTCACTCGCACACCCGTTTCAACACCTCCTGATACGCCTCCTCAATCTTCCCCATGTCCTTTCGAAAGCGATCTTTATCCATTGACTCGCCGGTCGTGGTATCCCAGAAGCGGCACGTATCCGGAGAAATTTCGTCCGCCAGGATCAGTTTATTGTGAAATACCCCAAACTCGAGTTTGAAATCGACGAGCTGCATCTTCCGCTCGGAAAAGAACGGCTTCAGGATCTTGTTCACCGCATGCCCCATCTCACGCAACTCGCGCAAAACTCCAGGCGTGGCGACATTCAGCAACCGTACATGATCATCAGTGACCAGCGGATCTCCGAGCGCGTCGTTCTTGTAATAAAACTCGACGATCGCCGGATCAATGCGAGTTCCTTCCTTAAGTCCCAACCGCTTGGCCAAACTTCCGGCGACGACGTTGCGCACCACGACTTCGACAGGCACGATCGTGACTTTCTTGGTGAGCATCTCTCGATCGCTCATCCGCTCCACAAAGTGCGTACGAATACCGTTTCCCTCCAAAAGCCGGAAAAGCCGTTCAGAGACCCTGTTATTGACCACCCCTTTGTCGACGATACTCCCGCGCTTCTGCGCGTTGAATGCAGTCGCATCGTCCTTAAAATACTGCACGACATAGTCCGGGTTCTCCGTTGAAAAGATCTTCTTCGCTTTCCCCTCGTACAAAAGCGTGCCGGTCGTCATGGTCGAACCTCGCCGAGTCGTTTCACTGCGCCAATACTTCGATCATCTCGTCCAATGACTGCATCGTCCCGAGCAGCGTCGGGCTTCCGAATTGACGCGTATAGCCGAACTCCTTCACTTTCTGGAGCGACAGCACCAGGCTGTGGAAGTCTTCCAATGTGGATGTTTCAAAGTATGTGATGAAGTCCACATCGTCAAGGCCACTCGAGTGATAGAGTTTTCGCTTGACGGTTTTGAGAAATGGCAGTGTCACTGCAGTATGTTCCCGCATCATGGCCGTCCGTTTCTCCTGATCCAGCTCCCACCATTCAGCCGATTTTCTGATCGGGATGACGATGGCATAGAGCTTCTCACCTGCCTCGCTCGGAGCCTTCAACTCCGTCTTCATCTGATCCGAGAATCCGGGAACATAATTCGGTTTCTTTGTAAGCCCGTGCATCACTCTGACGCCTATAAGGTGTGTCCCGAATCGGCTGCTCTGAAGATCGAGAAGAAACCTCTGCGTATCGCGTAACTCCGACGCATGAATCCCGAACAACACATCGGCTCGGTCGGAAAGTCCTCGTAGCAGGTACAAATCAATCGCCACGTTCTCTCGATGCTGCTCCACCACCCCCTTCAGTGTCGCCAGTCGAGCGATACGGGCCGATGGTTCCAACCTGCCCCATTCATCGTCGAGCGCAAAGGCGGCAAAGGTCCCGTAGATGCCAGGCTCTGCAAGAAGCCGCTCACGATCGACCTCTGCGTGGGCTGAGGATATCCAGGCTCCAACCAGCCCCCAGAGAAGCAACGGAATGATGGAATGAAATCGAGTCATTGTCGTCTTTTCCTCTTCGCACCGGCCACTGGTCGTCTCTTTCGTCCGAACACCCGCCGGTAGATCTGCTCGAGGTGACGGAGGTAATACGTTGGATTGAAACAGGTTGAGATTTCTTCCTTGCTCAGATGGTGCGAAATGAAGGGATCTTTGTTCACGAGGTCCTGCAGCAAGCCTCCTCCTCTCCAAGAAACCATCGCGTTACGCTGAACCGCTTCATAGGATTCTTTTCGCTGCGCCCCCTTCTCGACCAACGCCAACAGCAGCCGCTGGGAATAGACGAGTCCTCCGGTCAATTCTAGATTTCGCCTCATCCGATCAGGATAGACGACCAGGTGCTCGACGAGATCCGTAACTTTGGCCAGCATGTAATCGACCAGAATCGTGCTGTCCGGCATGATCACCCGCTCAACGGACGAATGGCTGATATCGCGCTCATGCCAGAGCGCGACGTTTTCCATCGCCGCCAAACTGTTGGCGCGAACCACCCGCGCCAAGCCGCAGAGATTTTCCGACACAATCGGATTTCGTTTATGCGGCATCGCCGACGATCCCTTTTGGCCTTCGGAGAAATACTCTTCCGCTTCGAGCACTTCCGTACGCTGGAGATGGCGAATCTCCATCGCAAATTTCTCGATGCTTGCCGCAAGCAATGCGAGCGCCGTCGCATAGGACGCATGGCGATCCCGTTGGACGACCTGGTTTGAGACCGGATCCGCCTTCAGACCGAGTTTCTCACAGACGTATTCTTCGATCTCAGGCCCTTGATGCGCGAAGGTTCCCATCGCGCCGGAGAGTTTTCCAACGGCGATATCACTCCGGACCTTCCGCAATCGTTCCTGGTGACGGCGCACTTCCTCGTACCACAGCGCCAGTTTCAGACCGAACGAGATCGGTTCACCGTGAATGCCGTGCGACCGCCCCACCATCACCTGGTTCTTGTAGCGGAATGCCTGCCGCCTTAATACGACAAGCAATCCATCAACACCTTCCAAGATCAGGTCCATCGCTTCGGTCATCTGTACGGCGAGGGAGGTGTCGACGATGTCCGAGGACGTAAGGCCCATGTGAAGGTACCGGTGCTCGGATCCGACCGAGTCCATGAGCGATTCCAGAAAGGCAATGACGTCGTGCTTCGTCACCTTTTCGATCTCAGCGATACGCTCGACATCGATCTTGGCCTTCTTCCTGATTATCGCGGACGTGCCACGCGGAACCTGTTTGGCCCGCTCAAAGGCCGCGCACGCGCGCAGCTCAACCTCCAGCCAGATTTCATACTTGTGTTTCAGGTCCCAGATGGCCTTCATGGCGGGACGCGTATAGCGCTCAATCACGGCCGACTCTCCTCAAAATCGCCCGATCCGGCGACGCCCGCTTTTCAGCGAGTCGCGATTCTGTGGCCAGGATCTTGTCCAGCACGGCATTCACGAACTTTGATGCCTCCTCGTCGCCGAAACGCTTTGCGAGCTCGATGGCTTCATCCATCGTCACCTTCGCGGGCACATCATCCAGCCACAACAACTCATAGAGCCCGGCCCGCAAAATATTACGGTCGACGACCGGCATGCGGCCCACCGTCCAATTCATCGCATACTTGCCGATCAGGCCATCAAGTTCTTTCTGATGCTCGACCACACCACGGACCAACTGTTCGGCGAAAGTTCTGGACTCATCGGACACCGCGTATTCACGCCAAAACTCTTCGAGCGGGAGAGATGCCTTCCCGTGAATGTCGTGCTGAAACAGAATCTGCAAGGCACGTTCGCGAGCTTGATGACGAGCTCCCATGATTACCGGAGCGACAGGATGGCATGGATACGAACCGACGAGCCTGCCTCCAGGCAAGAGGCCAATCCGGATGGCGGGGGGAAATGCCTCATTGCGTTCTCCCAGGTCTGCGCGTGACCTCTCTGCTTGTCAGCCTGGAACTTGCCGACCTGCCGGCCTCTCCTTTCAACATCCTCATCACCCTCACCATCTCGATGGCGGACTTCGCGGCCTCCCCGCCACGGTTGAATTTCTTGGGGTCCGCCCGCTCTTCAGCCTGCGCGACGGTTTCGGTAGTCAACACGCCGAAGATAACGGGCACAGTGTTTTCCAACGCCGCTTGACCAATGCCCCGGCTGACCTCGGCGCTGATGTACTCAAAATGTGGGGTGTCGCCACGAATCACCGCTCCCAAACAGATCACCGCATCAACATGGCCCGATGCAGCCATCGTCTGCGCGACAAGCGGGATTTCGAACGCTCCCGGCACACGCACGACACGGATGGCGTCCCTCTCGACACCATGGCCCTCCAAGGCATCGACGCAGGCACGAAGTAATGTGCCGGTGACGCGTTGATTAAATTTGGCCGCTACAATACCAAACCTCAATCCCGCTGCTGAACGTCCCATCTCTCGATGTGTCCCCATTTGAATAGCTGCTCTGACCCGCATTTTTGAAGGTGAGACTGACACCCCAGGCATCCCTCAGACTTTCTTCAGCAAGTGCCCCAACTTCGCCTTTTTAGTCCGGAGATACCGCACATTCGCAGCTCGTGGAAGAACCTCGATGGGAACCCGCTCGACAACCTTGAGACCGTACCCTTCGATCCCGACGATTTTTCGCGGGTTGTTCGTAATCAACTTAATCTGGTGAAGGCCCAGGTTCGCCAGAATTTGAGCACCCACCCCGTAGTCGCGGAGATCCGCCTTAAACCCAAGACGGAGATTGGCCTCCACGGTATCACTCCCCTGATCCTGTAGATGGTAAGCCTTGATCTTATTCAGCAGCCCGATTCCACGGCCTTCTTGATTGAGGTACAGGAGAACCCCTCGACCTTCTTTCTGAATGATCTCCATGGCGGCATGCAATTGATCGCGGCAGTCGCACCGTAACGACCCCAACGCGTCAGCCGTCAGACATCCGGAATGGACGCGGACGAGCGTCGGCGTTCCACTGTCGACGCGTCCCTTGACCAACGCAATATGCGTCACTCCATCAATCTGATTCTCGAATGCCGCCGCCTCAAACTCGCCGAAGATGGTCGGCAACCGCGCACCCGCCATACGTTTGACG
The DNA here is from genome assembly GCA_019636815.1 of Nitrospira sp. Lineage (GTDB taxonomy): Bacteria > Nitrospirota > Nitrospiria > Nitrospirales > Nitrospiraceae > Nitrospira_D. The sequence continues at coordinate 31,793 of JAHBWT010000046.1, forward strand.
AAGGTCTCCCGCTTCATGCGGTATTCGATCAAGGCCTTCACAGTCACCATCTTCAGTTTATGAGTCTTGGCAAACTTCGTCAGCTCTGGCACGCGAGCCATGGTGCCGTCCGAGTTCATGATCTCGCAGATCACCCCGGCAGGACGCAGACCGGCCAACCGGGCCAGATCGACCGATCCCTCGGTTTGCCCGGCGCGTCGGAGCACACCGCCTTTTTGCGCTTTGAGGGGAAAGACATGACCGGGTCGAGCGAGATCGCCCGGTTTCGATTTGGGGTCGATCGCGACATGAATCGTGGTGGCTCGATCCGCAGCCGAGATCCCCGTCGTAATATCTTTGCGCGCATCGATCGAAACGGTAAAGGCTGTGCCGAACGTGGCGGTATTCTCAGCGGCCTGCTGAGGCAACTGCAGTTCTTCCACTCGTTCGGGTGTGAGGGCCAGACAAATCAAGCCACGGGCATATGTAGCCATGAAGTTGATGACCTGCGGGGTCACTTTCTCGGCGGCAATGACGAGATCCCCTTCGTTCTCGCGATCCTCGTCGTCAACCAAGATAATGCACTTTCCCTTCTTGATGTCACGAATGGCGTCTTCGATGTGGCTGAACGGCGTCGACATAAGACGGTCAATTTAGCATTTCAGGTCGAACCTTGATATGATTTTTTTTGAGAGGGATGATCACGCATGGGGAGATACTCAGGGGGAGAGCTCGACCGGCGAAGACCTGTCGCTCCGCAAAGCCACCATCACCGTGCCCCATGCACACACCGTAAACCCTGCAAAGAGCCAGAGTCCAAGTTCGTAGCTGCCCGAGAATCCCTTCACGGTGCTGATGAGTATCGGCAGCAGAAAACCACCGACGGCACCGGACGCTCCAACCACCCCGGACGCCAATCCGATATCCGTAGGAAACCACCCCGCGACGAGTTGAAACACCACGCCGTTGCCAAATCCCATTGCCGCTGTCGCCACCACCATCATCACGACCGCCATCGTGCGCGAAGGGCCGATGACTGCCACCACGGCCCCCGCAATCACAGGCAGAACATAATAGAGAGTCCGCAGCCCCCCTTGCCGATCCGCCACATGGCCGCCGACCGGACGGATCATACTGCCCACCAGCCCACAGAAGGCGGCAATCGCCCCAGCCTGAATCGCATCGACACGGTAGACCTCGTGCAACAGCAACGGCAGCAGACTACACAACCCCACAAACCCGCCGAATGTGATCGCATAGAGGAAACAGAGCCAATAGGCTGAACGGCGGCGGATTAACTGCGCCGCATTGTGCCACCATGTTACCGTCTGGAGTTCAGGAACTGTTGTCGGCGGTACGGCCACCATGAACACCACCAGTGTCACCGCAACCACCCCGGCCATCATACCGCAGACTTGATGCCAATCCGATGCCGCGGCCCAGCGAGGCGCCAAGAAGAAAATAAGAACAGTGCCGATATTCCCCGATGCGACAAGACCAAGCACGAATCCTTGCGCTTGCGGAGGGTAGGCACGGCTTGCTATCGGAAGTGCAACG
>JAHBWT010000047.1 GCA_019636815.1 Nitrospira sp.
GGGTGCGTCTCGTCAATCGTTGCGCAATCGAACGGCAGAACTCCAGGAAGGGATATGCCTAGCTCCGCGTGCCCCCGACCGTGATTTCGTCGATCTTGACGGTCGGCAACCCGACCCCAACCGGCACCGACTGTCCGTCTTTCCCACACGTACCAATGCCGTTGTCGAGCTTCAGGTCGTGTCCCACCATCGAGACCTTCGTGAGGATCTCCGGTCCGTTCCCGATCAGCGTGGCACCCTTCACCGGCTTCGTGATCTGGCCGTCTTCGATGAGATAGGCCTCACTGGCAGAAAACACGAACTTCCCGTTCGTAATATCGACTTGCCCGCCACCGAACGAGACGGCGTAGAGCCCCTTTGTGACCGATCGGATAATGTCTTGTGGATCCGACTGGCCCGCCAACATGAAGGTATTCGTCATCCGAGGAAGGACCACACTCTGGTAATTCTCCCGCCGACCGTTTCCGGTCAAGGGAATCCCCATGAGGCGTGCATTAAGCTTATCGGTAATATAGCCACGGAGGATGCCCTTCTCGATGAGCGTCGTACAGCTGGTCGGGGTCCCTTCATCATCCATATTCAACGAGCCACGACGAGACGGAAGAGTGCCATCATCCACGATCGTGCAGACGTCGGATGCGACACGTTTCCCGATTAAATTGGAAAAGGCCGAAGTTTTCTTCCGATTGAAGTCGGCTTCTAAGCCGTGCCCAATTGCCTCATGGAGTAGGATACCCGGCCACCCACCGGCTAGGACAACCGGCATCACGCCAGCCGGAGCGTCGACCGCCGATAGGTTGAGAATCGCCTCGCGCGCGGCTTCTCTGGCATAACTCAAATGGCGATCGCCCTCTCGATAGTATTCGAACGCGACTCGGCCACCCCCGCCGAAGGTTCCCACTTGGCGATTGTCACGGTCCTCAGCGATACAGGTGATCTGCAGGCGGGAGAGGGGTTGAATATCGGTCACCAAGGTCCCCTCTGAGGTGGCCACCGCCACTACCTTGTACTCGGTGTTAAACGACGCCAGCACGTTCTTGATGCGAGGGTCATATCGTCTGGCTTCTGCATCGATTTCGTTCAACAGCGCCACACGCTCAGACGTCGCGACTTCGGCCTTGGCCCGTTCCATCGGATAGAGATCTTTCGTGGGGCGTCGCTGCGTGGGCACCGGAACGGGTAAATCTCCTTTGGGGGAGTTGGCGATGTACCGCGCCGTGTCCGCCGCGATCTCCAGATCCTTCTTCGTGAGTTCATCCGAGTAGGCAAATCCGGTTTTTTCGCCCGCCGTCGCTCGAACCCCGACACCTTGAGATATGCTTTTGGCCGCACGCTTGACGATGCCTTCCTCCATGGACACCGACTCCGACGTACGGGATTCGAAATAAAGGTCCGCATAATCAACGTCTCGGACCTTTAACCGATCAAGAGCATGCTGCGCTTCGAGCTCCGTGACGCCAAAATTGGTCAATTGAATAGGATCAGACATCCGTCAGTCTTTCTGGTCTCAGTGTGGATTCAAGGAGAAGGCAGTATAGCCCAATCATTTCCGTAGTCGCAATGCAGTGAGGTCTCATAATCGCGTGATTCTTCTTTGAGAGCTACTGAGTTATCGTTTGACATTCCCTACCCCTGCCAGTAGACTCTTGACCACCTCAGCTCGTCTGGCCACTGGATGCTTAGGAGTTTGTTCAACACTTTATGGCACACCAGCCACCCTCAAGTCTCGACCACCTTTCAGAAAGCGAATTGACTGCCAAATTGGAGCTGGATCTGCTCCCGAAACATGTCGCGGTCATTATGGATGGCAACGGTCGTTGGGCTGAATTACGCGGCCTTCCACGGATCGCTGGCCATCGCGAAGGCATCAATTCCGTCAGGGAGATGATCACCTTGTGTCTCGAACTGGGCATTCGGGCTCTGACGATCTACGCGTTTTCACAGGAGAACTGGAATCGTCCGACTCATGAAATCAGCGCCCTCATGGGACTCCTGGAGCATTACCTGTCCACGGAACGGGCGAGTTTAATCGAGCAAGGGGTTCGCTTCCGCGCCATCGGGCGCCACGATCTCCTTCCTCAATCAGCCCAACACTGGGTTCACACCACCGAAAAGGAGACTGCCCATCTCGATAAAATGATCTTGACTGTCGCGCTGAGTTACGGCGGGCGAGCGGAGATCGTTGATGCCGTGAAAGCGCTGATTGAAGATGTCCAAGCGGGTACCATACAGTCGAGCCAGATCGATGCACCCCTGTTCCAAGAATACCTCTCCACCCATCCGCTCCCCGATCCTGATCTTCTGATTCGGACAAGTGGAGAAACGAGGATCAGCAATTTTCTCCTGTGGCAATTGGCCTACACCGAACTATGCTTTAGCCCGACGCTATGGCCGGATTTTCGTCGGCGGGAGTTCCTACTGGCATTGATCGAGTATCAAAGACGGGAACGTCGATTTGGTCGAGTCCTGAGCACCGTATCATCATAACACTTGTGGGATATCCCCTCGCTACAGAAGTCCTTGCTCATAGTTCGAAATTTGTGACCACTTCACAGGTACGCACTCGACGATTCGATCTCCGCCGTCTCTACACCGCGCTCGCGCTGATTCCCGCGGTCTACATCGTCATCGCGCACCTCGTTCCCTGGGCCTTGACCCTGCTCTTGCTTATGGTCGGTTCTATTGCCCTGCTTGAACTCTACAATCTCAGCTTTCCCTCGCGTGTGAGTCGTCTCCTTCTGGGAGTAGGCCTCGCAGGATTCGCTCTGACGGTCATCCAATCACATTTTTCTTTCTCCTGGTCGGAACTACTCGTGGGTAGTATCCTTGTGGCACTCGTGACAATATCCGTCTCCGCTGTTTCGACAGCGCATCGATGGAACGACGCGCTCGTGATTCTCCTTGGCCTCTTGTACGTTGGCTTTCCCCTAAGCACCGTGGTCTCGACCCGCGCACTGCCGGGCGGTGAATGGCTCGTGCTCTTCCTGGCCGTCGTGACGTGGGCCTCGGACACGGGTGCCTATTATGTGGGAACTTTGTGGGGGAAACATCCATTACTCCCCTCGATCAGTCCGAAAAAAACCGTCGAGGGGGTACTCGGGGGACTCGCCCTGGCAGTCAGTGTGGCGCTCCTGGCTCAGCAGTGGTTCACCTCTCAACTCTCCCTGACGGATTCGCTGATCCTTGGTGTACTCCTGACAGGAATGGGCCTAGTGGGGGACCTCTTTGAATCGGTCATCAAACGACGGACAGGCGTCAAAGACTCTGGTGGCATCCTGCCTGGTCATGGCGGAATGTTGGACCGACTCGATAGTCTCTTGTTCACCGCCCCCGCGTTCTACTACTATGTCGCCTACATGCGAGGCTTGCCGCCGCCTTCCTAGCAGAATGGAGAGGAGAGAACATGAAGTCGATAATCATCTTGGGATCAACCGGATCGATCGGGACGAATACACTCGATATCGTTCAACGGTTTCCCGATGAATTTCGCGTGGTAGGTCTGACGGCTGGCAGTAACATCGATAAGCTGGAAGAGCAGATTCACCGATTCAAGCCCAAAGCCGTCGCCGTCTCCACCGCATCCTCTGCCGCACTCCTTCGCAGCCGATGCACTGACCTTCGGGTCGAAATCATGTCCGGCGAAGAGGGTATCACCCACGTCGCATCCGCACTGGATGCCGAATTGGTGATTTCCGCCATCGTGGGAGCGGCCGGGCTCGTCCCGACCTTGTCCGCCATTCGAAGCGGCAAGTCTATCGCGCTGGCCAATAAAGAACCGATGGTCATGGCCGGTAAGTTGATGCAGGATGAAGCCCGCAAACATGGAGTCAGGATTTTCCCTGTCGATAGCGAGCATAGCGCCATCTTTCAGTCGTTGGAAGGGCATCGTATTGGCGATGTCCGGCGACTGATTCTCACGGCGTCCGGTGGAGCGCTCTGGACGCTGACTCACGAACAGCTTCAAGACGTGACACCTGAACGAGCCTTGCAGCACCCAAACTGGAAGATGGGGGCCAAGATCACCATCGACTCGGCCACCTTGATGAATAAAGGGTTGGAAGTCGTAGAGGCGCGATGGCTTTTCGATATCCAGGAATCCAGCATTGAGGTTATGGTCCATCGAGAAAGCATCATTCACTCGCTGGTCGAGTACAAAGACCGTTCGATCATCGCTCAATTAGGACTTCCTGATATGCGGACGCCCATCTCGTACGCGATGCGCTATCCTGCAAGGATGGTGCTTGATCTTCCCTCGTTGGAATTGACGGAGATCGGACACTTGTCTTTTTGCAAACCCGACCATGACCGGTTCCCCTGTCTCAATCTCGGATACGAATCGCTTCGCATCGGAGGCACCATGCCAGCGACAATGAATGCTGCGAATGAGATTGCCGTCGAGGCATTTCTCAACCACGGCCTCCGCTTTGTTGAAATCGCCCAGGTGATTCGTAGCACCATGGACGCGCATACCTCACAAAATATCACCTGTCTGGACGACGCATTGGAAGCTGATCGATGGGCAAGGGAAAAAGCAGAATCATTGGTGCACGCGTTCTCTCACGCATGATTGTTTTGCATTTCAGACAACGTCTGTTAGAGTAGTAGGTCGAGCACGTAACAGGGAGTTCTCATGACATCCGCATTCGCCTGGTCCCCCGATACGCTCTGGCTCCTCCTCCAGAAAGCCTGGTGGTTTCTCATAGTCCTTGGCGTGTTAGTAGCCTTCCATGAGCTCGGCCACTTTCTCGCTGCCCGTTGGGTCGGAGTGAAAGTGTTGAAGTTTTCGATCGGGTTCGGTCCGAAAATATTCGGCCGTCAGATCGGCGAAACGGAATATCTCGTCTCAGCCGTCCCACTCGGTGGCTATGTCAAACTATTTGGTGAGGACGAAACGGAAGCCACGACCCCCGATGACCGCCGCCGTTCATTTTCACACCAAGACCTGTGGGGGAAAGTCCTCATCGTCGCAGCCGGCCCTGGGTTTAATTTTATTTTGGCCTACTTGATCTTCGCCGGATGGTTATCAACCGGATCGCCTCTCTTCGTCCCGACCTTTCGTGATTTGAGCGCGGACGTCGAGGCTCTCAGTCCCGGGTCTCCTGCATCGGTGGCCGGCATGGAAGTCGGCGACCGGGTCGTTCGCGCGAATGGGAAAGAGATCTCGACCAAGACCGAACTGCTGGATCTCGTGTCTCGGAGCAATGGACAGCCGATCTCGCTGGAAGTCCGACGGGAAGGGCAACTGAAAGCGCTCACGGCGACTCCCGTGCGGATTATCGGAGATGAGGCATCCACAGACGAGCCGCTGTATACGATCGGGGTCGAAGAAATGCCCGCATTGGTCACATCGGTCATGCATGGATCACCAGCAGCGATGGCTGGACTCCAGCCCGGCGATCGAGTGGTCGCGATCGAGGGACACACGATCTATACGTGGGCTCAGATGACCACGCACGTGAGAGAGCATCCGGAGACGCCGTTGAAATTCGAGGTGCTCCGCGAAGGAACGCGCACCACACTGACCGTCACGCCGGCCAGTGAAAAACTCACGGTAAATGGACAGACCTCAGAAGTGGGAAAGATCGGAATCTCCGGTCCTGGTCGTTCGTTGATGCGGTCGGACAACGTAGCGGAAGCCGTGTACCAAGGCCTGGAAGCCACGTGGGGATGGACGGAACTGACGGTGATCGGCCTCTATAAAATGGTGGTCGGTGATATTTCAAGCAAGAATATCGGCGGCCCGCTGACGATCGCCAATATCTCGGGAGAAGCCGCATCTCAGGGTGCCTCCAGCGTCGTCTTTTTGATCGCCATTCTGAGCATCAATCTTGGGGTTCTGAATCTGCTGCCGATCCCCATCCTTGACGGCGGCCACTTGCTCTTTTTCTTGATTGAAGGCATCCTGCGCAAGCCGCTCGGCGAACGACAGCGAGAGGTTGCTCAACAGGTGGGATTGGTCTTGTTGGTCGGCATCATGATCTTCGCCTTCTGGAACGACCTCGAACGGATCTTCTCCCGCTAAGCCCTTCATGAAGACGTCTCAGTTACTCATTCCTACGCTGCGGGACGATCCCGGAGAAGCCGAAACGGTCAGCCACCGATTGATGGTGCGCGCCGGGCTGATCCGCAAGGTCGCGGCAGGTATCTACACCTACCTTCCGCTCGGGTTACGTGTCATCCGCAAAATCGAGCAGATCATCCGCGAGGAGATGAATCGAGCCGGCGCGCAGGAGCTGTTGATGCCGATTGCGTCCCCCGCGGAACTCTGGAAAGAAACCGCTCGTTGGGACTATTACGGGAAGGAGCTCTTCCGTTTCAAGGATCGTCACGAACGCGATTTTTGTCTGGGTCCGACCCATGAAGAAATCATCACCGATCTGTTCCGGCGAGAAGTGCGTTCCTATCGCCAACTCCCGTTGAATTTTTACCAAATCCAAACCAAATTCCGAGATGAGATCCGTCCCCGCTTTGGTCTCATGCGGGGGCGTGAGTTCATCATGAAAGACGCCTATAGTTTCGACATCGATGAAGCCGGCGCCAAGATCAGCTACCAGAACATGTATGACGCCTATACCAGGATTTTCACGCGTTGCGGCCTTACCTTTCGGGCCGTTGAAGCCGATACGGGACTGATCGGCGGAGATGTCTCGCATGAGTTCATGGTTCTGGCGGAAACCGGCGAAGCAACGGTCGCATACAGCACGGAAGGTTCCTACGCCGCCAATCTCGAGCGGGCTGAGGCATGTCCCCCCACCGCAATCGACGCCAGTGCTCTTCTCCCATTGACCCCTGTCAAGACACCTCAGCGCCAGACGGTGGAAGAGGTGACGGCATTTTTACAGATCACACCCCGGCAACTCGTGAAGACACTGCTGTATCGAGCAGGAGCCGAATCCGTTGCCGTGCTGATCCGAGGAGATCATGAGGTCAACGAGGTTAAACTGGCGCGGTTGCTCAAGGTGACCGATGTCGTGTTGGCTGATCCTGAGACGGTACAGCGTCTCACGGGGTGCCCCCTGGGGTTTGCCGGACCGATCGGATTACAGCAGGTGCGCATTCTCGCTGATTGGGCCGTCCAAGGAATGAAAAATGTCGTGATCGGCGCCAACAAAGCCGACACACATTATCAGAATGCCAACCTCGATCGAGACTTTACCGTCGAGCAGTTTGCCGATCTTCGGAACGTGCAGGCCGGTGATCCATCCCCCCGTGATCCCGGCGTGTTGACGCTGGCCAAAGGAATCGAGGTCGGGCAGGTATTCCTGCTCGGAACCAAGTATAGTCAGAAAATGAACGCCACCATCCTTGACGAGCAAGGCAAGGAGCGCATTGCCATCATGGGGTGTTATGGTATCGGTGTGGGCCGCACGGCCGCCGCGGCAATCGAACAACATCACGACGACAAAGGCATCATCTGGCCGTTTCCCATTGCACCGTTTCATCTCCACTTGCTGACGGTCAGCCAATCTGAAAAGACGACCGAAACCGCTGCACGGCTCTATTCCGAATTAGCAACCGCAGGCTTTGACGTGCTATGGGACGATCGTCCTGATCGTGCAGGAGTCAAATTTAATGATGCCGATCTCATCGGGATCCCGTTCCAGATCATCATAGGCGACAAGGGTCTGGCCGACGGTATCGTGGAGATCAAGATCCGGAAGGGGGGTAACAAGTCGCGGATAGCCCCTGACGATCTAGTAGCCCATGTCAGGAAACTTTTCCTCAAAACCGATCCGTCCGGTGCATGACACATCCATCAGCACTCTCGCTCCCCCCTTTCTCACTACTTGTTGATCTCCATCGATGGGAAAATGGCTTTTACTTGCCTTCCCATCTCTTTCGGCTAGACTGAAACTCGATTCACAGCGCTAGGCTCTGTTCGCGGCCAGACATCTTCTGATCCAGCTCATAACCCGGTTGTTTCACGTCTAGACGGCAGAGAAAGCAGAGTCGGATGCACGCCAAGCTCGTAACTCCCAACGTCCAGGAATTACAGCAAAAAGTTGAGCACGCGGAACATGTCAAACGCATTACCACTCAGATTCATGCGGCCAGCAATCTCGATCAAATCCTTCTCGACCTGCACAAAGACATCCTCAGCTTGTTCGACGCGGAAGATTTGACCCTCTTTGCGTTCGACACCGAGAAAAAAGAGATCTTCTCCAAGGTTCCCCACATCGATGGCGTAGAAGAAGTCCGTATTCCCATTACCGAACAGAGTCTGGCCGGCTTCTGCGCTAAATACCTGCGCCCGGTAAACATCGCCGATGCGTATAGCATGGCGGAGCTCAAAGCCACTCACCCGTCTCTGGTTCATGATACATCCTACGACAAACGGACAGGGTTCAAGACCAAACAGGTGTTGACCTACCCGATCGTCGCCGACAACAAATACTTGATGGGAGTACTCCAGCTTCTCAACAAGAAAAGCGGGAGTCGATTTACCAGGAGAGACGAAGAAGCTGTTGACGAAATTGCGAAGGCTCTCGGGATTGCGTTCTTCAACCTTCGAAAGATATCAAAGAAAAATCCGACCAAATTTGATCTCCTGGTCAGCACTAGCCGGATCACTCAAAACGAGCTCGACCAGGCCATCGCCGACTCTCGAAAGGGAATGAGCGATCTCGAGAGCATCTTGATCGAAAAATACAAGGTCCCCAAGATCGATATCGGCAAATCGCTCGCCCAGTTCTATAAGTGCCCCTATATCGAGTACAGCGAACGTACGATCGTCGATGTGGATCTTTTGAAAAATCTCAATGTCGACTATCTGAAGAAAAACCATTGGATGCCGCTCAAGCGTGATCGTACGGCAATCGAAATTCTGACAGACGACCCAGGCGATCTTGACCGCGTTCAAGACATCAAACGGACATTTCCCGGTCTCAATATCCGCTTCGCCGTCAGCCTCCGCCGAGACATCTCTCAATTTCTTAGCTCCGCGACCGGGCAGAGCGACGCCGGGGGACGCAAGCTCGACGAAAACGTGTCCGATATTCTCGGCGAGCTCGTCACTGAAGCCCAGGCGGAGGCCATGGAGGACTCTTCCGCGGGCGGAGGATTGGACGAAAACGACAGCGCAATCGTCCGTCTGGCCAACCAAATCATTGCCGATGCCTACCGCCAGAATGCGTCGGATATTCACATCGAACCATATGGAGAGAAGCGCGAAACGCTGGTGCGCTTCCGTGTCGACGGCGAGTGCTTCGAATACATGAAAATCCCGCAGAGCTATCGCCGTGCGATCGTCTCTCGCCTTAAGATTATGGCCAGCTTGGATATCGCCGAGCGCCGCAAACCTCAGGATGGAAAAATCAAGTTCAAGCTCTCCGAGTCCAAGGAAATTGAACTCCGCGTCGCGACACTTCCCACCGCCGGATACAACGAAGACGTGGTCATGCGTATCCTTGCCGCGAGCGAGCCGCTGCCACTCGATAAGATGGGATTCTCCGAGCGCAACCTCAAGGCGTTGAAGGACATTTCCGAACGACCGTACGGCATCATTCTGTGTGTCGGACCGACCGGCTCAGGAAAAACGACGACGCTTCACTCTGTGCTCGGTAACATCAATACCCCGGACATTAAAATATGGACCGCCGAGGATCCGGTCGAAATTACGCAGTACGGCCTTCGCCAAGTGCAGGTTCAGCCGAAGATCGGCCTCACCTTTGCCACAGCCATGCGCGCATTTCTTCGGGCAGACCCGGACGTCATCATGGTGGGAGAAATGCGGGATAAGGAAACCGCCGACACTGGCATCGAAGCATCGCTGACCGGTCACCTCGTCCTCAGTACGCTCCACACCAATAGCGCGGTCGAAACGGTCACCCGCCTTCTCGACATGGGTTGCGATCCGTTCAGCTTTGCCGATGCCATGCTGGGCGTCCTCGCGCAACGGCTGGCTCGCAGAATATGCAAGGAATGCAAGGAGCAATACATCGGAACCAAAGAGGAGTATGAAGAACTCCGATTGGGCTACGGACATGAGTATTGGGACAAGCTCGGCATCAAGCAAGATAATACGTTTCGGCTTTCGCGCGGAAAGGGCTGTGAGACATGCAATCGATCCGGCTTCAAGGGACGGGTCGCCCTCCACGAACTGCTCCTTGGCACGGACCAGATGAAGCGTATGGTGCAAATGAAAGCACGCACTGAGGACATGCTGAAAACTGCGCTCGAGGAAGGAATGACGACACTCGTACAAGACGGGATTCAAAAGGTCTTGCAAGGCCACACCACCTATAAGGAAGTGAAGGCCGTGGCGATCAAGTAGGTCGTGTAAGTCGCCGGTTCAGCCCTGTCTCTTGAAATCAGGCCCTTCACTCCATGATCTTAACCGTGAAAAATACCCATATTTATGGAGTGAGGTCACAGTCATGCGGACATCTACGTTTCTTCTTGTTTCACTAACCCTGCTTGTTGGATGCGAATCGCCAGACCGCGTATTCACGAACGCAGAGCAGTGATCGGCAGCCGAACCGGTAGAACCATGCTCGACATTGATACCGAGAGAGACCTTATTCCTTATCAGGAAACAAGAGATTATCTGGCGAAGGTCGTTGGCTTCCGCAAGCAGTTTGTATCGCGCGCTGAAGACACTGGACATTGATCGTCTTGCTGCGATCAGGAATACCCGATCATCAGTCAGTGTCGGTTGGTCAGACCGTGAGCATCGGTTCGGACTTTGCCTGATGAGTCATGAAACTCTGGAGATGTTTGTTGTCATTGAGGGAAAGCCTCTCAAATTCGACTCCATAGGTACATTCTTTGCCCCACCGAACCGTAGCCGCTTCGATGAACATTGGTGCAACCTGATTCGGCAACCGCAAGCGCATGGCGATACGGTCGCCTGGCGTGATCACCGCCTCCGTCATGACACGCGCCCCTTTTGCCGACACGTCATAGACGATCCCCAGACCTTGTTCGAGCGCTCCTTTCCGCAACAGCCCCACTCGAGCAAACGAACAGGGGAAGGGAGCCGGCACACGTATACGCGGGTGCTTACGCAGTTGCGGGACAATTTGTCCACTGGTGGATTTAAAGTCGAGAGCATCCATAATCGTTTACTCATCCTCCATGCTGGGAGCATTCATATACGCAGTTAATTGCCGCAACGACGACTCAGAAATCCTCCCGAACGCAAGTCCATAGAATGGATGGTTCATCCAGCACACAGTGGCTACCGCCACCTCCGCCGGAGGAGTGCCTTTAGTGAATCGGAGGGTGAGAGAAACTTGCTCGCCCGGCTTGATCGACGCCTCTGTACTTACACAAACACCGTGCGGCGACAGATCATAGACCAGACCAACATCACGAACAGGTTTCCGAAACCACCATCTGCTTCCTAGCGAAGAAAGGGAACAGCCAAATGGCGTGACGGGGCGTACTCGGGGATACCGTCGAGCTTTATCTCGTATGACGTCTGACTGCTGAATCGTCTGCATGCATATCCACCTTGTGAAAAACACTGTACCTCACAAGGTGGATTCTGCGAACTATTTTTGCACTTTATGGACGGATTGTTGTGGCAACACCAGACGATGATGACGCGACTCGAGGCTTCCTCGAATGATGGAAAGAGTGGGGACGTGAACGCGTCACCTGTCCTGTCGCGGGACGGCCACTCCGATGAATCTCGCCGGAATTCATGGACGAGAATGCCGCGCTTCCTGGAGCAAGCGGCACAGCATGCCCCAACAGTCGTTCGATATCTCGAAGCTGACGCTGGTCTTCGCCTGTCACAAAACTCGTCGCGCGACCGGTCGTCTTCATCCGCGCCGTACGACCGATGCGATGGACGTAATCCTCCGGACAATTGGGCAAATCGAAATTGATCACGTGACCGATGTTCGCGACATCAATTCCTCGGGCTGCGATATCGGTCGCAACCAACACGCGGAATGACCCGCGTTTAAACCCCTCTAGCGCAGCACGCCTCTGCGACAGACTTCGGTCTCCATGCAATACCGCCACTCGATGGCCTGCACGACCTAGCGTGCGTCCCAACCGATCCGCTCGGTGCTTTGTCCTGGTAAAGACCAACGCCGTATCCTTATCGGCCCCTAAGAGGGACAAGAGAAGATCGGACTTATCGGCGTGAGATGTATAATGTATCGCCTGAGTCACTCCGTCGGCTGTCGTCGCCGATGGCGTAACCATGACACGCACGGGGTTGGTGATGCTGGCTTGAACCAACCGGGCGAGATCCGCCGGCAGTGTGGCCGAAAAGAGCAAGGTCTGTCGCTCCTCCGGCAAAGCATCAAGAATTTGGTTGATTTGCGGTGCAAAGCCCATGTCCAACATCCGATCCGCCTCATCCAACACCAACATCTTCATGGACGATAATAAAATCGTGCCGTTCCACATGTGATCAAGGAGCCGACCCGGCGTCGCCACCAAGATGTCCGGCCGCTGCCGCAAGCCACGCACCTGGGCTTGCATGTCGGCCCCTCCCACAATGACGGTGGCGGAGACACACCGACTCCGCCCGAGCTTCTCAATCGTGGTCAGTATCTGCAAGGCGAGCTCGCGCGTCGGCGCCAGGATCAACGCCTTCGGCTGTCCCTTCGGGATGGAAGACAGCCGTTCGATGATCGGAATCACAAATGCTGCCGTTTTACCTGTGCCAGTCTGGGCGCATCCGATCACATCTCGCCCAGCCAGAGCGGGAGGGATGGCTTGTTCTTGAATGGGAGTTGGTGAAACGAACCCGGCGTCAGCCAGGTCGTGTAAGAGCGCCTCGGACAAACCGAGGGCGTGAAAATTGCGGTGAGCAGACGTATCCACTACGTTATCCTTTCAGTTTGATCGCATTAAGGACGGGATCAGAGAACCGAGGGGAGAAACAACCGGGTTGGGTGTAGCTCCAAACTGGACCTGGTCGCGATGCGATCGCGAAGTCCGTTATGGTTTGAACACCTCATTCGTCGGACTACCACGAGTGAAATGCACCATCACATTATAGCATTACACTCTCGACGTCAACTTGTTCTTCAATAGCCCAGATACGCTTAGATTAGCTGCATACCAAACATTTAGTTTCTCCCTCATCAGCCCGAGAATAGCAAACTTGAGGTTTGACTGCTTAATAAAGCACATGTTAGCATGCACCTCCGTTTGAGCTGTCTTATCCGCGCGCTCCTCGTACTCACTCTCAGTTTCTGCGCGACAGTCTGTACTACTACCGCTCTGACGCTCATCTGATTGAATGGCTCACGCTGCCTTTCGTACAGGTGGGAAGATCCGTTGTCTGCATCGAAACAAAGCAGTTGGTCTCCTCCGTCAGGTACACCACTGACTAGAGCATGCTCGTACAGAAGGAGCTTCTATGAATCTCTCTTCCGTTTGGAAAAGTCGCAAAGCAGGAAAGAAGAAGTCCACTCATAAACTGAAAATCCGCTGGCAACTACTGGGGCTGACTGATCCCAATTCGGTCGACAGCGCATCCTCAATCGAAACTATCAGGCGGGAAGTCTCTTCGCTGGCGAGATACAGCTTTGGACCGAATACCCGCCTGCGTTCCGTGACCGAGGAGAGCAAATCCTTAGGCAGGAACCACAAGTCCGTCGGGACCAGAAGCAAGCGCCGTTGAGCAACTGAGGAAACGCAAGACGGTAGAGGAATCGCACTGTCTCTGCAAACGACAAATAGACACAGCAAACCTATGGCCATCTTGCAGGACTTCGTCCAAGGTTCACTCACAATCCTCTAAGTACGGCAGCGTCGCTGTGCATTACGGGAGTAATTCGTGTCCTCGTCTATGCCAATTTCGAACCGCGAGACGAGCAATCGCATCACACAGCAAAAGGAACGGTCATGAGCAAACGCGTGTTGTATGTCGGCGGCCTTGGGGAAGGCACTTCCGACTATCAGCTTCGCGACCTATTTGGTGTCTATGGCACTGTAGCTCGCGCCTACGTCGTTCGGCACAAACACAGTGGGAAATCGGCCGGCTATGGATTTGTGGAAATGGGCTCGGGCGAGCAAGCTCTGAGTGCGGTCGTCGCCCTGGAAGGCACACTGTTTGGAGGAAATTGTTTACGACTCTACGTCACGCCCCACATATCCATTCATTCGTAAGTTTTGCCCAGCGAGGCGAGAGGGACCGCACCAATGAGTCGCATCAACTTAGATCCGCTTCTGACCTTTCCGGACGGATCGCACCTGGTGATCAGCACACAGTGTTCAGCCGGTGGCGACTTCTCCTGTGCTTTGTATAGCGTTGTGGTCGAGAAAGACGACCGCGTGGCGTTCCAAGTTATCTCGAACCACTTTGCAGCCTCCACCTGCCTGAGCGCCCAAGAATACGCCTACAGCTATGCCCTTCGCCTCTATCCCAGCTCCGGTGAAATGATGAAAAAACCGCCCTACCTCATTTGGTCGGGCCCACGCTCCACCTTTCCGTAGCGACGATTTGCCCACCTCATACTCGCCTCTATCCATAAATTGAGCGACCCCTGTTATTTAGTCAGCATATGGGTCAAAAGCAGAACGGTCACCCATGCAATCACATACGAGAGCAGCAGAAGTTCCGTTCCCATCCCACACCGAAAATCACGCCACCTACTCATGCCTACCTCCCTGCGTCCCCCTGCCGCCTTACATACTGAGACAGTCCGCTCAAACATTGACGATGATGGCCAATAGAACAACCATAACCAGACGCCCGACAGGCCCGACCAGGTCACACTTTCTCGCATCATCCGTTCCCACCACTTACTCCGACGGCAGAACTCATCACTGCGATCGCTCTTTCTTAACCCTTCGTACAGGTGCCCCAGGAAGGCGTGCACCACTCCGAATCGGTGGACTCTGACTCACTCGATTGGCCTCGATTCCGGGGTCCGTCATCGCTCCACAGAGCAGGCAGCGCCATCCTGTTACCGGAGGCTGCCCCATGTCTCTCATTTGGATAGCAATCAAGAAGCCTTGGCAACGAAGACAGCGCATGACTCCTCCTATGGGTTTTTCTACAACACCCTTCTCAAGGTCCCATTCCAGATCAAAGGTACATATATGGAATCTGTGGAACTCCTGTAAAAGGAATACCACCACGCTTCTGCAATGAAAGCCCACGCCCTGATCATGCCGGACCTCTTCCCCTGGAGATTAGCAAGCCTTTGATGGATGATTCGGCGAGGGGATATTGAACACCGCAAGGTTCGGATGCTGAAACTCCAGCCGTTTCTCGCGTATCTGAAATGTGCGATCCCCGATCGCCAACAGCTGCTGCTTATTGAGGAACAAGTCCCGCTTGTCATAGACCGCCCACTCGTATTCCTTCGTCATCGCAAGGGCATCAACTGGGCAGGCCTGAACGCACAGTCCGCAAGACAAACACCGCGTCATGTCCATCGAATACTCTCGCGCATATCGCTTCGTCGGCTCCGCCGGCACTTCGGCGCTCACAACGGCAATGACGCGGGAGGGACAGGCGGCCTCACAGAGATCACAGCCGACGCACTTCTCCGTTCCATCGTCATAACGCAACAACGCCAGCATGCCCCGATAATTGTCCGGCAGGATCCGCTTCTCATGTGGATACTGAAGGGTAATCGGCTTGTAGTGAATGAGATGGCTCATGGTCGACTTCATTCCCACGGCAATCTCATAGAAGGTGATCAGCTTGATCCAAGCCGTGAACCCACGATAGCGCCTTGTCAATCGCTCTCTCAGACTCATGTGCATTCTTTCTTGAACCTGACGAGCTGTCCATCGATCTCTTGCAGGCACGACTCTGTTCCATCGTCCTTGCGATCAGTGCCCTGAGCTGCCTCAGTCCCTTCAGCCACGGTCGGCTGGGAGGCCCGACGCGAGACATACACCGCAATAATCAAGATCACCACGACGAGCACATTCGCCCCAAGATCCATGAGATAGCGGTTGAACACGACATCGGTCAGTTCATCCATATACGAAATTTGGGTTCCGGTTGTCAGGATGCGTCGCGTTGAGGCAATCACGCAGATATACAAGAATGGTTCCAAGGTAATCACTTTGGTCTTAAGAAAATTAATAGTGGTCCTGAACAGCTCCAACAAGATGATGACCAATAAGAGATCATGCACCAGCCCGAGGACTGCGAGAACCGCATCCGATCCCACCGCAATCGAAAAGACATACCAGGCACGGACAAAGAGCACCATGCTGATCGCCAGGAAACTCAGTCCGGTCGTGAAGTACCCAAATCCATCAAGGGCTTCCATCATGCCGATCGTCCTGTCACCCAGGACACCATTGAAGAACGACCATCTGTTGGTCGGGCTATGTCTGACTGTTACGACCGTTCTCTCCATCATTCCGCCTCGTATACTGCACGGCATCCTGTCCTCACAAAACAGTGGCCACTGACCTGCATGGACGAACACTCCCTTGTGCTATGACTTGCGCCTGGCCCTGCCTGCCAGCCTGGTTAAACAATCAATTCCGTCTATCTTCCTGCTCCTCCGGAATCGAGGCCCAAATCGTGATCCCCCACAGCAACACGACAATGCCAAGCAGGCTGTAAATCTGATACATTTTCATGACCTCGC
This sequence comes from Nitrospira sp., assembly GCA_019636815.1. Taxonomy (GTDB): domain Bacteria; phylum Nitrospirota; class Nitrospiria; order Nitrospirales; family Nitrospiraceae; genus Nitrospira_D. The sequence continues at coordinate 16,533 of JAHBWT010000047.1, forward strand.
TTTCGATGACATGTTGAATTGGATCATTCGCCTCTGCTCACGTAACGTCTCAATTTCTCCGACGCCAGTCGCACGAGAGATACCCGCTGGCTATCGTGAGGGCCGCTCACGATAAACATTCAAAATCTCGGTGCCGACCGGATCTCTTTTCTAATCTCCTCTTCACCAGCACAGGCTTGTTCAGCCAGCATGCGTTGCCCGGCACTGGCGACCTCAGGGATTCTGGCCTGACACGCCGTGAGGGTATCCTCCACTGCCCCTGAGGCCACGACAGCAAGCTCTCCGATCGGAACGACAAGCTCTCCTGTCGGGGGTAAATCATGGTTCCCTTCACATGCGAATCCTCTGCTTGAGTAGGTGGAGTTGACGGTATGGACAGGACTGCGAGCAGCACCACCATCGAAACAATGGCTACATGCTTTGTATTGTACTCGTCGTGGTTTTCATCGTGACGACCTCCTCATACTCTTTTGGGGGCTATTCGCGTGCTCCCCAGGTGGACTCACGGGAGGGACCGCACATGCACCGTTGGGTCACATCCCCACTGTGCAGGCACAGGAGACACAACCGCTGTGGAATTCGCTATTTCGCATAGTGCACTCGCTTGACTCGACGAGATTCGTTATTCGAAGAAGCGGCGAAGACTGGGGAATCAGACGCGCATGAGAGAGAGGGAATGCGCGAGAGACAGGACAGTCGACGTTGCTTTGAACGTCATGACATCACCCTACAGGCCACTACCATTGGTGTCAATGCATCAAAGAGGAGCGGGTCATGTAATACTTTGATTCTATAGGGCTATATTTATTTTCTCGGATACATACATATTGGCTAGTTAGGAAAGACCTCCGGCACGTAGAGTTGCAGAATGGCTGCCGTTACTTGAACTAGTTCCTTTCTGGCCTCCAGAAATTCTCTCTACACGAGAACAGTTTCACGAGCATTGATCATGAGTCTTTCGACCTATGGTCACGGACACCATAACATTCACCCTCTAGGAGGTTTGTGAGATAATCCCCCCATGATCCTGAAACGCTGGCTCGTCGGCGACCCACTGAAGACTGCCCAGGCTGCAGACCAGCGGTTGTCCAAAACACTTGCGCTCGCTATTTTCTCCTCAAACAACATTTCTTCCGTTGCCTATGCCACGGAAGAAATCCTACTGGTACTTGTCTTGGCCGGAGCCGCGGCTATCGCATGGTCGATTCCCGTCAGTCTGGCTATCCTTTTCCTTGTTCTGGTTCTCACGATCTCCTACCGCCAGATCATCTACGAATATCCGGAGGGCGGTGGAGCCTATACCGTTGCCAAGGCAAACCTAGGAGAACTTCCATCACTCGCTGCCGCCGGCGCGTTAATGATCAGCTATGTCGTCACCGTAGCCGTCAGTATTGCGGCCGGCATTGCTGCGCTGACGTCTGCGATTCCAAGCTTGTTCGCGCACCGCGAAGCTTTGGGGCTGGTGACCATCCTGTTCATCGTCATCATGAACTTGCGCGGCGTCCGCGAATCAGGGCAATTCTTTTCCATCCCCACCTACTTCGCCATCGGAGTGTTGAGTCTGCTGGTAGTCGTGGGCGTCGTCCGGTCTCTGTACGATTCCAAGCCGGTTCCCCCCGCGATGGGACTCAACGGAGGATTGGAGCCGATAACCCTCTTCCTGATTCTCCGCTCGTTTGCAGTAGGATGTTCAGCGGTCACCGGTATGGAAGTGATCTCAAACGGGGTGAAGGCCTTCCGTGCTCCTGAATCGAAGAATGCCGCCACCACCATGATCTGGATGTCCATCATTCTTGGATCGCTGTTCATGGGAGTCAGCTGGTTGGCCTACCATTATGGCGTCTTACCCAAAGCCGATGAAACCGTCGTGTCTCAGCTGGCTCGCCTAACCTTCGGCAATGGTGCTGCCTATTATGCCGTCCAGATCGGTACCATGATACTTTTGATCCTTGCGGCAAACAGCGCGTTTGCAGGGTTCCCACATTTAGCCTCAATTCTCGCGCGAGACGGATTCATGCCCCACCAGATGGCGACGTTCGGCGACCGGCTGGTCTTCTCCAACGGAATCGTCATTCTTGGGTTCTTCGCCTGCCTCCTCCTCGTGCTGTTCCAAGGCGATACACACGCGCTGATTCCGCTCTATGCCATCGGCGTGTTTCTGTCTTTTACCATTTCTCAATCGGGAATGGTCCATAGCTGGCTCAGACGGAAAGGAAAGCATTGGAGAGAAAAGCTCTTGGTCAATGGCGTGGGAGCCTTTACGACCGGAGTCGCCACGATAATCATCGCGACCACAAAATTCTGGGACGGTTCCTGGATCGTTTTGTTTTTAGTCATGCTCTTGATCATGATGTTTCGAGGGATTCGGTCCCATTACAAAGCGGTGAAGGAACAGATCACGCTCACTCGGGATTCCCGTCCACCGCGTCCCAGACACAACCTGATCCTGATCCCAATCAGTGGGGTGAACCGGTCGGTTGTCCGAGCGGTGGACTATGCACGAAGCCGGGGCGGGGATATCAAAGCCTTGCTCGTCGATGTCAACAAGGAAGAAACTGCGCTCGCGGAAATACAGTGGGCACAGTGGGGTTGCGGAGTACCATTGATCGTCCTCCCCTCCCCCTATCGCTCCATTCTGGGATCGATCATGGACTTCATTGAAGAGCAACGGCAGAAAGACCCGGATTGTTGGATCACCGTGGTCCTCCCGGAGATCCTCCCGGCCCGGTGGTGGCAGAATATTCTGCACAACCAACGGGCACTGATGTTGAAAGCCTCCTTATTGTTCAAAGATCGTGTGGTCCTTACGGATGTGCCGTACCATTTGACCAGATGAGCATGAAGAGTCAACCGTACAACGTGAGAAGTGAACGGTTTGAGATCCGCCTTTTCTTTCCCCTCCTTGCCAACTTTTTAACGTTCGCATTCGTCCTTAGTTTCCTGACCGGGCAATCGCTCGCCTTCACAATCACGGAGCCAGCAGAAGGGACCACCCTAGCTGCAGGAAGCACTATCTCGGTTCATGTGGATCTTGGAAAGGACAGCGGGATTATTAAGGTTCGTTATTATTGGTACGGTGAGCAGGACGAGACCTTGGTCGAACAGGATGACTCGACAGCCACCGGTTCGATCGTGGCACAGGTTGCGATGATTGGACTGGCCGAGCAGGACCCGGCCTTCAGTGGTCCGTTGAAAGTGCCACAGGATGGCATCGGACCGATGCGCCTGTTGGCGGTGGCCGAAATCTCCCGTGGGCGATTGGGTACAAGATCCATCTTCGATGAAGTGATCGTGAATGTCGAACCACCTGCCGCTCTCACCGCCATCGATTTTGAGACGGATAAGCCTCTGCAGCTGGGACGGACAGGACAATCTTCAGCCTTCGGCCATGTGGATTCACTGGGCAAGATTTTCGAGTTGCCTGTCGTGGGCGAGTTCGCCGATGACATAATTCGCCGGATCAGTGCTCCCTCCACCGGAACGAGCTATCACTCATCAAATCCCGACGTCATTCGGGTCTTGTCCAACGGCCTCTTACAGATCGTCGGCAACGGCAAAACCGTGCTCACCGTCACCAATCGAGGTCAACACGGCGTCCTCGATGTCGGAGTCACCGTCAACGACGAACCCAACGAACCGCCGGTTGCCGATGCGGGACCGAATCGAACAGTGAAGGGTGGGTCAAAGGTGAAGCTGAACGGGTTGAAGAGTCGCGATCCGGAAGGCGAGGCCCTATATTATGCCTGGAGCCAAGTGCGCGGCAGCAAAGTCTCGCTGTTGGACGTGAACGGCCCGGAGGCCTCCTTCCAAGCGCCGTACGTCTCTGAGCCCAGGACTTACCGGTTCAAGCTGAGAGTAACGGATAAAAAGGGAGCCGATAGCTTGCCGGCATTTGTGGATGTGACGGTGGAGCCTTGACGGCTCCTGCAAAAGCTCAACTTCGGTAGCGGGCGCCACAATCTGCATGAGTCGGACCGACAGTGGCGGGGCTGGTTACCACTAAGCCCCCTGCTTTCCTTTGCCTTTCACAACCAGGGCAATCACCTGATAGAGCTTCTCGACTCTGGCCTTGTATTGATTCATGAACTGAGCTGTCCACATCATGTTGTACTCGATCGCGGCACTTTTCTTCATTCCCGCGTCCTTTTCGCCAACGGGAGAGGAATAGTGCGCAATGAGGCGGTCCAGTTCGTCTTCACCAAAATTTCTCGAATACGCATGTTTTAGATGGTCATGGAGGGTCTCAACCTGCCCGATCGTTTTTCTGAGATCCGTCAAGAATACTTCGAGAAGTTGTTCGATTTCGTTTTTCTTTTTACCGGTCAGATCAGGGTAGGCGCTCTCTATGGCTTTTCGTATTTGCTGCTCGTATTCGCGAATATATTTCTGAGTGAGCGCGTCATATTCCGACTCCAACTCTGAAACTTTGATGAGCGTGAGCAATTTCTCAATCTTGATCGCCTTTGAGTTCTCTATCGTTGCCGCGCCCACAGAAGCCACACCACATGCGAGCGCCATGCAACAGCACCAACTTCCGAGAGAAACAAGCGCAACCTTTCCATGATGCATTCCCATCACGCTGTGCATAGAGCGCACCTCTTGCTATCGAGTCTACTCCGATTGGACTGATGGTCAAGAAATAGAGAGCCTTCTACTGTCAGGCCTTGCTTAACCGAACCGATCCGTAGGTTCGGCGAGCGTGTTGGAGTTCCTCGATGTGCGTCCGCAGCGCCGAACGAAAGGGTGAGCGCTCCACGTCACGTCTGAATCGTTTGCTCTCATATGTGACCTGATCAATCGCCTCAGCCAGCTGTGCGACCAAGCGCGTCCCAGATCCGGTAAGCCACCCGAGATGATGATCGGCATAGTGAAGGTCCTGCAGCGAGTACCGGACGGACTCGATTTCTTCCACACAACGAAATTGCGCTCGCTGTAAGTCTCGGTTCCTGAGCCCCGCCTTTTTCCATCGTTCCGCCCCACCCCGGCCCGCTGCCCAGGACGAGAGCCGCTCGAACAAGAGCGCGCCCATGGTGAACGTAAAGGTTGCATGTAGAATGCCGCGCAAAGGGCGAAGGCTTCGTCGCCACGGTGAGTAGAATATCTGCTGATTATGGTCTCCGCGATACATGACATATTTCCGCAGCAGGAGATTCAAATGGTGATGGCTGTTCTCATGGATGAGATCGTCGATCAAATCGAGATCGTCGCGGTCGAAACAGTTGATGAAGGACAATCCCGGCCGATGCCGATAGCTGAAGCTGACCACGCCCTTCGCCTGGAGCGGAATAATGCGAGAAGTTAGCAGTGCCAGCACGCTGTGCCCTTCCGGCCATGCAAGCTGGATGGTCCGCCAAGCACGAGCGATACGATCAACTTGTCGTTGATCAGTGAGCTTCACCTTTCTTGGCCGGCGATCCTTCCCATAGACAATCGTCGGGCCGACCGTGACCGGATCACGGGGGTTCTGAATTGCGATCGTCGGCGGATGGCATACCCACTGCCATTGCCCCTGCCTTCCCCACCCCGACCAAATCGGCGAAACCCTCGTTCCGATCTGGACTGAAATTCCGGCTGGCTCCACCAGAAACATCGCGCGGCCCGCCGATCGACGCAACGCCCGTCGTATGTCGCTCGGTGCCTGACACCAGGCTCCGGTGTCCTCAATGGAGAGAGTTCCGGGAACTTCGGCTTTCTCGAAATTGTCTTTCAAGGTTCCCCATGCTTCCCACCGCACCAGCTTTTGCTGCCGACACCACGCGATCGGTACGACCGGATCGAACCAAAGAGACTCTTGAGTCAACTCCCTCGCTAAGGACCGGCATAGATCGGACAACCGTTTTTCGAGCCCGCTTACCCGCGCCTTACCTGATGGGAAGAGATCATCGAAGTACCCGTGTTCAAAAAACTTCTCCTGACATTCGTCGAACAACTGCACCGTAAATTCTGCCAGATCCTGTTCCCGCCTCCACTGTTTGAGCACATCCAAGAAATAGACGAGGTCATTGAGCGTCTCAATCCAGCCGACCACTTTCCAATTTGAGTAGACCTCTAGCGAGAAACGTGAGCGGAGGCGGTCAAAGAAGCCGGTTGAAAGCCCCCATTCACGGGTAAGATCCGCATGATCGGCATGTAGCTCTCGACAGAGATCGGTGAGTAACCGCCGCATCGATTGGCGAAACTCATCTCGCAATCGCACAAGCGGTTGAGGATCAAGTAGGCGCATGGGAGACGCGACGACACAAGAACCGCTGCGCGGACTCTAGCTCAATGAGAAGGATGCCGCAAGCAGGAAGCCATGAGGACACAAAGACGTTCCGTGCAATCTCTTGCACGTTCTTACCGCACATCGTACAGTGACTCCTCAACAAATTGTTCCGAGGCTGACAAACCTGCAACCTGTTCAGTGACGTCGAACAGCATCGAAACAGCCAGAACCCTACTGCAGAACCTTGGAATTCACGTATCATGCTGAATCGTTCGGATCTTGAGCAGGTCCTTAAAGAGATCTTCCCTGCCGTGCGTGGCGCATGGATCCAGAAAATTCATCAGCCGAGCGCTCGCACTCTCGTGTTCGAGGTTCGAGTCCCTGGGCACACACACCGATTGTTGATCTCCTGCGAGCCGGGTTCCGCTCGCCTTCATGTCACCACCCGTTCCCAACTCAACCCTCCGACACCTCCGCCATTCTGCCAGTTTCTCCGAGCCCATTTCCAAGGAGCACGGATCGATGATATTCGTCAGATATCGAATGACCGTATTGTTGAACTGGCTCTCACCGGAAAGGAGGGGACGAGCATGATCGTGTGTGAATTGACCGGCAAGAGCGCCAATCTGCTGATCCTCACCGCCGACCGGCGAATACTGAGAGCGCTCGCTCACCAGAGAGCCCTTGGCGGACAACTTTATACCCCTCCAACCACACGCACGAGCGGACAAGAACGAGCTCCTGCTCGATTCACCGGAATTGCCGGTTCCCAGTTCCCCATCTCGGCAGAGATCGACGCCTATTATCATGATTGGGAATCGACACAAGCCGTTGCCCAAGCCAAAGAGACGCGCATCCGCTTCCTCAAGAAGAGGATCAAGAAAGAGCTGCGATTGATTGAGGCCTGGCGAGGAGACCTGTCGAAAGCCACAGCCTATCAAGGCTATGGTCGTTATGGAGAACTGATCAAGGCGAACCTGTCTCAGATCAATAAAGGCGATGACCATATCGAGGTAACGGACTACTTTGACGAGGTCCTTCCCCAAATATCCATTCCACTCGATTCGACAAAATCGGCCCAGGGCAATATGGATGACTACTTTCGGAAACATCGAAAATATCTCGCCGCCGAGCGTGAACTCAAGCCGCGCATCGAGCGAGCGAAGCACCATGTGAGCCAGTTACGCGACGAGCTGAAGGACGTGGAGCACGAAGACTGGAAACCTTCCGATCAGCCTTCCTCTCCTCGGGTATACACTCCGACTGCTCAAGTCACTGCAGAAACACGCCGACCCACCATTGATCGTCGAGTCCCCTTTCGACGATTTACTTCAGCCGATGGCTTACCGATCTTCGTCGGACGCAATGCCCGTGAGAACGATGCGCTGACATTCGGCTTGGCAAAGAGCGAGGATCTCTGGCTGCATGCCCGTGGAACCCCTGGCTCTCACGTCGTCGTAAGGCTGGCCAAAGGAAGTGACCTCCCATTCGAAACCCTACGCGATGCTGCCACGCTGGCTCTGCTCTACAGTGATCTGAAGAAAAGCGGCAAAGGCGAGGTCATCTATACACGCCGCAAATGGGTCAAGAAAGCGAAAGGCCAAGCCGCTGGTGCTGTGATCGTCACCCAAGAGAGATCACTGCACATAGGTCTTGATAAAGTCCGGCTGGAGGCTCTCAAGAATCGACGGAGTCAAGAGTAACTGCACAACCTCACCCCTGCTTCCCCCTGCTCCTTTCCCATGCTACAGTGCCCGCATATGGGCACTGTATTCCAGGAAACCTCTGAACTACTCATCAGTTCCCTGATTACTTGCAAAGGGCTCTTGGAGTTCGATCGCAAGCTCAGCCAAGAACTAGTCAAACCGCTGGCATGCGACGTAGTCGGCTTGTACCTCTATAGTGAATCAGCCAACAGCTTCTCTCCGGTCTCCGAAGCACTGACCACTTCGAGTTCGCCAGGCTATCTCATCGCACAACTACCTTCTGACGGAACCATGAAAGAGGCCGTGGTCCAACGCGGGTCCGCACTCTTAGAGAACAATCTGGCCGGCTCTTCTTGGACAGAGGCCACCATTCTCAACACGGTCCCATTCCAGACCGCCTCGGTCCTTATTGCTCCGTTGACGACTCCAATTTCCAAAGGCCGAAAGACTGAGACGATCGCCGTGGTGGCCGCCATTGCCATCGGGAGGAACAATGTGTTCACCGAAAGCCATCGCATCTTTCTTGAACGCCTTGGCGCCCAAATCGGGCCAATTCTGCAGAACGTTCTGGCTTCCGAGGAACGCGACGCGCTGATGGCCATCAACAGACAAGTCATGGTGGGAGCCATGACAATCTCTCACTTGATTCCCCTTGTGCGCGACATCCTGCATGGGGTCGTACGGCAAGACATGACGGGCCTCGTGCGATTCATTGAGTCGCCGCAGGGAACGTGGTTCGACATCGTGTATCGCGAAGGCGTGGACATCGACCTCTCCCAACTCCGGCAGTTTCCATTCGAACAGATGGCTCCGGCTGAGATGATGGCCACAGGAAAACCGCTTCTGATCACCGGACACAACCACGCCCGGTTCCCAGAGCGCTCCTACATCGAATCAGTCGGGATCCTTTCCTGCATGCTTTGCCCGTTGCACGTCAGAGGAACACAGTATGGATTCCTGGCGATCGGCAGCAGACGGCGCAATGCCTTTGCCGAGCGCGATTTGGCCTTTGCCGAGCAGATCGGATTCCACCTTTCTCAGGCCATCGCGAACCTCACGGCGTACGAGGAAATTCGCTCACTGAAAGAACAGCTCGAGCAGGAAAACGTCTACCTCCGTGACGAAATCAAAGCCGCGATCGACTTGAAGACATTGGTTGGCGAAAGCCCAGCCCTGCAGAAAACCTTGAAAGCGATCGAACAGGTCGCGCCAACCGATTCAACCGTGCTGATCATGGGCGAAACCGGCACGGGGAAGGAGCTGGTCGCGCAGGCTATTCATCAACTCTCCGTCAGGAAAGACAAACCGCTCATCACGATCAACTGCGCCGCACTCCCGCCGACATTGATCGAGTCCGAACTCTTCGGGCATGAAAAAGGCGCCTTCACGAATGCGATCGCACGGAAGGTTGGCCGTTTCGAGCTTGCGGACGGAGGCACGATATTCCTGGATGAGGTGGGAGAACTGCCGCTTGATCTCCAGGCCAAGTTCCTTCGAGTCCTTGAATCTCAAGAACTTCAGCGTGTCGGCGGCACACAGACTATCACACTGAATGCGCGTGTACTCGCAGCTACAAACATGGACCTTCAGCACGCGGTGAAGCAGGGAGCATTTCGGCCAGATCTCTTCTATCGTTTGAACGTGTTCCCACTGCGTATTCCTCCGCTCCGGGAGCGGCGTGACGATATTCCGATGCTAACTCGGCACTTTATCAAGAAGTACGGGGAGCGCCATCGCAAGCCCGTGATTCGCATCAGCGGCAGCACCTTGAAAGCCCTGGCGACGTACGACTGGCCCGGTAACGTACGAGAGCTGGAACACGTCATCGAACGGGCCGTCATTATCAGCCAGGGACCCGTTCTGTTCATTGATGACCTTGAACAATACCCCTCACATACCAACAACGGAACTGCACCTCAGACGTTAGCCGAGGTCGAACGCCTCCATATCATTGAGGTTCTCACCCAAACCAACGGCACCCTGTCAGGCAAGCATGGAGCAGCGGCTCGTCTTGGGATGAAACGCACGACTCTGCAACATCGGATGAAGAAACTCGGCATCTCTTGTTCATCCTTCCGCTCCAAATAACCTGCCCACATATCGGCTTCGCGTTCTTGGAATGCCAATAATTCGGCAGATCAAGGTCGCTTTACACATTCCGCCCCAGCTGAGATTTTCGCATCACCATCTCGTACTTCAACAATTTACAGATTGAGTTTGACTCGCCAGTCCATTGGTACCATTCCTGCTCTATACGCAACCCATGAACTGTCCTGTTCCCCTCACACCAGAGAGGCTTTGCCGAACCATTGAGGACTACCTCGCTGAACGGCACGCTGAATTGCTTCCGTCTGGTGAACAGGCCAAAGACGGGCGGACGTTTTCCTGGTGCGGAGACGTGTTGGAATTCTTGACCGAAGGGCTCGAGGAACACCTGGCCCAGAATGGTATTACCTTTACCAAACCCTTTCCCGGCCCATTCCAACTCATGGACGAAGACCAACGTACGGATGGCAACCACGTGCGGCGTTTTTGGACGATTGCGCTCGACCATGGCTGCCCCATCGCCCGGCTCTGCACATACTTTTTCCATCGGCATGACCAGGTGGCGCTACCTCAGCCACCTCAGGTCGTCAGCTTCCCTCTCGACTACTCCGAACCGGAGGCGACTCAATGAGCTACGTCGCGCTCAAGATGCTGTTCGGCGATCGCGCCAAGTATCTCATGCTGCTCTGCGGGTTGACCTTCGCCGTGATGCTCATCGTCCAGCAAGGATCTATTTTCTGGGGCCTCATGATCTGGTCCCAATCCAGCATCAGCAATCTCAACGTGCCTATCTGGGTCACAGATCCGGGTATTGCGCAGGTGGAGGAAGTGAAGCCAATCGCCGACACAGCGGTCGATCGCGTCAGGAGTGTACCGGGAGTCGAATGGGCTGTCCCTCTGTACAAAGGTCTCCTACGAGCCCGCCTGACCAATGGGGAATATCATCAAATCACGCTGACCGGGCTCGAATCCTCCACGCTCATCGGCCGTCCCGCCGAAGTCCTTGGAGGTCGGTTCGAAGACATTTTGCAGCCCGATGCCGTCGCCTTGGATCAGTGGGCGGTGGAACGGATGGGAGGGCCGACGGTCGTCAAGGTCGGCACCATCTTTGAGTTGAACGACAAGCTCGCTCGGGTCGTCGCGATCGCCAAGACGCAGAAGAGTTTCACGAATGTTCCCGTCGTGTACACCACGTATGAACGTGCGATTCGGTACGTGCCACGTGAACGCAGGACTCTCGCCTACGTACTGGCCAAGCCGAAGGATGGGGTTCCGGTTGAAGAAGTTACCAGACGCATTCGGCAAGAGACCGGGCTGGGCGCCTTTACCGACGAAGAATTTAGCTGGAAGACCATCAGCTGGGTCCTCAAGAACACCGGCATCGGAACCAACTTCGGCACGACCATCTTGCTGGGATTCATCGTCGGCATGGCCATCGCGGGGCAAACGTTCTATCTGTTCACGGTCGAAAACCTCCGTCAGTTCGGGGCGCTCAAGGCCATGGGCGCTTCGACCTTAACGTTGGCATGGATGATCCTCTTGCAAGCGTTTACGGTCGGACTCACCGGTTATGGGGTGGGAATCGGACTTGCCACGCTCTTCGGGTTCTTGACGGCTCGAGGCGGTGGACTGCCGTTTGTTGAAACGTGGCAATTGTTACTTCTGGTCCTTATTGCTCTCCTCGCCATTTGCACGTTTTCAGCGTTGATTAGCATCATTAAGCTGGCCCGATTGGAACCGGCTATTGTCTTTCGATGAAAGCCATGAGCGACGACACACAACCGGCCGCAGTGCGCGCCCGCGGTATTGTGAAATCCTTCGGTACCGGGGACACACAGGTCACGGTACTCAAAGGCATCGACCTCGACGTCTATTTAGGGGAGTTACTGTTGCTCGTCGGTGAGTCTGGAGGCGGCAAAACGACGCTGCTGTCGGCAATCGCCGGTATTCTCGATATCGATGAAGGCGACATCGATGTCTTCGGTGTCCCGCTCAGTACGCTGCCAGCTGGCAAACGCACGACTTTCCGAGGACAAACGATGGGATTCATCTACCAACAATTCAACCTTCTTCCGGTACTCACAGCGGCCGAGAACGTCGCAGTACCTCTTCTGATCCAGAAAGCCGCACGTCCAGAAGCCTTGCATCGAGCGCGAATCATGCTCGACCGGGTCGGTCTCGGCGACCGGGCGGAATTTCTCCCGAAAAACCTATCCGGAGGGCAGCAGCAGCGGGTCGCCATCGCTCGGGCCCTGGTCAACGAACCGCGCCTCCTTATTTGTGATGAACCGACCGCTGCCCTAGACGGACCGAACGGACAAAAGATCATGGAACTGCTGCGCGAAGTCGGGCGATCACCGGATCGGTGCGTCATCGTCGTCACCCATGACAGCCGAATCTTTCATTTCGGCGATCGCATGGCGAATCTCACCGACGGACGAATTGTGGGCATTGAACGGATCAAACAGGAAGGGACGGCATGATCATCGTGAAACGATTGAGCATCTGGGTGGCCCTTGTCGGGGTGAGCTTCACGGTATGGGCCCTGACGGGTGCCAACAAGAAAGACCCGATGCCGATTCCCATTTCAGAGCCTCCTCGTTCACCGTACGAACACACAGTCGCGGCTTCCGGCATCATCGAAGCCGTGAATGAGAACGTTCGCATCGCACCTCCAGTCGCCGGCTTGATTACCGACGTGTTTGTGGCAGTCGGCGACAAGGTCGAAGAAAAGGCGCCGCTTTTCCAACTCGACGATCGGGACCTCCAAGCGCAGCTGTTGATCCGCCAAGCGGCCATTCCTCCGCTACAAGCCCAGATCGACGAACAGAAGTACCGCATCGGCGATCTCGAGACACAGCTACGGCGCCTCAAGTCGGTGCATGATGAACGGGCCGTGAGCGAAGACGACCTCAAACGTACCTGGTACGCACTCGAAATAGCCAAACGTAGCGCTCAGCGTATCGAAGCCACATTAAAGCAAGCCATGGCTCAGCGAGACGAAGTCGTCATCCTGTTGGAACGCCTCACCGTACGTGCTCCGCGACGAGGGACGATGCTGCAAGTCAATGTTCGAGCCGGAGAATACGCCACGCCGGGATCGAGTGAGCCATTGATGCTGTTAGGTGAGACTGAGCAGCTGCAGGTCCGAGCCGACGTCGATGAGGTCAATGCCCCGCTCGTCGCTCCGCGCGCGGACGCAGTGGCCTCGATCAAATCCTTGGGCGGGCAGAAAATTCCGCTGACCTTCATCCGCATCGAGCCCTATGTCGTTCCCAAGAAGTCATTAACGGGAGAGAACAACGAGCGAGTTGACACAAGAGTCCTCCAAATCATCTACCGGTTCGAGCGTCCATCGTTCCCGGTGTATGCCGGCCAACAGGTCGATGTGTTCATTGAGCGACAGGCTTCAGGCGCCACCGACCAACCACACCCCTCATCGGTTTTCCCAACTGAGAGGTCGCAATGAACCGAACGGTACCCCTTCTTGGAATCACCTTCGTGGGGCTGGCTTTATGCGCCTGCGTGCAAGGGCAAGATTACCAACGCCCCTCAATTGAGACACCTGACAGTTGGTCCCGAGTCACTCATGTCCCTGCCGCGGTTTCAACAGATCGCCGACCGGAAGCCGCGTGGTGGAAGACGTTCCAGAATAACGAACTCACTGCTCTGATTGAACAGGCCCTCGATCACAATCACGACGTGAAACGAGCAATTGCCAGAATCGTAGAAGGCCGTGCCTCCATCCTGTCTGCCACCGCTGGTCTTTTCCCGCAACTGAATCTCTCCGGCAGCTACACCAACATTGCGGTATCGAAGAACACCTTGGCCGGTTTAGGGTTGGCGACCGGCCAAAGACCGGGGCCTCAAATATTTGCCACGCCCGGCACCACCTTCGACCTGTGGAACGGAGCGCTGGATCTGCGCTGGGAAATTGATTTCTGGGGCCGTATCAGACGGGGCCGCGAGGCGGCGCAGGCCGAGACGAAGGCCATCGAAGAAGACGCCCGCGCCGTTGCGCTTTCGTTGATCAGCGACGTAGGACAATCCTATTTCCGTATCAGAGAGCTGGATGAACAGCTCGACATTGCCATGCGCACTCTCGCCGTCCGCCAGGAATCCCTGGAGATCATCCAGAAACGAGCAACGGTCGGACTGGCCTCCGAGTTGGATGTAAAGCGCACTGAAGTACTGGTGGCTGAAGCCGCAGGCCTTGTCCCGGAACTGACAAGATTGCGCGCTATGGAAATACACCGTCTCGAAGTCTTGATCGGCATGCCACCAGGATCACTCAATCTGGCCAGCAAACCCCTGCGCGCTGTCGTCATGCAACCGGATATCCCGGTAGGACTTCCTTCTCAACTTCTGGAACGACGCCCGGATATCCTTCAAGCAGAATCCATGCTGATGGCCTCGAATGCCCGTATCGGTCAAGCCCGGGCCCACTTCTTTCCCGCCCTCACCATTACCGGACAAGGCGGGCTTCAGAGCGCGGACTTCGCCAAATGGTTTACCGGCAACAGTTTCAATTACAGCATCGGCCCTTCGATCACCTTGCCGATCTTTCAAGGAGGGACCAATCTCGCCCGCCTCGATCATGCAGAGTCACGATACCAGCAAATGCTGGAGAGCTATCGACAGACTATTCTACAGGCCTTCCGAGAAGTGGCCGACTTACTGACTTCGTTGAATGCGCGAGGCGACCAGCTCAGGCATCAACGGGAGCAACTTGCCGCTGCACAGGCAGCCATGCAATTGGCTCACGTTCGCTATCGCAAAGGTATGGTCAATTACCTGGACGTGCTTGATGCGCAACGGACGGTCCTGGTGGTCGAGACTCAACTGGTCCTCACCGAACGCACGCGCCTAGCCGAAATGGTCAGTCTATTCAAGGCGCTGGGAGGAGGATGGGAACCAGGCGCGGTGAAAGCTTCATCCTGATGTTCATCCAGAGCATCTGCTGAAATGGAGGTTTTCCTCGCTCTACTGCCTGTTCAGCATCTATGATGCTGACAGAGACAGGTTATGCCGGAACAACAAAAGGACCCTTCACAGATTGTTTCCGCTACAGTTCTCGTCGTCGACGATGAACCGTCAATCGTCAAACTGTGTAAAACCTTGCTCGAAGGAGCGGGATTCGCAGTGCTTGAGGCAGACGGTAGTTCGGGAGCCCTCAAGCTTTGCACACAGCACGAAGGTCCGATTGATCTGCTGCTCACCGACCTCGTCATGCCCCCTCCAGCTTTTCAGCTTTCCTCCACCTCCAACCAGTTTCCACACGTCAACGGCCATCAACTGGCCGTTCGCGCGGCCATGATCCGGAGCGGCCTCCGCGTCATTCTTATGTCGGGAAATCCTGACAAAGAGCTTGCCAATCATGGAATCAAGCGGGGGACACTGCCGTTTCTTGCCAAACCGTTCGGGAACGATGATTTGGTAAACCTGATCCGAGAGGTGCTTGCGCAACCGGCGACGGCACTTAATCGTTCAGGCGACGGCAACTCGGCCGACGCTGTCGACTGGTTCGGCTGACAAGCACGAATACGATCGTCGAAGTACTAGGCGTGCTCCGTCATGAACCATCCGGCGATCGACAACCGGCGATGCTGTCCCGCTGTGGGGTCGACACGGCAAATCCTGTGATAGCGAGGTACGGTAAACATGACGAGCGTTCCTGGACGAGGTTCGATGCAATGGGTCGGCACAAGGTCACCGCAGTCCGAAGATTGACCTTCGCGCCTCGCATAGATGATGAGTTCCCCACCCCAATCGGGCCGCCATTCTTCATGGACATACGTGACGATTGCGATTCGACGCCGCAGTGATGGGCGACCTGCAGTGAGTCGTCCTTGATCGGTATCATTATGAGTTAAGAGACAATCGCCCGCCGAGTAGGAGTAGTAGCTAAACCCTACATGACGCCCGATAATATTCTGGAAGGACTCGATGTATTCTTGAATGCACGGAAGCCGCAACCGCGAGAGAAAATGCTCGGCCTCTGCCGATTCGATTTCAGCTTTTGCCCAGTTGCCTGAATTGGGGAAATCCTCCCGAACGTTCGGTAGATCGGACAGACTCTTCCAGCCAGCCTGGTTTATCCCTTCACGAAAGAACTGGCGCTCCTCGGCGGACCAAAAGTTTTCCACCACGAGCACCGGCTTGGTCTGCAATGAGACAGACGATAACTCGGCCCCCCCTATCGTTGATTCTGAAAGAGTCATAATTGGTCACCATCTGACGATGAGAGTTCTTCAGCTTCCCTTCGGACCCAATTATTCCCCCCGTTCAGGTCACAAAAAAGAAGGGGTGCCACTCACATGGCACCCCTTTATTCTACTTACACATGCAGTTCGTCAATTACCAGCGGTCGCGCTTGCCGCCGCCTCCGCTCCGGCCGCCGCCGCCACCGAATCCACCACGACCACCGCCACCTGTGCGCGGTTCTTGGGGCCGTGCTTCATTGACTGTAAGAGTCCGGCCACCCATCTCCGAACCGTTGAGGGCCGTAATCGCAGCTTGAGCTTCGGCATCCGAGGACATTTCCACAAAGCCGAATCCTCTGGATTGGCCGGTGAATTTATCCGTAATAATTCGCGCCGAGGCCACTGCGCCATGGACCGCGAATAAGTCACTCAATTGCTGCTCGGTCGCCGAATACGGCAACCCACCGACATAGATCTTCGAACCCATCGGGGTTCCTCCTTTAAAATAATGACATTGTCTTGAGCACGAGGAACGGGGAAGGAGCGGGCCGAAGACGCGATCGCTGCAGCGACTTAGGTCTGACTTCCGAC
>JAHBWT010000048.1 GCA_019636815.1 Nitrospira sp.
TCCGAATGGACGACCTTGTTCGTGCAATTCGCACGGTCGCTTCTGGTCATGGCTATCTGGACCCACGCGTGACCCAGCGGGCGCTTCATTGGATTCGCACCAGCTCACACCTGGGAGTGAATGCCCAAGGCGTCACTCGACTGTCCCCTCAGGAACGTCTCATCCTACCGTTGCTCGCTGAAGGGAAAACAAATAAAGAGATTGCTGCCCACCTCCGCTTGAGCGATAAAACGGTAAAAAACTACCTGGCGAACATCTTTGATAAGCTCCATGTGAAACGGCGGACCGAGGCCGTTGCCTGGTTCCTGAAAGAAAACCATGTGCTGTCCCTGACACGGAGTCCAAAGCTTTAGACGTTTAAGATCCTTCTCCCTCTCGTTCATTACTCGTCCTTATCGGCACTTTTTCGTACCCTCCCGTTGTATTGTATGGTTACTGGGATCTATGCTATTGGCGTAGCTGTTGTCCTACGCGACGGCCTGCCCGGACAAAGAGAATGTGTTCGTTCCACAGCTTCGTCCGGCCTAGCACCTGGAATCCACACTTATGAATTCTCCGCTAGGGATTGACGACTCCGTCTCCGCCGAATTGACCCAACTACGACGTCAGGTGGCTGACTTACAGCAGGCTCTGGCTCAATCCGAGCAGGACCATCGACTTGGCCGCGCCCTTTCCGGAGAAAACGGAGCGATATCGGGTATGGTCGGGACTGTAGAAGACATCACCGCGCGCAAGGAGTCAGAACTGGCCGAACAAGCCATTCAAGAAAGGGTCGAAGCGCGTGTGCGTGAGCGAACCGCTAGGCTCGAATGTGCCGTGCGAGAGCTCAAACAAGAAGTCGAGCGGAGGCAACAGGCAGAATCAGCGCTCCAAGCCAGTGCGCAGCGATATCAATTCCTCTACGAACACAACCCCTTCATGTATTTCACGCTCGCCTCCGACGGCATCGTGTTGTCGGTGAATCGATTTGGAGCCGAGCAGCTCGGATACCAAGCAGAGGACCTTATCGGACACTCGATCGTACAGGTGTTCGATTCGAGTGAAAGACAGACCGCGTTGCAACGGCTCATGGCCTGTGTGGCGAAGCCGTACACACTGTTGGAATGGGAAACTCAAAAGATTCGGAAGGATGGAACCCGATTGTGGGTGAGGGAGCGCGCCAGAGCCATTCACGATCACATGGGGGTGATCCTCGTCCTCATGGCCTGTGAGGATATCACGGAACGAAAGCGGACTGAAAAGCAGCGCCAGGAAACCACTCGACCGCTCCACACCCTCGTGAATGGGTCGGCGCTCCCACTCGTCGGTCTCAACCGAGAAGGCCGGGTCGTCAGTTGGAACCAGGCGGCTACCCGCCTCATCGAGTCGCAGATTCGAGAAAATGAGGCCCGATGGAGAGCGCTGTATGAGCATGCAGGAGTCGGGATCGCGCAACTCACTCTCGACGGCCGATTCCTCCGAGTGAATCCTCATCTATGCAAGATCCTGGGATATCCATCGGAAGCGATGCTTGAGCGGAAATTTCAAGACCTTGCTCACCCGGACGACCTCCAAGCGAGCCTCGCTCACCTTGCAGAACTGCTTGCCGGGAAACGGCACTCCTTCTCGATGGAAAAACGGTATCGTCGGATCGACCACACCTGGCTATGGATCGACTTTACCGTATCCCTTGTCCACGCTGGCTCCAGGGATCAAGCTTATCTTAATGCCGTTATTCAGAGCATCGACGATCGGAAGCAGTCGTACTCGCTCCTTCACGCTGCCATGAACTCAGTCGCGGATGGGCTTCTTATCATCGACCGCCAAGGAAAGGTGACAAGCGCCAACCAGCGTTTTCTGTCCCTTTGGAATATTTCTGATGAGTTGGCCGAGTGTCAAGACGACGACGCTTTGATCGAGGCCGTCGCAGACCAATTACAGGATCCGCAGGCTTTTCTGGACAAGATACGGGAATTGTATACGCACCCCGAAGAAGAAAGCTTTGATGTGTTGTGCTTTAAAGACGGCCGAGTGTTCGAGCGCCACTCGCGACCACAGATTCTCGAGGGAGAAATCGTCGGCCGTGTCTGGACGTTTCGGGATGTGACCGAACACAAGCGAGCTGAAGAAGCCTTACGCGCGAGCGAGCTGAGACTCCAGCAGTTCGTGGCCGAAGCCCCGGTCGGGCTCTGTATTCTTGATGATAACTGGCGCGCAATCAGTGCCAACAAAGCTTTATGTGAGTTGACGGGCTATGAGAAAGAGGAGATCATCGGAAGCACCTACGCGCTCTATACGCACCCAGAGGATCTTTCCGCCAACATCCTGTTGACGGATGAGTTCTTTCGAGGAATTCGATCGAATTACAGCTATGAAAATCGTTACATCAGAAAATCCGGAGAAATCATTTGGGTTTCGGTCAAAGCCACGCGTATCGAGCTGCCCGGACACGAAGGGCCGTTGCTCCTGTCCGCAGTGCAAGACATTACCGAGCGTAAACTCGCGCTGGAAGAGCGTGAACGGCTGAGTCGTGATCTTCACGACAACCTGCTGCAAGCACTGTATGCGGTCGGCATGCAACTGGAAGCCGGGAAGCTTGCCATGAAGCATTCGGCACGCCGCTCGAAGACACATATGAGTCAAGCCGTCAGCCAACTCAACAATCTCATGGTGGACGTTCGCCGATTTATTGCGCTGTTGACAAAGCGCCCCCCCACAGAACGGAATTTTGAGCATGCGCTCAATGAGCTCATCAGCTCAATGACGGGAGCCGATCAGACCGTGCCAAAGCTCGACATTAAAAGTCCCGTCCTTTCCTTCGTCACTGCTCAGCTCGCAGAACAATTTCTCAGTATCACGCGTGAGGCCCTGAGCAACAGCATGCGCCACGCCTGCGCCTCCCATCGCTGGGTACAGCTGAGCTTGATCGACAACTCCATCCGTTTAGTCATTGGGGACAATGGTGTCGGCTTTCTCCAAACCCGCAGGCGACGCACAGGCCACGGGCTCAGCAACATGGCTGCCCGAGCCAGACATGTATTCGGCACCTTTACCATTCAAAGTGCTCCCAAACGAGGGACCATCATTACGGTCGACGTGCCATTGAAGAAGGAAATTGTCTATGAGTAAGGGATCGGTAATCCGGTTGGTATTAATCGATGACCACGAAGTGGTGCGCATCGGGCTTTGTGCGGTCCTCAATCTGACACCTGGGATGAAGGTCGTCGGTCAGGGAAGACGGATGGAGGATGCCACAAAACTTTGTTTCCAATTACAACCCGATCTTGTCCTCCTCGACATTCGGTTGCCCGATGGCAGCGGTGTGGATGCCGCTCGAGAAATCCTCGTAAAATGTCCCCGGACTCGTGTGCTCTTCCTGACGAGCTTCGCCGACGAACATACCGTGCTGGAAGCGATTCTCGCCGGTGCTCATGGGTACATCCTGAAAGATATCGCCTCTCATGCTCTCCTCCGCGCCATTCGTTCGGTGGTTGCCGGTCAGGCGCACATCGATCCTCGCGTAACAGGCCAAACACTGGGATGGCTGGAGAATGTGTATGGTGAGCCGGGGCATTCTAAGCGCCCGCTCCTTTCTCCCCAAGAGCAACGTCTGTTGCCGTTGGTCGCTCAAGGTCTCACGAACAAAGAGATCGCTCAAGACTTACGCCTCAGCGAAAAGACCGTCAAAAACTACCTCGCTAACATCTACTCAAAGCTGAATATTGGGCGCCGATCTCAGATCGCGGCATTCTACGCTGGAAGCTTCAAAGGTTCAGGCAGGCGGTTGTGTGCAGATTGACGAGAGAGACTTTGCGCGTTTGCCGACAGGCGCTCCGTCTTAGCGCCATCGAACGCCGTGCCCTACTCTCCGGGCCTCCGTATCATTAGGAAGCTGGAATTGACAGGCCCAACCTCACTGACTAGGATACGTCGCGCTGCGGTCAGGAGGCTTGGATGTCCGATTCTCGATCACCAAAAACCCAAGAGACCATCCCATCACCGAACATGTCTCACTCAGCCAGTAATCAAGTTGAGGCCTTCTTCGAGAGCGTCGTCTTCGCGAGCCGATGGATTCAAGCCCCGCTCTATGCCGGTCTTATCGTGGCAGAGCTACTCTATGCCTACAAGTTTCTCGTCGAACTCTGGGAAATGGTCATCCACATCAACAAGATGGAAGAAACCGTGTTTATGCTCGGTGTTTTGGGGTTGATCGATGTGACGATGGTCGCCAATCTACTGACCATGGTCATCATAGGAGGGTACGCGACGTTCGTCAGCAAGCTGGACTTGGAGCACCACCCTGATCGACCTGACTGGCTCACCCACGTGGATCCCGGCACCATCAAAATCAAACTGGCGGCTTCCTTGATCGGCATTTCCAGCATTCACTTGCTGAAAGGATTTGTGGATGTCGCCAATGAAAACCCGGAGCACTTGAAATGGAAGATCTTCATCCACATGACGTTCTTGGCCTCGGCCATCCTCTTGGCCTGGACCGACAAGATCATGCAAAAGGATAAGAAGCACTGAGTGAGGGCATCCCGCGTCGTTCGTCAAACGCTGGGCAAGAACTCATTGGCGAATGATGGTACGTGGCTACTGCCAGGCGGCGATCAGCTGCTCCTCAGTATCCCGCCAATGCGGTGTCCAGGCGAGAGTCACTAGCTTCACAGCAATGTTGGACTTGGTAGGCTTGACAGAAATGGTTTCGAGTTTTTCATTCAGAGGATCAGTTGCGGCGGCCAACGCGTCGCTTTCGGACTTAAATTGCGCTTCGAGATCGGCCAATTGCTGTTGAAGTGCGGCCACGTTTTCCTCCGCCACCCCGACATCCTTGGACTCTTTGATGACCCGGCCGGCGCTCCGAATCGCAGTCGTCGTGCGACCTATGTTCGATGCGCTGATCGTCTTCCGCCCCATAAAGGCCCCCAGGATGGACGCCCCCACTGAAATGGCGGCCTGCATTTGACTAGCACGTGACTCGGTCTGTTGCTTTTCCCTCGCCAGTTCAGCCCGTCTGATTCGTTCTTGAAGCGCGGCGATCCTCGAAGCATATTTCTGGCGAAGCGCTTCTACTGCCTTATCACGGATTTCACGTCCAGTTTGCTGCAGCCGCACTCTGAAGTCCCGCTCAGGCTCACCTGGGCTCGACACTTCCTTGGTGCTAGGACTCTTGAACAATTCCAGCTTCTGGGTTCGGAAGAGCCAGCCGGCGAACTCCTTATTCCACTCCGTGTAGCTCTTCGCTTTGCCGGCACTCGCCGGCAAAGCGAGAAACTGTGCGCCCTTTTCTGGATCTCGCTCAAGGTCGTCCAAAGCCAAATCTGTCGTCGCCGACTGATCCCAGTTGACGGAGACCGGACCGTCCGCAATCGGCGCCATTACCGTTACATCCTGCGTATTGTCGATCCCATTCCTCGAATCAGAAAAACGGATCTGTGACGAACCCAACAACATCGGAGCATAAACCAGTTCACACCCCTCCGGCTTCGAGCCACGAAGCGGCACAAAGTGTTGCGGCACATCGGGAGGCAGCATGGGACGCGCGTCTCCTTTGGCGCTCGTTGTGGGTTTGACGGTTGAAGCAGTCGCACCACCGGAAGCGTGGGCCGCGCGCACTGGATCCATTAATGCCTTGATCTGTGTTCTGGTGAGCGGTCCATGGAGATAGGACAGGCACCACCGCGTTTCAAAGACAACTGGTTCGTCCTCATGGACGTTGTTCATCAGGAAGATTCGATTGCCAAGACCAGCCAACGTTTGCTCCATCCGGCCGCGATTGAATTTCTTCCCGGCACTCGTCGAAGCTCCTTCCAGCCCCTCCAATACACGGGCTTTATCCCGCTCGGTCTGTAACCGGCCGATGAACCAGGTGCCGGTGTTGGCCAGCCCCTTGTAATCGAGATCCACGGGATTCTGTGTCGCAAGCACGACCCCAAGGCCGAACGCGCGCGCCTGCTTCAGCAAGGTCAGAAGTGGCAATTTCGAAGGCGGATTGGAAACCGGTGGGAAATACCCGAAGATCTCATCCATGTACAGGATCGCGCGAAGGCTCGTGGTACCTGATTGGGCCCTCATCCAACCGACCATTTGACTCAACAACAGCGTTACAAAAAACATCCGCTCAGCATCGTTCAGATGGGCGATGGAGAAAATGGCCAAGCGAGGCTTGCCCGAGGGTGTGTACATGATGGACTGAATATCCAACGCCTCGCCTTTGAGCCAAGCCTGAAAACCCGGGGCGGCGAGCAGATTGTTCAGCTTCATGGCGAGGGCAAAGCGATCTTTCGAGGGGAAGAAGGAATCGACGTCCATGACACCAATCTTGGACACGGGAGGTGATTGAATCGCCTGGATCAGTGCAGCCAAGTCCAGATCTTCTTCTTTCTTCCACATCTGGTCGAGAATCGTGGAAAGCAGGATGTGCTCGCGGCTTTGGATCGGGTCGGCCTCGATGCCGAGCAAACCGAGGAGGCTCGTGACGGTCGTGCTGACGCGCTCGCGCAGCAACTCCGAATCTTCCCGCACATCGGCGGCCGGTGCAGCGAATGACTTCAGAATGGACACCGGCAACCCGGCACTGCTCCCAGGTGTGTAGATTGCCACATCCGCGGCATCCCGCAGCCGTTGAATGCGCGCACCATCCTGTTGCCAGCTCGCCAAGCCTTTGCTCCACAATTCCGCCTGCGCCGTAGCATAGTCGGCCGACGACAAGCCTTTCTTACGCGCGTCGTCCTCATTGATCCAGGGCTGAAAGTCTTCCCCTCTGAGGCTCGGAAACGTCAGGAGGAGGTTCCCGAGGTCGCCCTTCGGATCGATGATGATCGCGGGAATATGGTCGATGGCGGCTTCTTCAAGGAGTGCCAGACACAGACCCGTCTTGCCACTGCCGGTCATCCCGACGCAGACCGCGTGAGTCACCAGATCTTTCGAATCGTACAGGAGCCACCCCGGCCCGGCCTGTTTGGAAGCCAGATCATATGGGCGCCCCATGTAAAAGACGCCGAGCTTTTCGAAATCTTCTGTAGTAGCGGGGGCCGGTAACGGGGCGGATTCCTTCGTGGCACTCTCGGCCTTCGCACTCGAGTCGATCTTCTTCGTCTTCGGCATACCGATATCCCCCTTCGCTCGACGGTCGGGATGAATTGCGCGGTATTTTAGTAGCCGAAGCGACCGGCTGCAAGCAGGCATGGAAGTCGGCGTATCGTGTAGCCAACTCCAGTTTCATGAACGGGGCTCTCGCAGGGCACGGAGCTTTTTACTTGACGCCTAACTCGCTCGACAGAATTTTTAATTCGCCAAGATCATAGAGGAGCGTACAGGGCGGCCTCCCTTTGGAGAATTCTTTGCCTCGATAGAGCTTATCTTCTATCAGATCTTTAGAAAACGTGTGCGGTGGTCCGTCCACGCCTATGACGACAGCTATTTCCATAGGATGAGGGAGACAGTGGGACCCGACCAAGTAAGCAGGGCTAAAGAAATGGTAGACCTCTTTAAATGTCCATGGAGTAACTGCCGCTACCAGCCCACTAATCGGCATAACAGCCAATGCCATTGGAATGATGAACAGCCCACCGGCAAATCGACTCTTTTCAACTGAAAACCGTCCATCGATCTTGGTCTGGGCTGGCGAATTTCCTTCTGAAGGCTTTGGAGTCCTATCCAAATCTTCTGGCTGCAGACGAAGCTGGATCTCCTTTCCAACAACGGGATAACCATTTTGATCAACCACTCTACCTTCAATCCTAAGAAATGCAAGGCCTTCAGCAACACCGCATGCATTCACCAACCAGACAAGTCCGATCACCATGAATAGCTTGACCATTCGTGAGTTCATCTTATCGTTCATGGCTTTTCCGCTATGGCTGAGGGCAAGGTGCGCCATCAGACACCACTTCCCCTTTCCTTCTTAGCGGGGATGGAAGGGATGGATCTTTCGGAAGTCGCCATAGCGGGTTTCGGTAGATCTAGCCAGAACTGCCGCGGGCGACGGCATGCGATTCTTATCGCGCCTTACAGTCGCACGAGGCTAAGAGTATCGATTCGGCTGCCGTTATGACTCATCGCATTACGGCGACGCACGAAAGATCCACCCTTACACCCCCGCCTCTTTCAACACCTGTCCCGTATACGACCGCTTCGCCTTCGCGATCTCTTTCGGCGGTCCTTCCGCTACAATTTCGCCGCCGCGATCCCCGCCTTCGGGTCCCAGGTCGATGATCCAGTCGGCATTCTTAATGACGTCGAGATTATGTTCAATTACCAGCACCGTGTTCCCGGCTTCGACCAATCGATCCAACACATCGAGCAATCGTTGCACATCAGCGAAATGCAGACCAGTCGTCGGTTCGTCGAGGATGTACATCGTGCGCCCAGTCGCACGTTTCGAGAGCTCGCGCGAGAGCTTCACCCGCTGCGCTTCGCCGCCGGAGAGTGTCGTCGCCGATTGGCCGAGCTTCACATAGTGCAGTCCGACATCATGCAAAGTTTGAAGCTTCGCTTTAATCAGTGGAATATGCTCAAAAAATTCCAATGCATCGTCCACGGTCATGTTCAGGACATCGGCAATACTTTTGCCCTTGTGAAGGATCTCCAGCGTTTCACGGTTGTAGCGTTGGCCTTTACAGACCTCGCACGTCACATAGACATCGGGCAGGAAGTGCATCTCGATCTTGATGAGCCCGTCGCCCTGGCAGGCTTCACAGCGGCCACCTTTGACGTTGAAGCTGTATCGCCCCGGCTTATAACCACGGACCCGCGACTCAGGAAGATTCGAATAGAGGTCTCGAATGTAGCCGAACAACCCCGTGTACGTAGCTGGATTCGACCGAGGAGTCCGTCCGATCGGCGATTGATCGATGTCGATCACCTTGTCGAGCGCGTCGACCCCCTTGAGTTCTTTGCACCCATCGATCTTAGGCTTCTTATGGTAGAGAAGTTGAGACAGCGAATGGAACAGGACCTCCAATACAAGTGTGCTTTTGCCTGATCCGGAGACTCCTGTCACACAGGTAAACAGTCCAAGCGGAATTTTCGCGGTCACATTTTTCAGATTATGCTTCTGTGCTCCAACCACCCAGAGCATCCCTCGGGGTTTCCGTTGCCGCTGCGGCACTGACACGGCCTGGACTCCACGCAGATACTGGCCGGTCAACGAATTGGGATCGCCCATCACGTGCTGCGGCGTACCTTGTGCGATGACATGTCCCCCTTGGGATCCCGCTCCCGGCCCCATGTCGAGAATGTAGTCCGCCGCAATCATGGTTTCTGCGTCATGCTCCACGACAACGACCGTGTTCCCAAGGTCTCGTAGCCTGAGCAACGTCTGCAGCAACCGACGATTGTCTCGTTGGTGAAGTCCGATAGACGGTTCGTCAAGGATGTACAGCACACCGACCAGTCCGGACCCGATCTGCGTCGCCAAGCGAATCCGCTGCCCCTCTCCGCCTGACAAGGTTGCCGCCGCCCGATCGAGCGTCAGATAGTCCAATCCGACATTGACGAGAAAGCCCAATCGCTCACGAATTTCTTTTAAGATTCGATGGGCGATCACGAGCTCACGGTCGGAGAATTTGAGACTGTGGAAAAAGTCGACCGCAGCGCGCACCGAGAGGCGGGTGACCTCGGCGATCGACTTCTTCGCTAATTTGATCGACAAACTTTCCGGCCTGAGGCGCGCTCCTTGACAGACCTCGCAAGGTTCCAGCAGTGTGAAGTCCTCTTCTTCAGGACAACCCGGCGTCACGGCATAGCCGATGCCGTCACAAGCCGGACAGGCACCATGCGGGCTATTGAAGGAAAACACTCTGGGTGTGACTTCTGGATAGCTGACCCCGCACTTGATGCAAGCCAGCCGGTCGCTGTACAGCTTGGTCTGCCCATCCTCCGTTAAGACCCCCGCCAATCCGCCGGTCAGCTTGACCGATGTCTCCACAGAATCCGCCAGACGGCGCATGAGCGCATCACCGGGTTTCATCACCAATCGATCGACGATGATCTCAATCGTATGCTTTTTCTGTTTGTCGAGCGTAATGTCTTCGCCAAGATCCACGATCCTGCCATCGATCCGGGCACGCACATAGCCCGCCTTGCGCATCTCCAGCAATTCCTTCCGATATTCCCCTTTTCGGCCACGGATGATCGGCGCCAAAATCTGAAATTTCACGCCTTCCGGTAGCACGGCGATCGCATCGACCATTTGCTGCACGGTTTGCGCGGCGATCTCTTGTCCACATTGAAAGCAGTAAGGATGCCCGACACGGGCGAAGAGGAGCCTGAGATAATCGTAGATCTCCGTGACGGTGCCGACTGTGGAACGAGGATTGTGGCTGGTGCTCTTTTGCTCGATGGAGATAGCCGGGGACAACCCTTCAATCGAATCGACATCCGGCTTGCCCATCTGTTCGAGGAACTGTCGCGCATACGCCGACAACGATTCGACATACCGCCGCTGACCTTCCGCATAGATGGTGTCGAAGGCGAGCGATGACTTGCCGGACCCGCTCAAGCCGGTGATGACCACCAGCTGGTCGCGTGGGATCTCCACGTCGATGTTCTTGAGATTGTGCTCCCGTGCGCCCTTGATGATGATCGAATGACCCATCGGTATCCTATCTTTCTTTTACAGGGATTCCCCACTCAGATGCATTTCTCGGGGCAAGATTATACCATCCGTTTCCCCCACCTTGACAAAGCGTGAAAGCGGGTGCTACCACGATCAAATGGTGAAAACTGAGCGTCCTCAGTTAGCACAGGATTCTCAAGCTCCGGCGAAGGTGGTCTCGACGTGGTCCGGGCAAGCGCGTGAGGATGCCGTCCAGCGGATGTTCACCTCCATTGCGGGTACCTACGACCTCAACAATACGCTCTTAAGTTTCGGCCTCCATTACTATTGGAAAAAGATCACGGCTTCCTTTATCGCTCCCCTCGGGCGAGGGATGGCCCTCGATGTGGGAGCGGGTACCGCCGATCTCGCTCTTCTTATTGAATCTCGGATGGGACCCAAGGGGCGTGTGATTGCGTCAGACTTGAACCATGCGATGCTGGCCAAGGGTCTCAAGAAAGTCGGGAGGAAAGGGCTGTCCGACAAGATCACCTGTCTTCAAGCGAGCGCCGAGCACCTGGGGTTCGGCGATAATACGTTTGATGCGGTGACGACCGGTTTCTGCATGCGCAATGTTGGAGATCTGGCCCAAGCCGTGAGGGAGATCCGCCGCGTGATGAAGCCTGGCGGCCGCTTTGTGTGCTTGGAGTTCTCGCGCCCAGTGTTCGGCTGGTTGCGGGCACTCTATGATTGGTATTCGTTCAAGCTCTTACCTTGGGTCGGCACGATCGTCGCTCGTGATCGTACCGGTGTCTACGAATACCTTCCGGCTTCGATTCGGACGTTTCCCGATCAAGAGCGATTGTGCCAGGTCTTGCGCGACGCAGGATTTCGTCAGGTCTCGTACAAGAATCTCAGCGGCGGCATTGTCGCGATTCACGTAGCGACCAAATAACGTGAATAAGAATTAAAGAAAAGAGTGGTCACATGCCCCACGCGGCGAGATCACGTGTTTCATCTGTTTACGAGTGATCTGTACCACAGAATCGTTAACGCATCGTGAATTCGATTCTCTACATTTTTCTCCCCTGTAAGAAGGTGTATCCCATCGGGGTCACTTATATAGCCGACTTTATCCATCGGCGAAAGCCGGAAGTCCGCCAGCGTATTCTCGATCTTTCTCTGTTTCCCGTTGCACAGCGTGGGCAAGCCATCATCGATGCGGTCACGGAATTCGCGCCGAATCTGGTGTGCTTCTCTTGGCGGGACATTCAGATCTTTTCTCCGCACGAGGGGGACTCGTCATTAGAGCATGCCTTCAATTTCTACTTCGCGAGCAACCCGCTCAAGCGAATGACCGCTTCAATCGAAGGCGTGAAGCAACTTTATCGTTACTATAAACATATCAATACGATCCTGTCGTACCCAGCCTTGGTCCGCAAGGAGTTCCCCAAGGTTCAGATGATGATCGGCGGCGGCGCGTTTACAGCCTTTGCCGATCAGTTGATCGAAAAGCTCCCGGAAGGAACGATCGGGATCCTCGGGGAAGGGGAAGACGCCGTCCTCAAAGTCATTGAAGGCCGTTCGATCGAGGATGAACGGTACATTATTATGGAAAGAGGTCAAATTCGAAAAGGCCGGCAAGCATCTCCGGCGCTTCTTGAATCACTGCCTGTGGATTTGCCTTACCTTACCTCGATTTTCCCGCAATATAATGAATACACAGAAGAATCCATCGGGGTGCAGTCAAAGCGAGGGTGCCCTTATGACTGCTCGTTTTGCCTCTATCCCTACATTGAAGGTAAGCGGGTACGGTACCGATCGCCTGAAACAGTCGTCAAGGATATCGCGCAGCATTATCATCAGTGGGGTGCCCGCCGATTCTGGTTTACGGATGCGCAGTTCATCACGGGGAAGGAAGCCTACCCGCAATGCATCGAAATCCTCGAGCGCATCGTGGCGGAGAAACTCGACATTGAGTGGTCCGGCTATATCAGAACCTCGTTGATTACCTCGGAGCTCGCCAAGTTGATGGTGCGATCTGGCGTCGGCGATCTCGAGGTGGCCATCACGTCCGGCTCGCAAGAAGTGCTGAATAATCTCCATATGGGCTTCAAACTGGAACGACTCTACGACGGCTGTCGCCACCTGGCGGAGGCTGGCTTTAAAGGCAAGGTCATTCTGAATTATTCCCTCAATAGCCCGAAAGAAACGGAAGAGACTCTCCTGCAGAGTGTCGAGTCCTACAAGATGGTGGCATCGATCCTCGGGGAAGAACGTGTCTTCCCGCTGATGTTCTTCCTCGGCATCCAACCCAACACCGATCTGGAGCAGCGACTGTTGGAAGAAGGCTATTTGTCGGCCGGCTATAATCCCCTGATGCTGACACCGACCAGCATCAGAAAATTGCTCTATAACCCCGCGCCACTCAACAAGATTATCGCCAAGGCTTGTCTTCAGGCATGGGAACGAAAACAGGGCAGCAGCGATCCCCGCCGATGGACCGGATCTCTTTCGCAGTCGTCCAATCCATCACCGACCTATGCCGATCAGAATCTCAGCCGGGGAATTGAAGGCAACTCCGGTCGAGATGCGCTCTTATCGCTGGAAGAGATTCTTCGCTCGCGTCAACCGGCTTCTTCTCCTATACAGGCCACCGAGCCGAGAATAAGCTCAGCCGGATGATTTCCCGTCAACCGGTTCGCGCTCAATCGGCGTGCCTCTTGGCTCTACATAGCACCCTACGACGCCTTGCATTCCAGTTTCGGCCGGTGCTATCATTTGGTTTCTTTAGGTATCGATCTCATACAGTAATCGTTTTGTTTTTCATATAATTATGGCCATTTGACCTTTGTCTGGTTCGCGCCTTAAGGAGGCGCCCCTGATGTATAAGACTATCTATATTCCGGTTGATAATTCCGACCATTCCAATACAGCGGTGGACGTCGGTGTCCACTTGGCAAAAACCTTCGGTTCCAAGATCGTGGGAAGCCACGTCTATGCGGCAAAGATGCATGACAAGCGGTTTAAACAAATGGAAGCCGGCTTACCCGAGGAATACCATGATGAAAAGGAACTGGACCGCCAACGCCAGATTCACGACTCTCTGATCACCCGCGGATTGCAAATCATCACCGATTCCTATCTCGATTACGTCGATAAAAGATGCACCGAAGCCAACCTCCCGATCGAACGACGATCGCTCGAGGGACGAAATTGGAAGGTGTTGGCTGAAGATATCAACACCAACGGGTACGACTTGGTCGTCATGGGAGCCTTGGGAGTCGGTGCGGTCAAAGACAGCGTCATCGGCAGCAACACCGAACGTGTCGTGCGGCGAGTCCGTAACTCCGACATGTTGATTATCAAAAATATTCAGCCGCTGTCCGGAGGCAAGATCGTGGTGGCGGTCGACGGAAGTCCGTATTCGTTCGGTGGCCTGATGACCGGGCTTGCTCTCGGCAAAGCGTTTAACATGCCGGTTGAGGCGATTTCAGCCTTCGACCCTTATTTTCACTATGCCGCCTTCCACAGTATCTCCGGAGTGCTCAATGAAGAGGCTGGCAAGGTGTTCCGGTTTAAAGAACAGGAAAAGCTGCACGAAGAGATTATCGATAGCGGCCTGGCGAAGATCTACCAATCCCATCTAGACATCTCCCGTGAAATCGCTCAAGCCGAACAAACCGACATCAAAACGACGTTGCTCGACGGAAAGGCGTTCGAGAAAATCATTCAATATGTTCGCAAGGACATCCCGGCCTTGTTGATCGTAGGACGCATCGGCGTCCATAGCGATGACGACATGGACGTCGGCAGCAACACCGAAAATCTGCTGAGGAGTGCGCCCTGTAATGTGCTGGTCTCCAACCGCAAATATGTTCCCCCTATCGATACCCAAGCGGAGTACACGATTGCCTGGACGGAAGAGGCCCTGAGACGGATGGAAAAGATCCCGGTTTTTGCCCGAGGAGTTGCCAAAACCGCGATTCACCGATATGCCATCGAAAAAGGACATACCATCATCAGCAACACCGTCGTGGATACGGCCGTCGGGCATATTCTTCCCAAAGGCGCGATGGACGCCATGCGGGCGCTCGGCGGGAATCTGGATGCGGCAGGTATCGACCGAGACAGAATGCAGGCCGACGAGGCCGTCGCGAAGGATCTCATGGGTCCGACGTTAAGCGGCATTATGACCCAGATTGTCGAAGAGAAGCCGAAGGAGATCAACGCCTCCACTCAGGCCTACCTTGACCGCATGGGTCAAACCTATTTCGTCTGTGATGGGTGCGGCTACATCGGAAAGGGCGACACCCCGGTTCGATGCCCGGTATGCAGTGCGGACGGGAGTAAGTTTAAACAGGTCGACAAGAAGATTTTTGAAGTGGCGGCGACATCTGAAGGCGAACTAGAGACGGATGTTGCTTACGATGACGTGCCGATGCAATGGACGAAGGATGCGAAAGAGGCAATCCGAGCCGTGCCGGCCGGCTTCCAACGAAGGCGGGCGAAAGCGAAGATTGAGAAGAGTGCACGCAAATTGGGCATGACGACCATCACGCTCGAGTATGCTGCCCCGATGATCAAGGAAGCGGCAGCCGAAGAGTACACCCCCATTTTTTCCAATAAGGGTACCGGGACGTCAGCAGCAGCCGAATCCTCGCTAATGCCCCCAAAAACAAGTGGGAGTGGATCAAACGGCCAAGCCGAAGCTGCTTCACCGTATACCTGGACGGATGAAGCACAGGCCAGATTGGATCGGGCCCCTGAAGGTTTCATGCGCGACTGCACCAGAGCATTGATTCTCAAGCATGCTGAGAAGATCGGGGTCACCCTGATCACGATCGAAGTCGCCAATGAAGGCATTGAGCAGGCAAAGGGCTATATGGCGGAGGCGATGAAGACCGGCAATCTCAAAGATATGATCGCCGACCTCACAGGGAAAACCAGTACCTAATCACCCTGTGCTGTGTGTTGCGCGACCTCATAATTTAGACTGACGACTCAGAACTCAGCGTTCAATACTCTCCATTAAACTCCATGGGCAAATCCTTACCTATTTTCAGCGGTTCTTCACTTTCTGGGGCACTTGGAGCGTTTCAGCAACACATTACACAATTCTCGAATCCGAGCCAGAGAGCGGACAGCCCTTTCGACGGGCGAACCGTCGATGATTTCAAACCTTACCTCATTGCGCTGAATTTAACGAAGCGCTGCAACCTCAAATGTGACCACTGTTACCTCGATGCCACGACCAAAGCGGCCGGTGGAGATGATGAACTGAGCACTGAAGAATGCTATCGCCTGATCGAACAGATTGCGGAAGTCAATAAAGGCTGCCTGCTGGTCATCACGGGCGGTGAACCTCTGGTCCGACCAGACATTCTCGACATTGCTCGTTATGCCGTCAAACTTGGATTTATGGTGGTCTTCGGAACCAATGGCATGTTGATCAACGATCAACTCGCCAAGACTCTCGTGGAGATCGGCGTGATGGGCGTGGGCATCAGCATCGATTCACTACACGCTTCCAAGCACGACGCCTTTCGTGGAGTACCAGGTGCTTGGGAGGCGGCGGTCGCCGGTATTGAAGCTAGTAAGCGAAATGGTCTCCAGTTCCAAGTGCACTTCAGTGCTCAACCGATGAACTACAAGGAACTTCCAGAGGTCATCGACTGGGCACATCGGCTCGGCGCTCGCGTCTTGAACGTCTTTTTTATGGTGTGCACGGGCCGAGGTGAAGAGCTGACAGACATTACACCTGCCCAGTATGAAGAGGTGCTCGGCTACCTCGTGGAGTGTCAAGATAATTACAAAGGCATGTTGATTCGGGCTCGCTGCGCCCCACATTTCAAACGATTGGCCTATGAGAAGGACCCCAACTCTCCTATCACAAAGGCCACCGGATACATGGGGGGAGGGTGCCTCGCAGGAACAAATTACGCCCGTGTGACCCCCAACGGTGAGTTGACTCCCTGTCCTTATATGCCGCTGTCTGCAGGGAATTTGCGCCAGCATAGTTTTGCCGATCTCTGGGAACAATCGGATATCTTCAACTCATTCCGGTACCCCCACCTCAAAGGCAAATGCGGTGACTGCGAGTACAGCGATATCTGCGGCGGCTGTCGCGCCCGTCCCTATGTCGATCATGGAGACTGGCTGGATGAAGATCAGTGGTGTTTGTACACCCCTAAGGGTGGAGAGAAGATCAAAGTGGCCTTCAATGTTGCGGAAGAATCGGAAATCGCCTGGGATGAGGCGTCAGCGCTCAGACTGAGTCGAATCCCCTATTTCCTGCGCGCCATGGTGAAAAAGGGTGTGGAGAAGCACGCCCGTGAACACCACATCCCGCTCATTACCGTAGAATTGATGGACGAGCTGCGCAAGAAACGTTTCGGTAACGATATGCCCATCTTCAAGCCTAATACGGAGTAATCTCGATCGGAGACCGAGTGGTCTTGCCCATCATCCGGCACATCTCCCTCAGCGTCCAGTACTAACGCCATGGATACTCTCCAAAGCATTTCCAACGATCTCAATATTCTGATTCCCATCATCAACCACTGGCTTCATCTGCTCTCGGCCATTATTTGGATCGGCGGTTTGGCATTTCTTGTCCTGGCAGTCGCGCCGGGGTTGCAGAAGGCCGTTCCAAAGGACCAGGTCAAGCCCATCACCGACGTTTTTTACCGGCACTACAAGAAAGTCGCCGGCATTCTCCTGGTCGTCCTACTGTTCACGGGGGGTATCAATCTGCATTACGTCAATCAAGTCTTGGTCTCTCAAACCGGTACAAGCGTTCAGCACCACGCCAAATACCTCATGGTCTTCATGATTAAACTGCTGCTGGTGCTTGGCCTCCTCACCTTGTTCCTTTACACCGTCATCTTTCGCTCTGAAGACGACGCCGACGACGAAGAGTCGTATGAGGTCATCCCCTTCCAGCGAGCCGCCCTCTGGATGGGATTCTTCATCGTCCTCTGCGCAGCCGCCATGAAAAATCTGCATCAATAGCCCTCCGTCACGTTTCGAAACAGGCATCGAGACAGTTCCGCTGTATCAGCTCGATACATCTCCACACATTAGACAATTGCTGATTTCCATATATTCGTTAAAGAATCAACTACTTCGCCATTTGGCTATAGTCCGACGGAAAAGGAATGAAGGTTGCTTGCTCTACTGAATGTTAGTTGCAGTGCTTTTCCAAATCATGTCGGAATGGAGAGAAGGAATGGGGCACGGTATGGAGCCGGCTGTTACTCAAAAAGTGTGGAGGACGCCAAGTCAGGCAATCTCCTGTGGTCTCAACTCCAGGACGAATAGTCCGCTCGGCACTTCACGCCAAGCTCATACGCCTGTATATGGCACCAATCTTGGGAACAAACATCAATCCGCACCCAAGGTGTTAGTCGTCGAGGATGATCCCGATATTTTGATGGCGTTGCAAGACTTGCTTGAATTCGAAGGAATCCGGGTCGATTGCGTACAGACTTGTCGGCAGGCCTTCTCTTCCATTGAACAGAATGTCTACGATGCTGTCCTCCTCGACCTTGGACTGCCCGACGGAGACGGTCTCTCAGTTTTGGAGAAGCTCCACGCTTCGAATCCCTCTCTCCCCGTGATCGTCTTAACGGCGTCAAATAGGGACCTTGGACCTTTACGCGCCTATGCCCGTTTGGCTAAGCCATGGAATCGACAAGAACTGTGCGCGACGCTTCACCGCGCCATTAGTACAGCACCATCTTCACCGGAGAATTGAAATCAGAAAGGGGACGATCAAACAACCGGCAAATTCATAGTTCCAGCCTATCGGGCATCAAAACGACATGGAATCCGTCTGACCAAGCATGATGCAGATTGCAGGATGACGAGAAACTATGGCCGTCCAGGAGTGGCGATTCCAATTGGAGCATGTGGAGCTGTCGAAAATGTGGACGGAGTTGTCGAAATCAGGACTCCACTGAGGTCGTCAATAGCGAAGCCAGCCACACTCGTAGAGCCGGAGTTGGCTGTATAGAGGAACTGTCCAGTCGGATTGATCGTAATCCCTACCGGAGCGGAAGCCGATCCGGTCAAGAACGTCGGTGGAGTTGTCGGTGTTAATAGTCCTCCCACCCCAATGGTGAACGCCGCTACTTCATTCATGCCGCTATTCGTGACGTACAAGAATCCCCCGTTCGGCGAAATTGCAATTCTCTGAGGACTTGACCCCGGTACTCCGGTGGAGAAAGTCGGTGATGGTGTTGGTGTGAGCACACCCCCGGCCCCGATAGAAAACACTGCGATGGCATTCGTTCCACTATTCGCAACGTACAAAAACGAACCGTTAGGACCGTTAGGAGAAATGGCGAGCCCCTCCGGGCTGGAGCCTGCACCAGTTGAAAACGTCGCCGGAGTGGTTGCGGTCAACACTCCGTTAGCTCCTATGGTGAAGCCCGATACAGTGTGAGTACCGGAGTTCGCGACATAAAGAAATTGTCCATTCGGTGATACGGCAATACCTCGCGCTAATGTCCCACTCGTTGGAAACGTTGCTGGAGAAGTTGGAGCCAGTACGCCACCCGATCCGATAGAAAAGCCGGTGACAGTGTTTGAGACAGAATTGACAGCATACACAAATTGTCCGTTTGGCGTAACGGTGATCCCGCGCGGAGAGGAACTTCCACCGGTTGAAAACGTTGCTGGTGCAGTCGGTGTCAGGTTTCCAGTCGTCGCGTTGATCGTGAACGCCGAGATATTGGTGGAACTCTGGTTTGATGCATACAGAAACTGACCATTTGGAGAAACTGCAACCCATTCTGCACTGGTGCCACCGGTCGAAAAAGTCGCTGGCGTCGTTGCGGTCAACACGCCCTCAATTCCTATGGTAAAACCGGACAGATTGTTGGAACCATTATTTGCAGTATAGAGCACCGCTGGCGCACTTCCAGTTCCCTCAAACCCTCCGCTTCCCCCTCCACCATTAGGACAACCGGTGAGAAGTATGCCCATCGAGATCGTCAGCCACGACATCAGATGTGTGTTCATAGCCATATCCTCTGGATGGAATCAAACATTGAGAGTCATTCACTCAACAGCAAGAATATGCCGCGCCTGTGCTGAGGAACTATTCAACTCATATAAGTAATGGTTCAACTATGGCATTCAGCTTTTTCAGAATTCGTGAACATTATGACAACTGTATGCTATCTGCGCTCACGCTCAATACGTATTACCTTATTCGTGTTGGACGAGAAGGTAACCGTAGTAGTCCATTCCCCTCGACTCGTATCACCACCCCAGATGTATTGATAGCTGATCAAGCGTTGGCTAAGAGGTGTCGGTTCAAATTGGTCGATACGTCGATCAGGCTGACCAGTTCGACCGACGACTCCCGATTCGGTCATGCCGTAGCTCAGCATGTGATACGTTTCCTGATCAAGTTCGCGAGCATGAAGAAATGTCGTATTCATTCCTGTGATGATGTAACTGAGCGTCAGTCCCCCTAATGCCCATATCCTGATTTTGCGCCTCATGTTCCATCTCCATTGGAAGTCTTTCGGCCTCTCAATACCTTCATCGAGCCTAGCTCGATAGGGGGAGCCCGTCAAACACTCTCGGAAATCCTGCGTGTCTTAGCGAGATAACTCTGGGGCCATTGCAGTCGAAGTACTCACGACCTGGGGGAATTCTCAGGACGCCATTCCTCAAGTCCAAGACGGCCAGACGATGGGCATTGATGCACGGATTGAAGCTCCCGGGTACTCCTACCGGGCAAAGAAGACCCTTAGGTGACCTGGTCACCTCGACACATGCCGTAGCTCTCAAAATTTATCCCGAATAGACGAAGCACCGGCGAAGATAGACGAGTTCTCTCGAACAGAGTACAGTGGCCACTTAAACGTATGTCTACCTGTCATCCACGATGGGTGCTAGCTCGTCGCATGTTCAGATCCACTATGTATGAAGTCAAACTTTTGAGAGAAGAGGCTACTTGGATCGATTGAGACCCAGCGCCCGCTTGAAGACGGTTGCGAAGCCGAAGTAGCCGAAGGAATCTTTAAGGTTTGAATACAGCCGCTTGACGGTACCCATCTCGGGATTTGTGACATATTCCATCGTGAGTGCAATCCGCTCCTCACCTTCTCCGAGAGGCGTAACGGCATGCCAGAGTTTGTCACCGTTGAAAATCACCATGTCGCCGGGCTCAGTGATCAATTCGAGACGCCGCGGGCTCTTCGTGGGATGGTCCTTAAAGAGCTCGCACACCAATTTGCACTGGGTGGATCGATCGACGAGTCCCATGAGGATCGTATACCGAGCGCCCTTGTAATACGACGTATCATAATGAAAGCCGATGTGATCACCGGGTTCAGTATAGTAGTACAGTGCGCAGGAATGGGGGTCGTTGTCGGGACAAAACATCAGCTTGGCTTCGACAAGCCGGTTCAGAAATTCTCTGAATGATCGCGAGCGATACAGCTCGAGAAAAAGCGGAGCCTTTTCTTGAACCGTGTAATAGCTGACGCTTCCGCCTTTCTTGTGCCCCGGAATGTAATTACGATTCAGCTGTGCTTTGACGCCCTGCGCCTGTGGAACAAAGACTTCCTCCACAAACGAGCGAGGTAAGAACTGTTTGATGACCAGGAATTCATTTTGCTCCCAAAACTCGGTATGGAGCCGTTCGAACTCCAATCCAGCCACAGCCCGATTGATAGTTTCCGTCACCGTGCTTGCTTGATTCGCTACCGCTGCGTTCATGCTCTGCCCTATCTCAACGCGCACTCCTCATCCCAATTGGAGGGCGTCTCTGCCCCTTACCAGCTGACGAGCCGAGATCTATCACAACTCTCTACGGTCCATTCAATACGGGAGCCCTGACCATTTCGGTATCGGGCGGCGTTGTAAGGTCAAACACCTCATTACCTAATCCGAGATTGGGTTTCAAGTTCGAAAATTCAAAGACAGCGACATTCCCGCTGATTTCATAGAGCGACACCGTGCGGATATAATACGTTTTCGGGAAGACCTCTACCACGATCTTCTGAAGATTCTGGGTCGCTTCATGCTCCTTACCTTTTGGAGTCAGCGTAATGAGCGGAATACCGCCGGTCCCACGAGCGGTTCCTATGGTAGGTTCGATGTCAAACGACTCATCTAATCTGGCGGCTCCCTGTAACAGTTCCAGCGGTGCCTTGGAAGCGGCCATCTGGGTCAGCTTTCCAACCAACACCTGCTTATGTTCCGGAACATACATCTTGACATCATCTTGGTTCACGTAGATCTGCTCGCTCGCTGGATCAAGGTAATCCCATCGCAAGCGCCCAGGCTTCTTAATATAGACCTTACCGGCCGACATGACCGGTCGCTCAAATCCCTCGATCTTCGTCTTTTGCGAAAAGTCGGCCTGGAGATCCTTCGTTCTCTCATACCGTGCTTGCAACTGCTTCACGACTTCACGAACCTCACGTGACCGCTTTTCATCGATCGAAGCGTCCCCTGCCCAAACCGGCTGGCACACAACAAGCCACAACGCTATCAGGCCCCAACCTCTCATGCTTCGGCCGCCCCGACCGGGCCGCGCCGGCCAAGAACTTCCCGACGCCCGTCTCGTCCCGCCGCTCCCACGATTCCCTCCGATTCCATCTGTTCGATCATTCGCGCGGCCCGAGGATACCCGACCCGCAGTCGGCGTTGTATCAACGAAGCCGATGCCTGTCCGGTTGACAGCACCAGTTCTTTGGCCTGTTCATACACTTCATCCTTTGCCTCTTCTTCTGCAACCTCTTCCAATTTGAGCGACTGGAGATCCTGATTGTAGACAGGCATGGCCTGCTTCTTCACAAACTCCACGACCGAGCGGACATCGTCGTCCGACACAAAGGACCCATGCAAACGAGCGAGACGACCGGTACCGGAAGCGAGGTACAGCATGTCGCCTCGACCGAGCAAGGCTTCAGCCCCATTGGCATCCAGAATGGTTCGCGAGTCGGTTTTGGAAGATACTTGGAAGGCGATGCGCGCGGGAAAATTCGCCTTGATCAGGCCGGTAAGTACGTCGACGGACGGACGTTGTGTCGCCAAGACCAAATGAATGCCTGAAGCCCGCGCCATCTGTGCGAGACGGGCGATCTTATCTTCCACATCTTTCGGAGCAACCATCATCAGATCAGCCAGTTCATCGATCATCACGACGATGAACGGCAGGGGTTCCGGTGGTGTCGACTTCGGCTCCATACATCCGCG
Organism: Nitrospira sp.; assembly: GCA_019636815.1. Lineage (GTDB taxonomy): Bacteria > Nitrospirota > Nitrospiria > Nitrospirales > Nitrospiraceae > Nitrospira_D. The sequence continues at coordinate 22,748 of JAHBWT010000048.1, forward strand.
TTCACCTTCAGGGATCGAGCTTTCCCCGGCCGAGAGACGCTCCTCCTCCGAGAGGAACGTCATCGAGGCCTCACTCTGTTCTATTCCCGGCCTGTTGTTTTCGGCAAACTCCTCGTGCAGCCCGGCGACCATGCGATTGTATGCTTCGATATTCCTCACTCCCGCCTCTGCCAACAACTTGTATCGCCGCTCCATTTCAGCCACGACCCACCCGAGCCCTCTCGCAGCAGATTTGGGATCCGTGATGACCGGTCTCAGGAGATGTGGGATTCCTTCATATGATTGAAACTCCAGCATCTTTGGGTCGATGAGAAGGAGCTTTACTTCATTGGGTTTGGCGGAAAACAGGATGCTCAGTAACATGGTATTCAAGCTGACGCTCTTACCGGCCCCCGTTGCCCCGGCGACTAAGAGATGCGGCATGGTCTTTAGATCGGCGGTGATCGGGGCGCCGAAAATATCCTTGCCTAATGCCAGTGTCAGTCTGGATTTGGCTCGACGAAAGGCCTCGCTCATGACGACTTCTTTCAGGGACACCGTCTCTCGCGACCTGTTCGGCACCTCTATCCCAACGACTGATTTGCCTGGGATCGGCGCGACGATACGAATACTCGTGGCCTTGAGCGCCAACGCAAGGTCATCGGCCAGATTCACAATACGGGCCACCTTTGTTCCTGGTGCCGGTTCGAACTCATACATCGTCACGACCGGTCCGGGCCTGACTTCTGTCACCGTGCCCTCGATGCCGAAACTTGCCAGCGCGCGCGACAGGACTTCCGATTGGGCTTTCAGCTCTTCATCCGACATTCGGTCCAATGGCCCAGAGGGTTCACACAACAAGAGTTCCGGGTCAGGCAACCGGTAGTCCTCGGAATCTGCCCCTGAAGTGGCTACGTCGGGCTCGATTTCTTCTTGCTCGACCGTGGACACGGAATTAGGGAATGGTTGAATGATCGGAGTGGGAGGAGGTGTGGACAGTTCAAACTCGTGACTCTCTTCAGCAAGGCGTTCCTCTTCCGCGAGGGCCTGGCCAGGCTTGGGTGTTTTCGCCCTCACTCTTCGATTGACGACTTCTTTTGGAACCGCGACTGATCGCTCAGGTATCACCGCGGACACTCCTTCACGGAAGGCGGTCCAGCGTTCCGGCATCCGACGAACGGCTTCAGCTAAGGAGAGAGGCGTCGTCAGCAATAGGGACACGAGGAATCCTGCAATAATCAAAATATGGGCTCCAGTTCCAGCAAACACGGCACGAAGCCCTTCGGCAATGGTCTGACCGACAACCCCCCCACCCATCCCACGAGAAATCATCCCGCTGGTCACGGTTGGGACGCCCGTCGTTTCGAGATGGAGAAACGCGCTCAGGAAAAACACAGCCGTTAAGGAGCTGGCAGCTGTCCGGAATCGAAGTCCAACCGGTGTTTGAGAGAAACACCGAACCCCCAGCCTGCCCAACAGAAGGGGAAAGAGATAGGCGGCACCACCGAGAGCGAAGAAGCCGCCCCCAGCCAACAACGCTCCGAATGAGCCAATGAGATTCCGAGGCGGATTGGCCGTCGGCATCCCGCTTGCGACCATTTCCGCCTCTCCCGGCACAAACGACAGGAGGCTCAACAGCATGAGCAGGCTCAACGCGATCAATATCACGCCGATCACTTCACGCTGGATGTGAGAAGGCGGAGGAGGGACTCGACGGGCTTCTCCCCGCCTAGCCGAGGTGGTCGCACCCATGACGCGGATGCTAACACAGGGGGAAGGTCATTTCAAACAAACAGGCATCCTGATCATCCCGTGGTTACTGAACGAACGATTTGTCACAGCTTCAAGGCTGAACTGTAGGTGAGGTGTGGCGGATGATCTTGCCTTCCACCAAATAGACGACCAGCTCGGCGATGTTGGTGGCATGGTCGGCCACTCGTTCGAGAGACTTGGCGATAAAACTCAATCGAATGGCGCGGGAAATCGTGTGTGGATTTTCCATCATGAACGAGAGCAATTCTCGAAACAATTGTTCCATGAGATCATCGACGAAATCATCGTCCCCGATCACTTTTCTGGCCAGCGTGGCATCCTCCTTAACGAAGGCATCAATGCTTTCCTTCACCATCACCCGTGCGAGACTCCCCATCCGCGGAATATCGATGTACGGCTTCAGTTGAGGCTCTTCGTTCAATTCAATCGCTCGCTCACAGATGCTTTCCGCTAGGTCACTGATACGTTCCAACTCGGTGGAAAGCTTCATCGCCGTCGTCACCAGCCGTAGATCATGCGCCGCCGGTTGGTGGAGCGCCAACAACTCAATGCAGGACTCATCGATCTCCACGTCCAATGCATTCACTTTATGGTCTCGTTCGATGACATTGCATGCGAGAGCCGTGTCGCGCGTGACCAGCGCCGTCAACGCCTTGTCGATTTGATCTTCGGCAAGACCGGCCATCCGCGCCAGCTTTGTCTTTAGTTCCGCGAGCTCTTCGTCGAAATGTCGTTGAGGCATAAGGTCACCCGAATCGTCCGGTGATGTAGTCTTCGGTTTGCTTCTTTGACGGATTGGTAAACACCTGTTTCGTAAGACCGAATTCGACCAGTTCGCCCAGGTACATAAAGGCGGTCCATTCCGATACTCGAGCCGCTTGCTGCATATTATGCGTGACGATCATGATGGTGACACGTTGTTTAAGATCGAGCAATAGCTCTTCGATACTGGCCGTGGCAATCGGATCGAGCGCCGACGTCGGCTCATCCAACAGCAGCATCTCTGGGTCGGTCGCTAGGGCGCGGGCGATACAGAGTCGTTGCTGTTGACCACCGGATAACGATGTCCCTTCCGCCGGCAACCGGTCCTTGACCTCTTCCCATAACGCTGCACTCCGCAGGGCCAGCTCGACCTTCTCATCCAGGACGCGCCGATCTGTGATCCCCCGAACTTTCAGTCCATAGGCAACATTCTCATAAATGGACTTAGGAAAAGGATTTGGTTTTTGAAACACCATGGCCAACCGCATGCGCACCTCAATCGGATCCACATCGCGAGCCAGAAGGTTGCGACTGTCCGGATAAAGCAAAATTTCGCCCTCGTAGCGAGTTCCGGGATAAAGATCGTGCATCCGGTTAAAACACCTGAGAAAAGTCGACTTTCCACAGCCTGATGGCCCGATCAATGCCGTGACTTGGTATTCGGCAATAGGAACCGACAAATTTTTGATGGCCAATCCGAGTCCATACGAAAAGCTCAGGTTACGACTCTCCGCTTTGAGCGGCTTCGGCCAATCTTGAGTGTAGGCTGTTTCGATCATGCTACCAGGCCACCCGCTTACGCATACGATACCGCACATAAATCGCCAGCCCATTCATGACAAGAGTCATCACGACCAACAGCAGACCGGCAGCGGCCGCATTGCTTGCGAAATCTTCGCCGGGCCTCGAGACCCATGCAAACATCTGGATGGGCATAACCGTAAAAGGCGACATCAACCACTCAAACGAAATATACGGAGGCTGAGCCGTGACGGGCGCAGGAGGTAGGAAGGCAATAAAGGTGAGGGCCCCGATGGTCACAATGGGGGCGGTTTCTCCAATCGCCCGACTCAACGCAAGTATGACTCCGGTAAGGATGCCGGCCGCTGAATACGGCACGACATGATGAGAAACAGTCTGCCACTTGGTGGCGCCCAATGCATAGGCCGCTTCTCGGATCTGGACCGGGATCGCGCGAATGGCCTCTCGAGTCGTAACGATCACCACCGGAAGAATGAGCAGGGCCAAGGTAAGACCGGCGGTAAGAATGCTCGCCCCTAGACCCACGATATAGACGAACAGTCCAAGCGCCAGCAGACCGAAAATAATCGATGGCACACCGGCCAGATTTGTAACCGTCACTTCAATGAGCTCTGTCACCCACGTTCGGCGCGCGTATTCTTCGAGATAAATCGCCGCGGCAACACCTAACGGAATACCTACCACGGACGTGACCAGCATGATTAACGTCGAGCCCACCAAGGCCGGAAGGATGCCGGCCTGCGCGGCGTGACGAGACGGAAACGACGTCAGGAACTGCCAATCGATTCGCTCCAAGCCCTCAACCACGAGTGCCCCGAACAAGAGCCCCAGCGTTCCAACCGCAAGCGCGAGCGAACAGAGGCCCACTGCCTTGAACATTGCCTCCATAAGCTTGCGACGCCGTAACATCAGTACACCTCCCGAAACCGCTTCCGCATAAAATGACCGAGCATGTTGAAGGTAAACGTCATCACAGCCAACACAAGCCCGGCCGCAAAAATGCTCTGGTACCCGATGCTGCCATGTGGCAGATCGCCGAGGGCGACCTGAACGATGTAGGCGGTAATGGTGGCGGCAGGCTCCGTTGGATTCCAGGTGAGATTTGGATTTTGCCCCGCCGCGATCGCTACCACCATCGTTTCACCGACCGCACGCGAGACCCCGAGCACATAGGCAGCGACAATGCCGGAAGTGGCTGCGGGCACGACAACGCGCCACGCCGTCTGAAGACGCGTCGCTCCCACCGCATAGGATCCTTCCCGCAGCACCATCGGCACAGCCCGCATCGCATCCTCGCTGAGCGAAATGACCAACGGCAGGATCATGATGCCGATGACGATTCCAGGCCCCAGCATGTTGAAGCCCGGCAGATCCGGCCACAACCGCTGCAGAGCCGGAGTGACGACAAGAAGCGCGAAATACCCGTACACCACGGTCGGAACGGCTCCGAGCAGTTCCAATGCCGGTTTGATGGTTTCCCGCAAGCGAAGCGATGCGAATTCCGAAAGGTAGATAGCCGACACCGTCCCCACGGGGATCGCCACAAGAAGACCGACCGCACTGGTGACCACCGTGCCGGCGAGCAACGGCAGAATTCCATAGTGTGCATCGTCAAAGAGCGGTGTCCAAAGCGTATCGGTCAGGAAGTCCGTGAGCGGCACGGTCTCAAAAAACCCGACCGATTCCCAAAGAAGCACGGCAAGAATCGTGAGGGTGGCCGCAACTGACACCAGCGCGGCAAGAAACAGCCCGCTTTCAATCACCAGTTCACGCCGCTGGCGCGTTCGCCGCCGCGCGGCCATTTTCTCGATCGTCGGCTTGCTGATATGAATGGCCTCCCGCGCCATCACGATGGACTTGCTCATGACGAACGACCTCTTCTTATGTATGCCAGAATCCAATCCGAAACAGCAAATTCAGAAGAGAGCTATTGCTTGGGAGGACGCGTCATAATTTCTTCAACCGGCAATCCAACTTCCGGCTCACCCCCGAATCCCGTCCCCACCACGCCCTTCTTAAATCGCTCCCGGGCCATCCCATACGCCTTGTCCGCCAATGGGATATATCGCACTTCTGCGATGAGTTTCGGTCCTTCCGTCAGATAGTACTCGACAAAATCATTCACCTCAGGGCGCTTGGCCGCTTGCTCGCTGACATAGATAAAAAGGGGGCGTGCAAGCGGTTGATAGGTTCCCTTCAGCACATTCTCTGCGCTGGGCAAAACCGGCTCACCCTTCCCCGCTATGGCTACAGCCTTAAGTTTTTTCATCTGGGCTGCGTAATACGCAAAGGGGAGGTAGCCTAGCGCATTCTTATTCTTTTCGATTCCCTGGACGAGGACATTGTCGTCTTCGCTCGCGGTGAAATCGCCACGGCTGGATTTGGGTTTCCCCACAACCGCATCCGTAAAGTAGTCGAAGGTTCCGGAGTCTGCCCCGGCGCCGAAGAGGGCAAGCTGTGCGTCAGGCCAATCAGAACGGATCTGGTTCCATTTGGTGATTTTGCCTTGAGCCGCCGGTTCCCAAATCTTCTTTAACTCTTCGACTGTCATCGACGTCACCCAGGTATTCTTTGGACTGACTGCGACCGTTAAAGCATCGAAGGCAATAGGTAGCTCATAATAGTTGATTCCGTTCTTCTGACAGAGCGCCATTTCCTCCTTGAGGATCGGTCGAGAAGCGTCGGCGATATCGATTTCACCTCGACAGAACTTCTTGAATCCACCCCCTGAACCGGCAATACCCACAGTGACGCGAATCTTCCCACGATTCGCTTTCTGAAATTCTTCTGCAACAGCCTCCGTCAAGGGGTAGACCGTGCTTGACCCATCGATCTTGATTAAATCCGGCCGGGCCGCCTGTATAAGTGGTATTGGCAGCCCCAAAATCACCACTAGACCGGCCAGGATCAGGCAACGCGCGAACCGTACAGTGGGCATGAGTCCCTCCATTGAAATGATCTGATGTGGGCTACTTCAGGCGGTGAATTTGGGGTACATTTTCTGATTCGCAAACTTACGGCATACCTATTCCGGCGCTGTGACATATATGTTAACTCTGTGTTAATTCGGAGGCCGACCTCTGAACATTCCCCTACTCACCGGCAGGAATCTTGGTGCGCGGTAATTTTTACACGGCTGTAACATAAAGGTTTTCTCCGTGTAATCTTAGCTCCGTAGTGTGATGGTGTCTTGATAAGATCTTCCTTTTTGGAACAGTTGTAAGGAGGGGTAGATAGCATGAACTTATCAATCATCCAGGGAATCAGTCTCTTGGGTCTCACCGCTGCGGTCGCCGCTGTAGCAGTACCTGGAACGGCGAAAGCACAGCTCAAGCCAACGACTGATCCGCAGATCCATGCGTACGTGAGGACTCCAGCCACTATTACCGGGAGCCTAACCGTCGTCGGGTCTGACACGATGAAGCCCCTGATTGAACAATGGGAGAGTAAATTAAAGGAGATTTATCCTCATGTAGACATCAAGGTTAAAGGCTCCGGGTCAGAACAAGGATTATCCGCTCTTCTGGAGGGGAAAGCCCAAATCGGTGCGGCATCTCGAAAACTCACGTCCGTTGAGATTTCCGAATTTACGAAGCGACATGGGTATGAACCCACAGAAGTTGCCGTGGCGGCAGATGCCTTGGCGGTCTTCGTTCATCGTGACAATCCGATCATAGGCCTGACCTTCAGGGAACTCGACGCCATGTTCTGTAAAGAGCGCCGCCGCGGAGCGGAGAAACAGATCACGAAATGGGGCCAACTTGGGCTTGACGGCGAATGGAGCCGGGCCGACATTTGGCTCCATGGACGTACC
>JAHBWT010000049.1 GCA_019636815.1 Nitrospira sp.
AATCAATTCCGTTGAGCCGTTTCCAACCGCAATCTCTTCCGGCTGTCTTTGCCAGCACCGGGCAAGCGCCTGACGGAGCTCCCAACAATCCGGGTCCGGATAATGCGTGATGAGTCGGCGTGCTTTGGAAATCGCCCGCCAGACATGAGGCGATGGACCCAGCGGGTTAATACTGGCGCTGAAGTCGATGAGATGGCGAACCCCTCGACCGAGGTCCCGTGAAGCCGCATACACGTTCCCGCCGTGGATCGAACTTCTTAGACCAGCCACATCGTTCCTACGGTCACCAACACGCCTAGAAGAGAGACGCCAACCATGATCCGAGATGCGGCTTTGACATCGCTTGGGATGGGCTGCCGTCCACCCTTTCCGAGTAAAGGCCGATCATTGGGCACCCCATCATAAAAATTGACTCCTCCTAATTGGATCCCGAGGGAACCGGCCATCGCAGCCTCTGGTCGCCCGCTATTGGGACTGGGGTGCCTGCTACCATCACGCCACAGTACATGCCACCCCATTCTCACCCGAGCACGCTCACCCAGTACCACCGCAGCGGTCACGATAATAAAGGCGGCGGACAGCCGAGCCGGAATCCAGTTGGCAAAATCATCCAGTCGAGCGGATGCCCAGCCAAGATCGACGTAGCGCTCATCCCTATGACCAATCATCGAATCCAATGTATTCACCGCCTTATAGGCAAGCGCTAATGGAACTCCACCTAGGGCAAGATAAAACAATGGCGCAATAATCCCGTCACTGGTACTTTCGGCGACTGTCTCGATCGTTGCACGAGCAATCTCCTCCTGCGACAACCGATCGGTGTCTCGGCCAACGATCATCCCAACCGCCCGGCGAGCCCCGGGTAAATTACCTCGATCAAGCTGTTCACTCACCGCCTGGACGTGATCCCACAAATCGCGCCCGGCGAGTGTCGTCCAGGCCAGTCCAATCGAGAAGAGGCTCCCAAGCCACCAGCCGATACTGTTGGCCACGGCGAGCGCCTCACGGCTAAGGGCGAACACAAACAGCGGTAAACCCAGAGCCAGGGCAATCCCCGCCGCACGAAGGGCATGGGGATGACCAGACACCTTCCGGATATGCTCATCGCACCATCCGATCACAGTGCCCATCCCGCGAACCGGGTGAGGGAACCAGCGCGGGTCTCCTGCCGCGGCATCGAGGCTTGCTGCGACGAGAAGCTCACCTCCTGTCATGACAAGACGAGCAACAACGGAACAAAAAGAAGGAAGAGGATTTCCACGATTTCATTGGTCGCCCCTAACGTATCTCCCGTAATCCCACCGAACCAGGCCCGGCAACCGGCTTGAACCGCGAAAACAACCATGCAACTTCCGATCAAGATGGCGAGTGTTGCTGTGACGCCCAGTCCGATCATGAGCGCCATTGTGAGCACGAGAGTCGATCCCATCACATGGAACCATGCTAAATGAGCAAGGAATGGAGACGGCAATCCGCCTTCCACTCTCGCATAAGGAACCTGCCAAGCCAGAACGACCATGGCGCAACGTCCGAGTGCCGGCATGCAGACCAACACCGGAACGCGGAGCGATTGCGGAAGCGCCATCAGACCTGCATAACGAAGGATTAAAGACAAGAACAGACCTGTCGCTCCGATCGCGCCGATTCTGGGATCGCGCATGATCGACAGGCGATCGGCCGGTGTCTTACCCCCTGCCAACCCATCGAGCGTGTCGGCCAATCCATCCTGGTGAAGTCCTCGAGTGAGCGCCACCAGCAACACGATCAAAATGATGTTGACGACTTCCCGAGCAAAGACACGCTCCAGCCACATGTCCGACAATGCCATGATTCCCCCGAGCATGAGCCCAACCGTGGAATACCACGCCATCGAGGCAGCCAGCTCCGGCGCGGTCGGCTCATGATGAGCCCGGCTCAACGGAATCGTCGTCAGAAAATGCCAGGCAAAAATGAATGGCCGAGCGACGGCTCCCACGGATGTCATACCTTGTTCGCCACACCAGCTTCTTCGAATGTCGCCATCTCCGTGTAGACCTTGATCGCGGCACAGACAAGATCCATCCCCAAACAGGCTCCCGTACCCTCGCCAAGTCTGAAGTCAAGGTCCAAGAGCGGGGGCAATCCCAAATGGTCCAGGATCGCGCGATGCCCCTGTTCGACCGACCGATGCGCTGCGATGAGATACTGACGGCACAACGGCTGAAGGCCAACGGCAATCAACGCTGCAGCACCGGCGATGAAGCCATCCAGCACCACTGGCACGCGGGACGCCGCTGCGCCGAGTATAAGCCCTGCCAGCCCCCCGATTTCCAGTCCCCCGACCTTTGCCAGTACGGCGATCGGATTCGCCCGATTCGGACGATGGAGATCGAGCGCCCGCTGAATGACCCTTACCTTGTGCAAGCGATCGGACTCCTCAATACCGGTCCCGTATCCGGTCACTTCCGCCACAGGCTTGCCCGTCATCACTGCTGCAATAGCGGCGCTGGGCGTTGTGTTCCCGATGCCCATCTCTCCCGTGCCGATCAGGCCGATGCCCTCCCGTGCCGATTCCATCGCCAACTCGATCCCGACCGTCACGGCTTGTTCCGCTTGATCGCGAGTCATCGCCGGCTCACGCGCCAAATTACGCGTGCCTTTCATGATCTTTCGATGAATCAGCCCGGATATGGCTCCGAATTCGTGATCAACCCCGATGTCGACCACACGGACAAGCACGTCGGCATGCCGTGCCAACACATTCACACCGGCGCCACCCCGAAGGAAGTTCAGGACCATTTGAGGGGTCACCTCACGTGGATAAGCACTCACCCCTTCCGCAGTCACTCCATGGTCGGCGGCGAAGGTAAACACCATCCCACGCGGAATATTGGGTTTCAGCTCGCCCGTCACAGCCACATAGGAAGCCGCCAATTCTTCGATACGGCCAAGGCTGCCGAGCGGCTTCGTCAGCCGGCTCAAATGGGCCTGCGCTTTCGCATGTAGACTCAGATCCAATGGCTGAATTCGCCGACACACCTCCTCTATCAACATAACGCTCCTCCTTCACTTCAAGCGAAGCGGCATTCCGCTGACCACCAGATAGGCTTCATCCGCCCCTGTTGCGATGCACTGATTCACCCGTCCGGAAAGATCGCGGAAGGCTCGCACCGACGGCTCAACTGGCACCAGGCCAAATCCTAACTCATTGCTGACGATAACCACCCTCGCTCCTGTGCCCCGCATCTTCTCCAACAGCGCTCCCGCTCTGGTGAGAATGACCGATTCAGTGAGGCCCGTTCCGACGAGATTACTCAGCCACAATGTGACACAGTCGAAGAGTATCGTTCGATACCGCGGCCCGTGCTTGGACAACCATGCCTCCACTTCGAGTGGCTCCTCGACCGTTTCCCAATCCGGCGATCGTGTCTCCTGATGTCGAATAATGCGCGCCGCCATTTCAACGTCTAACCCCTGCCCGGTTGCCACGAAAGCGCGAGGTCCCCGTCGCCCAGCCGACCTGAGGGCCACCTCACTCTTGCCGGAGGAAGCACCTCCGAGCACAAAAACAATCCGGCCCCTTGGCTGTCGCGCCAGCCGGCGTTTATTGGGCTTTCTTTGCAACATCACGCTCCCATAAGAATTCCGGTTCGCCCTGCGTTTTCGCAACCCAGCGAGCCAACACAAACAGGGCATCACTCAGCCGATTGACGAACTTGATGATCGTCGGATCGACCGGCTCGGTTTTAGAGAGCGCCACACACAAGCGCTCGGCTCGACGACAGATCGTCCTTGCCTGGTGCAGAAAGCCGGACACCTTGCCTCCACCGGGAAGAATGAACTCTTTGAGCGGCTCCAGATGTGTTTGGCACCGGTCGATCAGTTTTTCCAAGCGCGTGACGTCGCTCGGCGCCACTTGAGGCATATTCTTGAACGTCTGCCCGGGCGCCGTCGCCAGGATGCTCCCGACATCAAAGAGTTTGTTCTGCATCCACCGAAGCTCATCCTCCAACTGGCAAGCCTGCTTGTTGGGCTCGATCGCTTCGCCATTGAGCACCCGGACAATCCCGAGTGAAGAATTCAACTCATCGACGGTTCCGTACGCGTCCACCCGCAGACTGTCTTTCCACACCTGCTGTCCGCCCGCCAGCCTGGTTTTTCCCGCGTCGCCTGTTCTCGTATAGACCTTGGTAATTCGCATCACCGTTTCCCCTTACGCTCATTTCCCCATGACTCATAGTGAACGAGATGTTCCAACGGAATCCGTTCACGCCATCCGGCAGTTTCCAAATCCGGTTGTGTCGCAAAGTTGGATACATATCCGAGACAAAGATATGCCAGTACTTTGACCGACTTGGGCACTCCCAGCACGCGCTTCAAGGCACTATGATCGAGAATGCTGACCCATCCCACTCCGATACCTTCCGCGCGCGCAGCCAGCCAGAGGTTTTGAATGGCACAACACGTGCTGTAGAGATCCGTGTCACGCACCGTCGCACGACCCAGTACATGGGGACCTCCGCGCTGACGGCTGCAGGTCACGCAGAGATTGATCGGTGCTTCTTCGATTCCCTCCAGTTTCAATCGCCGATAAAGTTCGCCCTTGCGTCTCGTATACCGACGCGCCGCTTTTGCATTGGCGTCAACGAACAAGTCCTTCACGGCCTGCTTCGTTTTGCGATCGCGAATGACTACAAAATCCCATGGCTGCATGAATCCAACGGACCCCGCATGATGGGCCGCGGTCAGCACACGCATCAAAATGTGATGTGGAATCGGCGTCGGCAGAAAGTTGCGACGCACATCGCGGCGCTCAAAAATTGCGCGATAGACGGCTTCGCGCTCAGTCACGGTGAATGCGTGGCCCGCACCGTTCTGGTGTCGAGAGGCGCCTGGCTTGAGAGCCGTCCCATTGCTATGGGACCGCATACCTTTGCTGATACGGGCTTTCCCGGGCATACCATTCCTTATCCCAGTATCCATGCGATTGGCAACCCGTCTGTATCGGCTGGGTGCACGTGCCCGCCCAATCAGCCGATGTCCTCTTATCCGGTTGTGGAATAACGAACGCCGAATATTTCATCTTGTATGCTACGACGTGGGGTGCTGATCCGTCTATGCGACCTGAGGCCCCAGCTCACCGGTCACGATTTTTCCCAAGCAGAGCGGGCAGAGACAATCTTCATACCGTGCTGCGATCCAATCCATCTGTGCTTCTGTCACACCGATAGTCCCGCACCAGCACTGGTATCCGACGCATTGAAACGCCTGGCCGCAGTGCTCGCAGATTTTCTGGACCGGCCCTCTCACCATTCGACTCCCTGTTACGCCTTGATTCCACGGCGGAAAGGATGTTTCGCTTGTTTCATCTCCATCACCACACTCACCTCGCACTTACCGACATTCGAGCGGTTGAATGACGGGCTGCATCCACCAGCGCCGCCCCGATCTGTGGCTGGCTCGCAAAGTGCAGATGAGTATAGAGCGCCAGGACATTTCGTCTTGTCAGCCCGTCCTGCCCCTTCGAGCCGCCTCCCGCATCGCTCAGTTCGCAGGCGTATTGCAGCGGCTCTCTCGCGACTAACGTGGAATGGTGGAACTCATGGCCTCGTGCCGTAACGCCGGCTTCACCAAGGATGCTGCGCCGTGCACATTCCACCGTTCGATACCCCAACGTGAGGCCTTGTTTCTGCATGACCGCTTCGGCCGGGAAAATTCCGACCATTTCATGGGAGCGGCCATCGAAATCACGGATCGATTCCGTGAGATACATCAAGCCGCCGCACTCCCCATAGATCACGCCGCCACGCTCGGCAAATCGTTTGATGGCCGCGCGCATGGCAACGTTCTTGGCCAGCCCCTCGCCATGCAATTCCGGATATCCCCCGCCAAAATACAGCATCTCGGCATCCGGCAAGACGTGATCGTTCAACGGAGAAAACCTCACAAGTTCAGCGCCAGCCTCTTCCAGCAATTCAAGATTGTCCGGGTAGTAAAAACAAAACGCCCAATCCTGCGCCACGCCGATTCGAACCGTACGACCATGGGTCTTTGTCACCCGCTGAGCTACCGAGCCCGGTAACGGGCCACATGAACGGGCGAATGCCTCGATCCGATCAAGATCAACCGTCTCTAGCGCCGCCGTTCCCAACCGATGATAACGCTGATCTTCGCCTTGCTCCTCGGCCATGACAAGACCGAGATGCCGATCAGCAATAGTCATAGCGGGGTCCGAACGCAAATATCCGACAGGAACCACATCGGTAGACTGTTCGACGGCCGTCTTGAGTAGCTGGTAATGGCCCTCACTCCCGACACGATTGAACAAGACCCCTGCTACGCGTAACGCTTGATCGAAATGCCTATAACCGGCCACCATCGCCGCAGCGGAACGGGCCATCACGCTCCCGTCGATCACGAGCAGCACCGGAGCATCCAACTGTTTGGCCAATTCGGCCGTGCTGCCGACCTCGTTCAGCGGCGAACTACCGTCGAACAACCCCATCATACCTTCGATGATGGAAATATCGGCATCGGCCGCGGCACGAGCCAAGATCGAACAATTCAGATCATCTCCGAGCATCCACCCATCAAGGTTTCGAGAGTGTCGGCCGGTGACCGCACGGTGATAGCTCGGATCGATAAAGTCGGGTCCGACCTTGAACGGCTGGACCCGGCGGCCTCGCTCACACAAGGCCGCCAGAATCGCCAACGTCGCCGTCGTCTTGCCGATCCCACTGGACGTACCGGCAATGACTAATCGTGGATAATTTCCCATGCTTATCAGATCGGAAGATCATAATTGATCCGCACGCCGCCGAAGACCGAACGGGTCGGCGTACCGAAAAACAGGATTTCTTCGTATTTTTCGTCGAACAGATTGTCGACACGGACGTAGGCCTGCCAATTTTTGGTGATGTCATACGATGCGGAGAGGTTGACCAGGTTAAAGACCCCCAGTACTTGGCTCGCCGTATTCCCCAAATTGTTATTCCGGGCTCCTACGAATCGATAGTCGACGTTGAGCCGCAACGCATCAATCGGTTGATACGTAACACCGACCGTCGCTTGATCAACCGGCCATCGAGGAAGTCGCTTATCGCCTCCCAATTGGAGCGTGGAGCTGTCGAATGCACGAGTCAATGTGTAGGTGTATTGCCCTCGCAAATCCAATCCTTTGAAAATGTTCAATTTGAATGCGAATTCCCACCCTTGCGTCTTTGCGTCCGCAACATTAATCGGACAGAATCCGAACGAGGCCGCCGGACATAATGTGCCGCCGGATGCAAATTGGATCAAGTTTTGAAACCGGTTCCAAAAGTATCCTGCACTGAGATGGAGACGCTCTTCGACCAGGCTCTGTTCGATTCCAAGATCCATGCTTAAACTTTTTTCCGGCTTTAGATTGGGATTTCCAAATCCTTGAAAGAACAGATCATTCATCGTCGGGGCTTTAAATCCAGTGGCATAGCTCCCTCGAAATTTTGTACCGGTTTCTTTGACACTATAGCCGCCGGTCACCCGATAGGTCGTCGCGTCTTCAAATGTGTTGTAGCTATCGTGGCGCCCTCCGGCGGTCAGAAAGAGACGATCCCACAAATTGACCTGAGCCTGAGCGAAGCCGGCATTCGACGAAAGGACCCTCTCAGGATTTGCTCCACCGAAGAATCCTACAGAGTCGCCCTCTTCTCTCCGCAGTTGATATCCCGCTGTCAGGAGCAACACCTCGCCGATCCGGAAGTCATTTTGCCATTCCAGGCGGCGATTGAGGATTTCCAGATCACTCGAAAATGGAGTGAAACACGTATCGAAATCAGGGAAACAAGAAGCGGGATTGGCTGTGATAAGTTGTCTTGTATTGAGGTTGAATCCGACAGTTCCACTCTCAGCCAATAATCGTTCGTTGGCCTGTGATAACGTCAGTTTGCTGGTCCACCATGATGTCAAAGGTTGCACCCAGGTTCCGTTGAGGATGAGGTTTCGGTTCGTCGATCGAGCACCGAAGACGTCTGTCGGCGCCCCACTGTCCGCAAATCCATCGAAGCTGGTGCGTGAGTCATACCAACGAAAGTTGAACTCGACGCGCCCGTCGTTCGGTAATGACGCACCGAGCTTTCCCGAAGCCTGCCAATTGTGGAATCCATCCCGCTCAAACGCTCCCCGCCGGTAATTGACGGCGGAAAAGCTGCTGGTGTCCCAGCGGGAGATCGAGGCCGAAAAGTCGAAAGGGCCCTTGGCGCCCGACAGGTGACCGCCTTCGCGAAACGTAGCGAATGAGCCATACTCCATGAATGCGCCCACTGCAGGCTTTCCGACCCCCTTTTTCGTGTAGATGTTGATCACGCCGCCGATGGCATCGGATCCATAGAGCATGCTCTGTGCTCCACGGAGAATTTCGATACGATCGATATTTTCCGCCGTCAGGTTTGCGAAATTATAAGCACCGTCGGTAGGACTATTGACGATCACCCCGTCAATCAACACCAGGGTATGTCTGGCAAATGCCCCTCGCATCTTCACAGTGGCTTCAGTGCCGGGGCCACCGCTCGATGTTGCAAACACACCTTGCGCAAGACGCAATCCGTCGATGACGGTTCTGATTTTTCTTCGCTCGAGTTCCTCTCCGGTAATCACTTCTACAGCGCTGGTGACTTGTTTGGCCGGAATTTCGGTCTTGGTGGCGCTCACGACGACGGCCGGAGTTTCGAGAGGTTGGTCGGCCATCGCGACTTCCTGGGCCGATACGGGATAGGCGAGAGCGATCATCCACAAAATAAGCGCACACGAACGGAAAAAACGACAGGCTGAGAACCGCAACATGGAAACCTCCCTTTGACTCGAAGGGCGTCGATAATCCCGGCAGTTGGGTCTCCTGACTTGCGGATCGTCGTTTCCCTGCGCCTTCCCATGTGCCGAGGCACACAGTGGCATGATGCAGAGTTACTCCCCGCTTACAGTGGCGGCACCGTGATGGATTTGCACCATCTTCCCCGTCGCTGACGGTATGGTCTTAAAGAATCCCTCCAGAATAATTGTCGCGCACCCTAATTCCCACGCAGGAGAGGGGTGCCTCTCTTCCTGCTGATATCAGTCAGCATCGGCCGACCAAACGTTGTCGACCCACACACCATCGTCTCCACAATCACCGTCGGGATCACTGCCGGATGTAGTCGATGGAGTACTTCGCAGAACGCAGCACCATGCCGTCGAAATCCCAGTTGAACGTCAGCACGGCGGATTTCTTGGACGTGTGTGCCAACAACCGTGTCCCGTTCTGCACGACCAGACTCGGAGCGTTCCAGAAATCCAGCGTCTTCTCCGCGCCGGTTCGGTTACAAACAAACAATGGAAGTCCTGTTTCATGAGTCCGCTGCTCCCATTCCCCATTCGGACCGTGAATGCCGGGTCCCCAGGATGCCGGCGACACCAACATCTGCGCCCCTTCAAACTTCAGCGCACGGGCGATATTCGACGTATAGACGTCGCTGCAGATGAGTAGGCCGACCTTGATCCCATCGCACTCGACCGGAGCGACCATGTCGCCGGGGCTCGACCATGCCAGTGAATCGCTCGCCACATTGATCTTGCGATGTTTGCCCAAAATCTCGCCAGTCGGGCCGATGACAAACACCGAGTTGTAGAACCGACGGCCCTCCCGTTCCGGGCACGCAAGAAACACGGTTCGCTTCAACCTCCTGACCAGTTTGCAGACCTGCTGCATCCATGGGTCGGGTTGCGGCTGTATCCAATCCGAGCCGACGACGTGGGCGAACTGGAGCCCGCACACCGCAAGCTCCGGTGTCACGATCCACTCGGCGCCGGTTGCCGCCGCGTGCTTGATGGCCTCGACAATCACGTACCGGTTCCGCTCGATGGCCCCGGGAACCGTCTCAAGATGAAGCAGCGCGATCTTGCCCGATCTCATATCACATTCCTCCGGACAGGGAACGGCCAGGAAGCGTCACCCGAGGCAACCCGGTTCCCGGATGCCGATCCACCAATACCCGGCACCGATACACCGACTCCAAGACTTCCGGTTCAATCACGTCTTCAGGGCGGCCCAACCGTACGACCCGACCGCGATCCAACAACAAAATCCGGTCGCAATACTGGCTGACGAGATTCAAATCATGCGACACGAGAACGACGGTTAAGCGGCTTTCCTCTTTCAGCCGGACCAACACCGAACAGATTTCGACCTGGTGCTGCAGGTCGAGAAACGCCGTCGGCTCATCGAGCAGCAAGACCCTCGGCGTCTGGGCAAGCGCCCGAGCAATCATGACCCGTTGCCGTTCGCCACCGGAAAGATCCGTGACGGCACGATGAGCCAAATGGATGATGTCCACCGTCATCATTGCCTCTTCGGCAATGGCCACGTCTTCTCGGCTTTCCCAGCCGAATCCGCTGGTCCATCGGCCGCGAGACCGATGAGGAAAGCGCCCCATGAGGACGGTTTCTGCCACGGTAAACGGAAAAAGCTGTTGTGAATCTTGTGGAACGACCCCAATGATACACGCGACTTCTTGTTGAGCCATAGCGACTAATTCTTGTCCGAACAAATCGATGCGACCTTGCACCGGACGCAGCAGCCGCGCCAGCACCTTCAGCAAGGAAGTTTTTCCCGATCCATTCGGGCCGACAACACCCAGCACTTTACCTGCTTGAACACAAAAGGAGACATCCTCAAGGATCCATCGGATGGCATCCGATCCCTTGGACTGGTAGCGGAACCGAACGGCCTGCACGTCGTACGCCGGATGTGACTCGATGACGCCGGCTGAGCCGGCAAGCGATTCTTGCTTCGATCGGCCGTCGGACAACTCACTCACGCCAAGCGATCCTTTCGCCAGAGCAAGAGATACACAAAGAACGGTCCGCCGGATAGGGCCGTAATGATGCCCACCGGAATTTCCGCGGGGGATATCAGCGTTCGCGCGATCGTATCGGCACCCATAAGAAAGGTGCCGCCTGCCAGAGCCGAGGCGGGAAGAAGCAACCGATGGTCCGCACCTGTAACCAAGCGCACGGCGTGGGGAACGACCATCCCGATAAATCCGATCATGCCGCTGACGGACACGACCGCACCGGTCACCAGCGCCGTCAACACAAAGATGAACCGTTTTGCCTTTTCCGTATCGATTCCGAGGGTGCGAGCGGAATCTTCTCCCAACGCCAAGATGTTTAAGACCCGCATTTGGCTGAACAGAAGGAATAGGCCGATCGAAAGATAGACGGCGAGCCCGGCCAAACCACCGTAGGTGGGGGCGGTCAGCGTGCCCATCAACCAGGCCATCATCCCGTACGAACGATTCGGCTCCAGGATCGAGGTGATAAACATGATCAAGGCCGAAAAGATGGCGTTCAGAATGACCCCGGTCAGCAGCAGACTATGGATCGGCAACTGCTCATAGCTGGCGGCCATTCGATAGACGACCACCAACGCCAAGAGACCTCCGGCAAACCCGTAAGCCGGCAACGCGGCTTCTGCCAAAAACGTGGTGCCCGCTCCAAGCAAGACCCCTACTGCGGCTCCAAGTGCGGCTCCGCTGGAAACGCCAAGAACATAGGGATCGGCCAACGGGTTCCGTAACAATGCCTGCAAGGCCACTCCCACTGTCGCCAGGGAACATCCGACCAAGAAACCCAGCAGCATTCTGGGCAGTCGGACATGCAGTAGAATGGTTGTTGCGACATCCGATGTCCCACCGTCGATTTCCTTGCGGCTCACGGCGTCAACCAACACCCGCAGAATCTCGCCATACGCAATCGGCTGCGCGCCGAAGTGAAGGCATATCACGCTGACCGCCATCGCTGTGAGAGCAAGAACTCCCACGGTCGCCATCCATCGCGAACTCGTGAGAATGGCGCCTTGAGCTACAATGCCGCTTTTGGGGACCACGCGACGAGATACGCTGGGCAAGCCCCCGGCACATGAACCGGACTGAACCGTGGCAGGCGTCTGCTTCAAAGGGTCCTCATGGATGACCGGCACTTTCACCGGAACCGAACACTTCCGGATGGATGGCACGGGCGAGTTGTTCCAAGGCTTCGACCACTCGAGGGCCTGGACGATTCAACAAGTTCGAGGAGACTTCATGAAAACGCTGCTGCTTGACGGCCGAAAGCGAGTCCCAGCGCCGCCATTGCTGTTGCTCGCTGCGCGGCACCGTTTCCACCTCGCCACTGGGGAAGATCAATACCTCCGGATCGTCCTTCAGCACCGCTTCCATACTCAGTTTTGGATAGGCCATGCCGGCCTGCGCGGCGATGTTGACCCCTCCCGCGAGGCCGATCATCTGGTGGATGAAACTTCCCGGTCCCACGGTAATCAACGGCTGGCTGTTCAGGACATACAGCACCCGCCGCGCCGGCGGCGTTTCGACTTTACGTCGAATCTCGGCGATACGTTGACGCATGTTCTGAGTCACCTCATTGGCGGCCGAAACTTTTTCGAACATTTTTCCCAACGTGTGAATTTGAAGCAGGATATCTTCCACTGTTTGGGCTTCGAGAACGAACAGAGGAATCTTCAGCTGCTCGAGCTTCACTTGCAAATCCGGGCGGAGAAAATCTCTGGGGGCCAGGACTAATTCCGGATGGAGGGCAATTAAGGCTTCCGCGCTCGGATTGGAATATCCCACCTTGGCTTTTGATTTCGCCGCCGCTGGAAAGTCACAAAACTCGGTCACGCCGACGATCTGTTCATCCAGCCCGATCGCAAACAGCATTTCGGTAATGCTCGGAGCGAGCGACACGACGCGAGCCGGCGGCTTGGCAAGGTAGATCCTGCGCCCGGCATCATCCACAAACGCCCGCGACGACACATGCGTCATAAAGGGCATCCCGGTGAGAATCCCCTGTTGCCGCCGTTTCATCTCAGCGCAATCTCCTCGCTCGCATTCGACCGCCTGCACAACAGGCAGGGACACCACAATCAAGAGACACGCAGCAATGACAGAAAGATATCTTCGCCATCGATTCAAAAGAAAAAATCCCCAAGGCCTGGACAGACCCTGAGGATTGCACCCGCTCCTTCATCCTCACCTGTTCCCCAGCCTCGAGGGAACAATGGTCACCCTCTCTGAGCAGGTCTTCTGGCTCATGGTTCATCCTACTCCCCGCGCCTTCCCAACATGCACGTGAAGCGTATTTCGTGGATCGTACTCGCACAAGACCGAGACGCTTCACGATTCACGAACGACGTTTCACGGCCACGTCAGTGGCGTCGACGGGTTTCGTCCCCATTTACAGCGGCGGGACCGCGAGGGCCTTTCACCCTCTTCCCTTACTCAAGAGTTCTCGCGCCCAGCACAATAGGAGAGACCGCCAAATCTTGTCAAGTTCGAGAAGACCTCTTCTTACTTTACCCTGGAAGAGGCTGACGCTTGTGAGCGTTCAGCCTGCTATGGTAGTATCCGCACACTGACTTCGATTTCACTCAGTGGAAAGGGAGTACGACCGTGGCATTACAATGTGAGATTTGCCAAAAGAAACCTGTATCCGGCAACAATGTCAGTCACGCCAACAATAAGACCAGACGCGTGTTCAACCCCAATATTCAGACCGTTCGCGCGGTGGTCGGCAAAAGCCATCGGCGTATTCGAGTCTGCACCCGCTGCCTGCGTTCAGGGTTGGTCCGTAAAGCGGTCTGACGGCTTCTTATTCTCCGCAAGGCAGTTACGGCGCTCCCCAGAGAATCCGACCTCCACGGTCCACCAGCTTGATGACTGAGGGTTCGTCAGGAGAAAGCGTCAAGGTGCGGTTGCCGTCCTTGCTCCTGAGTACAAACCCGACTTCACCGTTCGCATCCAACCCGAGACCGGCCCGAGCTTTCCCTCTTGCGTCCAGCAGTAAAAATTCCTCGGCATTCACCCCGTTAGGCTTCTGCGCTTCAACCGGCTTGGGAAACAGGAACTGAGTGCTGAGTACACCACCTAATACGCCACCTAGGAACGCTGCGACGCAAAGCATGACCATCTGCTTGTGGTTCATAACAGATCCTTTCGTCTGATCACTTTAAGACAGGAAAGTTACGGAAGACTTTTCGTGAGGTGGCTTCCAACGGGGCTGGCTCTAGTTTGACTTGGTTTGGAGCGGGCGATGGGATTTGAACCCACGACAACTAGCTTGGGAAGCTAGGACTCTACCACTGAGCTACGCCCGCTCGCTGGAGCGCATCCTACGCGGGCATCAAGTCCAAGTCAAGGAACCAACTCCCATCACTGTCATGCTTTGTAAACTGCAGGTCGGAGGTTTAATTCCTCTTGCCAGCTCCCAATCTTCTAACACGTACCGCTTGCACCGCTTCACTAGAATCAGCAGGTATGGTTGCTTTAGATTATGAAATGGCAAAAACGCATTCTTACATGTGGTTTGGAGGTCGACTCATGACAATTGCGACCAGGTGTACGATTCTCATGGCAGCCATCATTGGCACGGCGTTATCGCCGGCAGATTCTGCTGAGACAAAACTACTGTTCAAAGCTCAAGGAGCGACCATCTCGGCTGGAAAGGCTATAGATCTGGGCAAGGTAGAGGTTGCCTCCTATAGTGCAATTAGAGTGGTTGCGAGCACACACCCCGACTCTGCTGCACCGGCGACGATTCAATTGATCCTCATGGAGGGTGATGAGCAATACTTAGCGTCTCTCGACACCATCATCGTCCCGCCAAAATCGTCAACAACAAGGGTCTATCAGGTTCCAGGAAGAAAATTGCTCATACAAGCGGCTATAGATGGAAGCTCAGGCTCTACAAGTGTCGACGTCATAGTGTATGGGACACAGTGATAGTGCAACATCCCCTGATCCTGTTCACGAATTGACCACTCCGAATAACGGAAAGGTAAGTCTGATTCCCAGCATGTTGCCGCAGTGACAGTCGTTACCTGTACGGGTGGACCAGTCTGGCCAGCAGAAATCGGGATCATTCCGGAACAGGTTCCACGAACACAAGCCCGTCGGATCGATGTAGTTCGGCGGACTGTTCCGGACATAGCTGTACCGATTGAGATCTTGGGGATTCAAGGGATCGGGCACGAGGGTATCGGGGGAGATAAACCGGCCGAACCATGGGTCCTGATACCGGGATTCATAGTAATAGAAGTCGGTGCTGTAGTCGAACGCCTGGCCCGTGTACTTGTACGGCACATCGACCGCCGGGGTCGTGAAACTCTGATTCGTCCGGATATCCCCATACGGATAGTAGGTGAGTGCCTGGGCCTTGGCCCCGGTACTGTCCGTGATCACACTCGAACTGCCTAAGTGGTCTCCGTGCCAGTAGTGCACGGTGCCATTCGTGCGACCGTGGCGACGCGGGTGTCGTTGGCCCAGATGAACCGGCTGCAACTGGTCGTGGAGCCGGTCGTGTCGCATTCATACAGCTTGCTGATGTAGCGGGTTGTGGTGGTCCCGACGATCTTCTTCACCCGGCCGCCCTCACCGTCATAGACAAAGGTGGAAGTGATGCTCGTACTGCCAAACGTGGTCACAGCGCTCGCCAGGCGATTGTCGACGTTGAACGTCGTGCTGGAGCTGTAATCGCCGAGCGTACTCGTGATACCCGTCTGGTTGCCATTGTGGTCGTAGCTGTACGAATAAGGGCCGGCAACCTGGACGGCATGGGGTCGGGCCACCCCAGCCCCGCTGGTGGGATAGGTAAAGGTCCCGCCCGTGAGTTGACTGTTGGTCAGAATATTGCCGATCTGGTTATAGGTATAGGTGATCGTTTGCGGCGTACCCCCGGTGCCATAGGGCCCCGTGGCACTGGTGAGTCGATCCAAGGCATCATAGCCAAAGGCCTGGTTCCCGTTGAGCGGATCGGTGACGGTTAAATCAGCTCCCTGCATTATGCACAGGTCACGATCCGCCCCCCACTCTCCAACTTCTCTTTTTTATTTGCTCAAGGCCGTGTTTCGGTCGATTTAAAGACAACTGATTTGTCCTACAGAACCTCATCCGATATGGCCTCTGTCACAAACTGATAGACAGTTGCCTCGAAGGCCTCAACAAAGTGAGTAGTAAACAGATTAATCCATACAAATGGCAGCAACCCAATCCATCCAATGGCCTGGACTTTAATTTCATGGCGATAGGTGCGCGTAAGCAGATTGTCAGCGAAGACATCGAACTGCACCTCATAGCCGATCCCATTGAAATAGCCTGGGAGAAGATAGAATGTCCAATGGGCCATAGAAACCCATGCCGATGGCGGTGGGCCGTAGGTTACAGTGACAGCGACGTGTGGCCCTTTGGTTGGAGGATCAGGTAAAGCTTTGATAGCCGGGTATCCAGAGTGCTGTTCCAAGATCTTGCGGACAGCCTCAGGTTTCTGTGGCAGGGGGTTCGAGCCATCTCTTTCCTTTGTAAGGTAGGTAAAGGACAACGTCCCGAACCGTTCATGGGCCCGAACATGTTGGGTCTCAGCAGGTAGTGACGGACTGTAGCTCATAATAGCGCATGCGGTCTGGAGCAATAGCGCGAACGCGAGAAGAACGATTCGCATACTACCTACCGTTGTCTCACTCAAAAGTCTCTTTTTATCGGTGTGCAGGGCGAAGCAACTGCACACTTTTCGTGCACGAATGGAAGCACTTGCTCATAATTGAAGGCTGCACCAGTCCCTAGCGCTGCACCACCTCCAAGCAAGAGCGCACGATTGACATCCAAAAGCTGTCCTATATTCGTAGTCAGTGGAGCAAGCCGGTTTGGCAGCGAAGGATCGATCTTTCCGATGTTCCCTATGGCATCATACAAGTTTTTCAATGTATAGTTCCCACCCTCAGAAGTAGCAAGATTTATATTCCCTATTTTCGCAGCCAACGTAGAAAGCGGTGGGGCCACGGCTTGAAGCCCCGCGGCGGTTACGGCACCAATGCCGAACCCGATCCCCGCGCTCTGGAGAATATCACCTATCGTGCCCTTTCCTCCTGCAAACCCCTGAGCGGCTCCACTGGAAGCCCCATACATACCTCCCACGCCTGCTGCTACTAGAATTTTCTCCGAATACGACAAGGTGTGAAAAGCCGCCCCTGTCAATCCGTAAGCATTTCCAACTCCCCCCGTAATCCCTCCTGTAATCGCCCCAATGCTGCTGCCGAAAAGGATGCCGCTACTCAGATCCCCACCATTCACATGCGCGCTATATCCTCCGACCGCGGCTCCAGTCCAAGCCCCAATCGCCGCACCAGTCGCCCATCCTCCGCATCCTCCACAATAAAATGTTGCAACAGTAGTTGTCGCCAAAACTGCTCCGGTCAGGGCATAGCGTCCCGATTCAGACTGAGACATAATCGCCGCGGCACAGGTCCAGCAGCCCGTGAACCCACCAACCGCGACACCAACTAATGTAGTTCCCACATCACCAAACGCGCGCTTAAAGAACTTCCCGATCTTAATTTTAAAGTGCCCGGTGGGATCGGTATAGATCAGCGGATTATTGCCCGCATACGTATAACGGTTCAGATCTTGGGGATCTCTCGGATTCGGGACGAGGGTATCCGGCGAGATAAACCGGCCGAACCACGGATCATAATACCGCGATTCATAGTAGTAGAAGTCGGTGCTGTAATCGAACTCCTTCCCCGTGTACTTATACGGCACATCGACCGCCGGAGTCGTGAAACTCTGATTGGTGCGGGGGCCCCCAAAGGGCGAATAGGTCAGCGTCTGGGCCTTGGCCCCCGTGTTGGTCGTGATCACACTCGAACTGCCTAAGTGGTCTCCGTGCCAGTAGTGTACGGTCCCATTCGTGGCGACCGTGGCGACGCGGGTGTCGTTGGCCCAGATGAACCGGGAGCAGCTCGTGGAGCCGCCCCATGTATCACACTCGTACAGCTTGCTGATATACCGCGTGACATAACTACTTGTCGAATCCTGCACGGTCTTCTTCACCCGGCCGCCATCGCCGTCATAGACAAACATGGAGGTCACTGTTTGACTCCCAAACATGGTCACGGCGCTCGAGATTATGGGATATGATTTAACAACTTGCCCTTACACTATGAGTGCTAAGTTATCATCAAATGTGCAACTGTAGCAGACACACTGCGGCTGGCAAGTTAGCTGTCTTTTCCAAGAGTTAGACAGCTCGATGTTCGATGAGTGAGAGCAGTTTCTGGCGAAGAAAAAGAGATTTAGTTCATTTCTCGAGGGAGGTGTTACAAGACAGCTTCTTATCTGATGATGAGATGTCGGGTGTGTATTCTACAATCGCAAATTTTCGTCGACCGATCTTGAGGCGGTACTGTTTCCCCTCGGTGAGTGTGAGAGCTGTGTTGGCGTTATTCTGTTTCTGTCCGTCGATCTCGACGCCACCTTGAATAATGAGCCGTCGCGCTTCACTTTTGCTGGGAACCAATCCAGTTTTTGCGACGAGCTCAACCAGCCCGATGGCCTGACCTTCACGCAGATCTTGAGTGGTCATTTGTATGCAGACATCCGGATTTTCCGGAAACTCTCGCTCTTGAAATTTCTGCTGGAATTCCGCTCTAGCCTGCTTGCCAGCGTCCGCTCCGTGATACCGCACCACTATGAGTTCCGCGAGTGCCTGCTTCGCCTCCATGGGGTGGAGCGCTCTGGCACGACTAAGATCTTCCGTCGTCAGCAGTTCATAATAGCGATACATCAGCGCGTCGCTGATCGACATGAGCTTGCCGAACATGTCCCCCGGCCTGTCTTCCAGCGCGATATAGTTTCCGACGCTCTTGCTCATTTTCTTCATGCCGTCCGTTCCTTCGAGCAACGGCATCGTGATGACGACTTGTGACTCTTGGCCATAGTCCCGCTGCAACTCACGCCCCACTAACAGATTAAATTTCTGATCCGTTCCGCCCAGTTCCACATCCGCCTTCAATGCGACGGAATCATAGCCTTGTACGAGCGGATAGAGGAATTCGTGGACGCTGATGGGCTTCTGCTCCTGATATCGTTTCTGGAAATCGTCTCGCTCCATCATGCGCGCGACTCGATAATGGGCAGCCAGTTGAATCAATCCATCGGCCGACATCTCACTCATCCATCGGCTGTTGAATTCGATCGTCGTCTTGTTGGGATCGAGAATCTTGAAGATCTGACGTTGATAGGTCTTGGCGTTTTCCTGCACCTGTTCCTTGGTGAGCGCTTTGCGCGTTTCGGATACTCCGGTGGGATCGCCGATCATGCCGGTAAAATCACCGATGAGAAAGATCACATGATGTCCCAGATCTTGAAAATGCTTCAACTTATGGATCAGGACAGTATGCCCAAGATGAAGATCGGGGGCGGTCGGATCGAACCCGGCCTTGACACGTAAAGGCCGATTCTCTGCAAGCGAGCGCTTGAGCTTCGCTTCCAGCTCTGTCTGTTGAATCACCTCTACGGCCCCACGCAAGATCAGGTCTAATTGTCGTTTAACGTCGTTCATGGCTCACACTGTTTCGCTCCATGTCATCCGGATGTCGAGACGGTCACCAACGCTTTAATGCGGTCGAATTTCTTGGATCCTATCCCCTTGACCTGACGAAGATCGTCTACGGCGCGAAAGCCTCCGCTCGATGTCCGAAAGGCGATCACACGCTGAGCCAATACGGCTCCGATCCCGGGCAACGCTTCAAGCTCTCCGGCACTCGCCTGATTAAGATCAAGCAGGCGCTGACCCTGCTGTCCCCCTCGTGTCTCGCTGACAACTTCCTGGATCTTCGGAGTCTGTGGGAGATCGAGCGTGGGCGGCAGCATCTCCATTGGCGGCTCACTCGTGACTGCAGCAATGGGATCCATGGGCCGAGGACTCATCGCCCAAAAACTGACCCCCATCGCGACGATGAGCAGGCCCAGCTTGAAGAGCAACGATTTCATCATCGCCCGGTCTTCCTTCGGACTGCGAAAACCATTCTCCCCGCTGGAGCCACTTGACGTGCAGGTTGCGCTGAATGACTGTGTGGGCAGGCGATTTCGAAACTCAACCTTGCCCGCGACGTCACCCTTTTTTCTGGCTGGCAAGAAAGGCTTCGTACTGCGCGGCCGTCATTAATCGATCGACTTCGACCGGATCGGCGAGATCGATCACGGCAATCCAACCTTTGCCGTAGGGGTCGGAATTCATAACCTCGGGATGGTCTTTCAGCTCATTATTGATCTCTATGACCGTTCCACTCACCGGTGTATAAATGGTCGAGGTCGTTTTCGTCGATTCAACTTCCCCGATCTGCTGCCCGAGCTTGACCGCTGTACCCACCTTTGGCAGATCCACAAACACGATATCGCCTAAGGCGTCCTGCGCAAAATCACTGATCCCCACGGTGGCCCGTTTTCCTTCCAGGCGAATCCACTCATGCTCTGTATGAAATTTCAGATCGGATGGAATCATGGCGGCTCCCTAATTGAAGAACGATGCGGTTGAGTACGGATTTCTCAGGATGGTAGTTTGGCCCGGCTGACCTTGTCAAGGAACGATCTGGTCGAGTTGACGGCGAAGATCATCGGCCCCGTCGCATGAACCTGTTCCAAACTCCTGAAGAATCCTAGACAGAGACACGGATGGAACCGGCGCCATCGCTGTTCCTCCCTCGTTTGGACAGATCCGGAAAGCCCTGAAGGGCAGACCTTCACGGAGACGCCTCTCAATCGAAGATTTCCATGCCTGGGAAAAAATAGCCGATTTCGAAGTTCGCGGTTTCCGGCGAATCGGAGCCATGAACGGCATTGAACTCAATATTAGCGCCATGCGCTTTGCGAATGGTGCCGGCATCGGCTTTCGCCGGGTCCGTCGCACCCATCAATTCCCTATTTTTCTTGATGGCATTATCGCCCTGGAGCACCAAGACTACAGCCGGGCATGAGGACATGAAGTCGCAGAGGCTTCCGAAAAACGGTCGTGTTTTGTGCACGGCATAGAACCCTTCCGCGACTGACTTCGACATGTGGAGCATTTTTATGGCGACAGGCTTGAGCCCTGCCTGCTCATATCGATGAATGATATCACCTATGACGTGTTTCTTTACGGCGTCCGGTTTGATGATGGCCAACGTTCGTTCGCTCATGATGTCTACAATTCCTCCAGACAGTTAAGATAGCGATTGATAAATGGCGCTCATTATAGGGACGGCCTCTCCTGCCTTGCAAGCATCCAACCGCCCATCGAATGCGTGACGTTTTCGATATGCTACAAATAGTCGACGAGCTCCAAATTCGTCACCAGTCCGCCTAGAGCCGGCATGGTGAAGTACGGCCTCTTGAGACATCACACGGCCTTCAGACGAAAGAATCCGTAGACCGTCATTTTCAGCAACAGCCACCCGTGGGCGAATCGTTGGATGTTCGTGCTGCCATAGGCTCGCGCGTGATATCGAATGGGGATCTCAAAAATTTGCAGATTCAACTTCGACGCCCCGAACAACAGGTCGAAATCGCCGAAGGGGTCGAACTCCCCAAAATACCGCCGATTGGCAGCCAATCGTTCATAATCGCTTCGGAACAACACTTTGGTCCCGCAGAGCGTGTCTTTGATTCGCTGGTTCAACAGCCACGAGAAGGCGAGCCCAAAGAATTTGTTCCCCATCAGATTGAGGAGGCGCATCGCCCGGGCTTCCATGGGGTAGACGAGGCGGCAGCCGTTGATAAACTCGCCTTTTCCACCTGCAATGGCCTCATAGAACTTTGGGAGCGATTCCGGCGGCACCGTCAAGTCCGCATCCAGGATCATTAATACATCGCCTGTCGCCTTCTCGAAACCTTTGCGCACCGCATCGCCTTTGCCTTTTCCGTCTTGCACCAGAAGTTTGATGTTCTTGCCGGGGTAGAAGGCCATCACACGCCGGATCTCCTCCGGCGTCCCGTCGTTCGAGTGCCCGTCGACAAAAATGATCTCTTGCCTGCCTCCGAACCGTGGAATTCTCCTCAGTGCGGCATCGATGTTGCCTCGTTCATTTCGACATGGGATCACGATCGTCGTCGAGTACGGACGCTCCGGTCTTCGCATCCGTGGCCGCGCCACGACGTAGTGCGAGAGACACAACGCTCGAAGACCCGGGAGATGAGCGAGCACGTTATTGAAGAGACTGGAGAGAATAGGAATTCGTTTCGGCAATAACAGCCGTCGTTCCGTCTTCACCACATCAAAATCAGCCAAACACAGAAGATTGGCGATGTCCGCCGGCGAGAGCCAGCTCTGCGCGGGCTGCGGCATTTTCATACCCAACTTCTCGGCGAACCGAAGAATCGGCTCCCACAGGTGGTTGTAGTACGACACGATGATCCTTGTCTGCGGCGTGCAGACGTGGCGGAGGCCTCTCAAGGTAGCCTCAATATCAAGCAAGTGGCCGACCACGTCAGCCAGAATAACGGCATCAAACTTCTCATCGAGGTTCAGTGTTTCCGCATCTCCGACACGAAACTCTAAGGCGGGATGTCGCCGGGCCGCTTCTTTCACCATCTCCGGACTCAGGTCGATACCAACCCCGCGACGTGGCTTCACGGCGGCCAGCAGATTGCCCAGCCCCGATCCAATCTCCAATACACGCGACCCTTCGGGTATAAGAAATTTATGGTAACGGGCCTGATCATCGTAGTAGGCCCCGGCTTTGCGCTCCCAATAGGCACGCCGCCCGGCATGGGCATCGAAGTGATCGCGGATCGCCTGCTTCTTGGCATCCAGCTTGACACGACGGGTGCTATGAAAGGGGTCTCGGGACTCGGCAGGCTCCAAGTCCTCTAAGTCAGAAGGGGAGAACAGCTTGTACAGTCGTGCCGGTTCCATCTGCAGCTGTCTCAGAAATACCGTGGAACCACAGTATCACCAGGTTCGGGATTTGGCACGGCTTGTGTGAAAACCAGCAGAGACGATCAGCCCCCGACCTTGGTGACTGCATTGGTCTGTGGTGCGAGAGAATGGTGATATGGCCGGACGTGCTGCATCATCGATCACAGTCCAAACCATATTGTGTCTGAATTTTCTGCACGACGTCAGGCGGCTCCTTCGTGAGGAGGGCGCACGTGGTAAAATTCCCGACAATCTTTTTCTTGGCCCTGTCAATGTACGTCCAATCCACGATTTCGCTCTTCGCAAAAGAGTAGGATTGCCCTTTTTTGACCGATCGGATCATCGGAATATTGTCGATCCGACCGGACCACATCTCCCCTTTCGCCTTAAGGTTGGAAAGCCATAAGTACTCCAGATTGTCTCCTTCTCGCACTCTGACTTTGACCGAATAATAATCGGTGTCGGACGGTGGAGATCCGGCCTTTCGAAGAAAATCGTCCAAGCCGGTCCGGGCTCGTTCCATGGCCTTCTGCATCGCCGGCTCCTCATCGTTCATCTCGACCGCGCTGTCCTTTTTGGCTTTGTCCATGAATGATTGGGATAACGCGGAAACGGGAGCTGTCACAAAAATCATTAGGGCGGCACTCAACATAAGAAAGGGTTGCATACGGACCTCCCACCGACGAACAATCACCCTTGACTCGCATGCCCCAACACCTGCCCTGTCATCTTGACCCCGCCTTAGCAGCAATGCAAGATCATTCATGCAATCTGACATCTACTACCCTGATGTGGCCCCGACAGTCTGTACGGTCAAGAGGAAGAAATCGGCGCTTTTCTGTTAGGCTACAAACCATGTCTCGTCGTCGCCGACCTCGCTCCTCTCGCTCACGCGAGAGTCATCGACCCAAACAATTTTCACCCCCCGTGCAATTCCTACGTCGGCGGTGGGTTGAAGCGAAACTGTTCTTTCAGGCCGTGCGTAAAGCTCCGCCGACGGTACAGGTGGGGATCTACCTCTCCATCCTGGTCATTGTGTCAATGAGCATCAACTGGGTCTATCATGCCTACTATAAACCGACGGAATGGTTTTTCCCGGTGGAGAGAGCGTTCCACAAAAGCCCATCGGAGACCTGGTCGGAGTATGGCGCCCTGTTCGAAGTGCATTCGACCACCATTGTGGCGCCCGAGCTTCTCGCCGCGTTGGCACAGACCGAGGGGTCCGGGAATCCTGTTGCGCGAACCTACTGGCGGTTACGCCTCACCTCACGAAATCCGTTGGAATGGTACCGACCGGCATCGAGTGCGGTCGGGATGTTTCAAATCACCAACGGTACGTTTCAAGAAGGGAAGCGTTACTGCATCCATTACAACCAGGTCGTCGAGGACGGGCCATGGCACGACTTCACCTCTTGCTGGTTCAACAGTCTGTACTCTAGAGTCATCCCGGGGCATGCCATGGAGATGACCGCCGCGCTCCTTGACCGGCAGGTCACTCGGTTGGTTGGAAACCGGCCGGCAACGTTACAGCAGAAACAGGATTTGGCGGCAATCATTCATCTGTGCGGCGCCGGCTTCGGCCGCACCTATGTATCACGCAACTTTCAGTTGGCCGTTCACCAACGATGCGGAGACCACGATGTGCGCACCTATCTTCGGAAAATCCAAACGCTCACACGGCAGTTTGCGTTTCTGAAGACACGGACACAAGAACCGGAGGAGCTTCGGGCCGAGCCTCACCCAGGGTAACCACACCCCTCTTCCATGCGACATGCCCAACCAGCGACGTAACCCAGGTATGACAGATCAGAAATTTCCATCACCGACACTCTCCGGTCCACCGGTCTCACGCTGGTGGGGACCGTTTCCCGAGCTTCGCCGTGATACCCTCGGGTTTTTTCTACGCTGCCAGACCTACGGCGACGTCGTCAAACTTCCGATGGGGCTGGTCATCGAACTGCTCTTGCGGCGGCGGGACGCTGCCACGTATGTACTGAATCATCCCGCCGACATCAAACATGTGCTGGTCACGAATCAAGACAATTATCGGAAAGGGCCTGTTCCTCCTGTCGAATCTCGAATCTTCGGCCTTGGGGTGCTGCACACGGACGGTGAAATGCACCACGGTCAGCGACGGCTGTTTCTGCCCTTCTTTCACGGAAACCATGTCACCGCGTACACCGACCTGATCACGGGTAAGGCTCACGACATGATCGGGCACTGGCAAGATGGAATGACGGTCGATATCGAACGTGAGATGGCACGTCTCACGCTGTCGATCATCTGGCGCCTGCTTTTTGGACGGGAGATCGGATCGGAATCCGACATCGTGAGAGAGGCCATTGCAGTCGGTCAGAGGTTAATCAAGACGCAGTATGACTCGTTGTTCGCGAGCATGACACCTCTGTGGGTCCCGACAAAGGTCCACCGCATATTCAACCGCGGCCTCCATGCGATGGAGGCAATGATCCACGAACGAATCGAGGAAAGGCGCATGGCATCTCAACAGAACGACGACCTGCTCGCGCTGTTGCTCGCTGCGAGAGATACTGAAGGACGCCCATTGACGAATAAAGAGATCCGCGACCAGCTGGTGACCTTCTTGCTCGCCGGTCACGAGACCACCGCCAATGCGCTCACATGGACCTGGTTTTTATTGTCGCAATTTCGATCGGTGAGGGAACGGCTCACTCGCGAATTGAACGAGGTGTTAGCCGACCGTCTTCCAACCGCCGCGGCCATCCCTCATTTACGGTATACGAAGATGATCTGGGAGGAGTCCCTACGCCTTTATCCTCCCGCTTGGAGCCTCCATACACGTGTCGGCCGAGCTGAAGACCACCTTCCATCCGGGGCCGTGCTTCCCCCAGGAGCATGGGTCTTCATCAGTCCTTGGAGCGTGCATTGCAATGCGCGATGGTTCCCGGATCCCAACCAATTCGACCCTGAGCGATTTTCCGACAAAGCCAAACGAACGCATGCGCCCTATAGCTATATCCCCTTCGGCGCCGGGGGACGTCGCTGTCTCGGTGAATCCTTCGCAGAGATGGAAGGCCTGTTGATCCTTGCCACAGTCGCGTCGAGATTCCAACTACGCTTGGTCGACGGACAGACGATCCTGCCGGATCCGGTCATGACACTGCGCCCCAACGTCCCGGTCCGAATGATCGTTCAGCGCATCGACATCCATGAACCGCATCCCGCCGTTGCTTAGGTGATGCCGCATGGACTCCCGCCTAATGATGGGCATCCTCGAGTCCGATATGGTACAACTCGCCTCCGATGGTGCGTGACGCTCGAATATCGGCAAACTAATAGATGAGACACATGATCTCAGCTTCCGTCCCCGTCACCTTTTTTACGCTCTTCTGCCTAACGATGCTCTCGGGCTGTCTTTCGCCGGTGACACTGACTCGCGCCGTCATCGCCTATGACGACGCCATAACGGAGGCGCACTCAAAGCAACTGCTCCTGAATATCGCGAGGGCCCACCACCATCAGCCGATTCACTTTACCGGCGTCTCCAACGTCGCCGCGACCTTCGACTTTCGTTTTACGGCCGGTGCGACACCGGCGCTCACCGGCGATGCCAGCCGAACGATCTTGCCTGTCATCGGCGGAAGCGTGGCCGAAAATCCAACGATCAGTATCGCCCCGATCGAGGGGGAAGAGTTCACCAAGCGCCTCCTCACGCCGTTCCATGAATCGAAGCTGACCCTCCTCTTGCGACAGGGAATCGATATCGATCTCCTCCTAAGACTGATGGCGAAAGAGTTGCGTTTGAACCATCGTGACGGAGCCGTCGCCTACCGGAATAATCCCTCCGACAGGATCGGATATGAAATGTTTCGGCGGGTGGTACTGCATCTCTCGGCCATTCAAGATCACAACAGCCTCTATGTTGAACCATTGAGCATCGAACGAAGCTGGACCATTCCCGCCGATTCCATCACGGCTGAAGGGTTCAAGGCGCTCGAACAGGACTATCAGATCTCGTACAACGGAAAGGACAAGACCTTCACGTTGCGAAAACTGGTCGAGGGCGGCACACTGATCACCAACTACGACCCGAACTTGCTATCCCAAGAAGAACGGGTGCGGTTACAGGACGAGAACGAACAGGGGCTCTCGCACGACGTCACGTTTGATATTCGCCCGGGGCACTATGGCGGCGACTGGCCGCTCACGGGAGGCTTTCGACTGCGCAGTTTCAACGCGATGTTGAACTTCCTCGGACTCTCTATCGATGAAGAGCCGGAATACCATGTCGACAAGGACAGCCGGACTCCAGAAGTCGCCGAAAATCCCGTCAAGACCATCGACCTGATCGTGTCATCATCGGCACCGTCCGGATTGGATCTCACGATGAAATCTCACGGACACTACTATGCCGTCAATACAAGCGGCCCTCAATCCCGCTGGAACAGAGAGGCCTTCAAACTCTTATCGCAGCTGTTTCAGATGACCGTCACGGAGGTTTCGCGGGCGGGAGTACCGAGTATTACCATTGCAAAATAGCATGGTGGCCATGGGTCGTCCCAACAGCCTGAAGGGGTCATGCGTCGGCGCGATCCATGCCGGGCTTGGGCGGACGACGACCGATGAGATACATGAGGCCGGGAAAGAGCATGGTCGTGCCAGGGAATATCAAACGATACCCCCACCAAGGCAAGCTGGGCTGAAAGAATCCCAACCCGACGGTCAGCAGCACAGAAGCCAGAACCGCGTAAATGTAGGACGCAATGAGCGTAGTGGAATGATCTTCGCTTCGCTGTCTTGCGGCTGAAATAAATCCCTTGATGAGGAGATAGACGGATAGCACGATACAGGCTGTGCCGTAATAGGCTGCGTATTCTTGTTGCTGCATAAAGCCGCCCTCGTGAATACTTCCACGTATCCGCAGTGGATGTAATTTATAGCCTATCATCTCTACCCTTGTCGAGCGGAACTCTCCGTCCGCGAAGCCTGCCACGATCTCCAGCGTGCCGTGAAAATCCTCTCTTGAGCTTGTATTTGTCCCCGTCTCCCGAGACAATGGCGACAAGATCAAAAAGCGAGACCGGCAAGTTCGGCACAGTCCGACCGGCACCAAGGAGTGGCGCGCATGAAAATGTTGGTGATCGTGTTTCGTGAATCGCTCGTGGAACAGGTGCATGCGTTGTTGAACGAGTATGAGGTGACCTCGTATAGCGAACTGCACAACGTCACCGGCAAGGGTGCGACCGGATTGACCAGCCAGTTTTTTTTGGCCCCGATGACGAATCGGATGATCCTGGCCGTGGTCGCCGAACAATCAGCCCACCGTGTGATCGACGGGTTCACACGTTTTCGTCTCGAACAAGAAGCAGCCAAAGGGAACACCATCTTCCCACTCCATGTCTTCGTCTTACCCTGCGAACAAGTGGTGTGACCGCACGTAACGCCGCAAGCAGCGACATTCCGTCCTGCAACAGTCCAATCGTCGTCATCGATATGGGCGGTAAAACAACACGGACTCCAGAGAATCCCCTCTGGAGTCCGTGTTGAACACCGTGATCCTGATCGTATCGATCAAACCTGTTCGTTTAGATTAGTGTTCGGCGTGTTCCAAGGACTCAACCGCGTCCTCGGCGTGCTTGCGAGCTTTGGCCTTCTTCGCCTTGGCGGTTTTTTTCATCTCATGCTTCTTCGCTTTGAGGGCGTCACGCTTGCCCTTCGTCTCCGATTTCATCTTATCGCGCTTCCCTTTCATCTCCGACCGCATCTGCTCACGTTTGCCTTTCATCTCCGACTTCATCTGGTCCCGCTTGTCCCTCATCTCGGACTGCGTCTCTTCTTTTTGCGCCTTGAAATCATCAGCCATCTGTTCCGGCCGGGCCTGCATGCCGCTCTTCGCCTCACTGGCCATCGATCCCATTTCGTCTGTCAATTCTGAGCCGAAACTGCTGAGCTCATCCGCCTTCACCAACGCCCCGGTCCCGAACACAAGCGAGGCCGCCACTGCTGAGACGACAATGAATCGCATAGAGACCCTCCCCTGATATAGGTTGTATCGCCGCACCCGGCGCCAGGACTCAGCGCCCCGTCTACCGGTATCCTGAGATGGGTTTTCTGGCAACAGATTTTAAGGTTTTGGCCTACAGCAAGGACTTGACTAGAAAACATGTAGACCTTTCACCTCATTCCTCATCAGGGAGAGCCTCAAGGCCCCAGCTAGACCTAGCTTCGGATGATGTCCAACTGCTAGCCAGTGTTTGTCCTATGGATCGTTTTGATCCAAACTGCATCGAAAGAATATACATACTACAAGATCTGCCCCTTATTCTTGACCACTTCCCGGATCCCCTACCTCGTCACAAAAGACTACTGATCCATTTGTCCTACGCTCCGACTGACAAAACATTGACGAGTTGAACCCTCTTACGCCGTCAATATTGTGAACAATACTCACTCCGTTTAACTACGTACTTCTAATATCCTTGCAATTCTGAATGGCGCAATGTGGCGCAGCTCTTGCTTGAGTACGTCAATAGCTGTGAACCTAA
>JAHBWT010000005.1 GCA_019636815.1 Nitrospira sp.
CTTGTCGGGTTAGATGCGCATCTGGTCGATGTCGAGGTCGATATCTCCGGTGGACTTCCCCAGTTTTCGGTCGTGGGGTTGCCGGATGCCACCGTCAAAGAGAGTCGCGACCGAGTCCGCTCCGCGCTCAAGAACACGGGCTTTCACTTTCCTGCAAAACGCATTACCGTGAATTTAGCCCCGGCCGGTGTGAAGAAGGAAGGGTCGGGGCTCGACCTTGCCATCGCCATCGGCATTCTTGTCGCCGAGGAGGTCATTCCACAGGCCGCTCTGGATACATGCGTGCTGGTTGGTGAGCTCTCCTTGGACGGTCGTGTGAAGCCGATCACGGGTGCGCTCTCGTTTGCCCTTGCTTGCCGAACCGGATACGACTTGTTGCTCCCGACGGACAATGGTGTTGAAGCCGCATTGGTGCAGGGGGTGAATGTCTACCCACTCCGCAGCCTTCCGGAAGCGGTTGAGTTTCTGCGGGGAACCCAAACCATCATTCCGAGCCAGACGAATCCTGACCTCCTGGAGCCCATCAGGACGGCGGAAGACGAGGACTATAGCGATGTGCGCGGTCAGGACCATGCGAAGCGGGCGTTGGAGGTGGCCGCCTCCGGCGGGCACAATGTGCTGATGATCGGTCCTCCAGGTTCCGGTAAGACCATGCTGGCGCGCCGACTCCCGTCGATTCTTCCGCTGTTGGACTTAGAGGAGGCGATTGAAACGACTCGAGTCCACAGTGTGGCCGGACAACTCGCTCCCGAACGCCCGTTACTGGGGGTACGGCCGTTTCGAGCCCCGCATCACTCCATCTCGGACGCCGGGCTCGTGGGTGGTGGCACGGTCCCCAAACCAGGAGAGGTTTCGCTCGCGCACAACGGCGTGTTGTTCCTGGATGAGTCTCCTGAGTTCAAACGGGGAGTCTTAGAGGGGCTACGGCAGCCGCTGGAAGATGGACATGTCGTGCTGACTCGAGCGAGCGGAACGTTGAAATATCCGGCTCGCTTCATGCTGATTGCCGCGATGAATCCTTGTCCTTGTGGATATTATGGAGATCGGACCAGGCCGTGCGTTTGTAACGGCACACAGATCCGTCGGTATCGAGCGAAACTTTCAGGACCGCTCTTGGACCGGCTGGATATTCATCTGGACGTTCCACCCGTTCCGGTGCGCGAGCTTCGCACCGAATTGCCTGCATCAGAGGGATCGGCCACAATCCGGGCGCGCGTCGTTGCGGCTCGAGAACGTCAGCGACGGCGATACCGACACGACGGGATCTATGCGAATGCGCAGTTGAAGCCACGGATGATAAAGCGGTATTGTGGGCTCGATCAGGCTGCTCAGGAGTTACTTGAGCATGCCATGGCGCGGCTGCGGCTGTCCGCGAGAGCGCATGGACGGATTCTCCGGGTTGCCCGTACCATCGCGGATCTGGCAGATTCCGAGCGGATCGAGACCATGCACATCGCAGAAGCGATCCAATACCGCTCGTTTGATCGTGATCCCGACGTGTGAGGCTTCAGTGGGATCGGTAAAAGTATTTCTCTGGTGGTTTGTCATCGGAGCCACGATGGCGCTGGCCGTGATCTTGGTGCAAGGCGGCCTCAGGGAAGTCATGCAGGCCCGAGGGTCAGGGTCAGTGTGGGAACTGAAACTTGTCGAGCTGCTGACTACCGTCATGGGCGGCGGATTGCTCGGGGGGTGTATTGCGTTGATCTTGGATCGGATCAAGAAGTCCTAGACGGTAGATATGAGTCTTTCCTGGGTTTGACCATTCCCTCGCCGGTTGTTGTGCCTATCGTTTCAGCATTGATTACTACCCTGTGAATCTCGTCTTATGGTGTGAGATCCTTACCGTGTTGGTCGGTTGTGGTCTACCCGGTTCTGTTCTGAACTATGCGATTCTCAGGTGGTTACAACCCTGCGTCGCGCAACAAAGCAACGGCGTCGGCTTTGGTCGCCAGCATCGTCTTGTCCACGTAATTGATTACATAGGCACTCTGCACGACTTGTTTCAGGTGCGGGTACTTCTGCAAGCAATACCGGTTCAGTGCCTCGATCGCGTCGGCCTGTTCGTCGACCGATGGAATTGCAAACGCGATCGCATGGATCAGGCATCCGCTGATGATGTTGCCCTGTTCGTCGGCGATGGGAATCGGGCTCGGCTGCCATTCGTGTTGGGCCAACCATTCGCTGGGTGTCATCGGACGCTCCTTTCGGTGTTGCGTGCAGAGTACGGCACCCTGTTCCGGAATGAACCAGTGGTCCTTGTTGGCTCTCTCCCCATGCAACCGCTTGCCTGGATCGACACAAAAGTGCACGATGGAATAGGCCGACCTCACCACCCGCATCCGGCGTGTATATGATCTCTCCCGCTGACTCCGCTTTCGGATACGATCTTGAAGGTTATGGGCTTAAGGTTTTTTCACCTGGAGCCAGACATTCAAGGCACGCCATGCGAACAACGCGCAGCGCTTGTTCCTCATCGGACGAGTTTCTAACGGTCACCATTTTGATAGACAGTATGAGCAAAACCCATTTCGACTTTGGCCCTCGGTACTCGACAACGGTGAGGAGATCGCACGCCGATGGTGTCTTCCCCTAAATCAGGCGTATATGGGTATTTATCTCTGCGCCTATTCATTTGGTGAATCGAACCTTACGCCATATATTGCACCGATTGAAGGGCTCCCACGCGAGATGAGTCGAGATGGCACATTGAGTGAATGTGTATATCAAAATGATTGTTGATTGTGAACTCTTTTCTACATGCCTACACTCCGACACGTGAAGTTAAAAGATCTCATTCAGAAACGGATTGACTCGGGCTTGAGTCAAAGGGTCTTGGCTGAGCGCATTGGCGTCTCGCATGGCACGATCAACAATATTTTGGCGGGGGTGCGTCCCAAGAACATTGCGATCCTTCAGGCGCTTGCCGCGTATTTCAATGTACCGGTGGGCCAGCTGTTTGATGATAAAGACATTCCGTATGTGGCGGAGGCTGAACGGCCTTACCCTGATCGGGCAAGGAAGCTCCTACAACTTGCGGAACCGCTTGATAAGGAAGAGATCGCCGCGCTTGAACGTTGCGCCGAGGCACTTGCCTCATCAGTGCCGGGGGTCCGTGAGCATCTTATAGGGCAGATGAAAATCATCGAACGGTTCCTTGTTCACGAAGCACGAACCTCTCCGCACCATAAAGCTCTGAAGCGCACCTCGTCCTAGCCTTGAGATAGAATATGTCGGCCCACCTCACGCGGCCGGGGAAGTGAGACAGCGGAGCTCCCAGCTTCATCCCGCAGCGCAGGAGGCAGGACATAAACAAAGTGATTGATGGAGCGATTGTATGGGTGACATCCGGGAAGGATTGAAAAATGGCCGGTCTTAAGGATAAAAAGTACGAGCAAGGAAGACGTAATTGAACCGCATGTAATCACTGTATAATCTCCAACCTGAACGAGGAACATGGATATCGAAGTCGGCTCCAATCTCTACCAAAATTCAAACGGAACGATTGAAGTCGAGGGCATACCACAGATTCAACTAAGTCGACATCCCTCGACTGGCGCCCTCTTGGTCAATTTTGCGCTGTTCGA
The DNA here is from genome assembly GCA_019636815.1 of Nitrospira sp. Lineage (GTDB taxonomy): Bacteria > Nitrospirota > Nitrospiria > Nitrospirales > Nitrospiraceae > Nitrospira_D. Next base: position 3,585 of record JAHBWT010000005.1, read on the forward strand.
CTCGAATGGCCGGATGCTGGCCAAGGTGGTGGAGAGCACGCTGATGTTCAACGAACGGCGAGCCTACGAGGTGACAAAGACGGACACGGGTCTCGTTATGAAAGAAGTCGGTTCCGGGAAGATCCTGTTGAAGCTCGACGCGAAGGCCCCCGATGTAGTGTCCTTCTCGCGAGGAGAGTTTCACACCATGAAAGGCCGTCTCTTTCACGTATCGCCGACGGAATGGAAGATCGACAAGCAGCAGAAAAGCGGCGCCACGCAAGACGCACAAGGCGGGCCAGCCTTTATTGGCTAGGCGCTCTTTCGCGCGTCATGGTCGGGACCAAGACGAGTTGACCATCTTTGAGATCGAGCGATGCGGTATCCCCATCCCGTAGTTCTCCCTTCACCAGCAACCGCGCGATCGGCGTTTCCAGTTCCTGTTGAATGAGGCGTTTGAGCGGTCGTGCCCCATAGACCGGATCATAGCCGCGTTCTCCCAAGTGCTGAAGTGCCGCCGGGGTGATCGCCAGCGGGATTCGCCGCTCTGCCAATCGACTGCGCAGACGCTCCAGCTGAATCTCCACGATCTTGACTAGGTGTTCGGTGCCGAGCGGATGGAACACGACTGCTTCGTCCACCCGATTCAAGAATTCCGGGCGAAAATGTTGCCGCAGCTCGCCCATCACGACCGTTCGGACTTGCTCATAGGAGGCGCCCCGCTGTTGGGCTTCGAGGATCTGCGGACTGCCGATGTTGGAGGTCATGATCAGCACCGTATTCTTAAAGTCCACGGTGCGGCCCTGCGAGTCGGTCAGCCGACCGTCGTCGAGCACTTGCAATAAGACGTTAAAGACATCGTGGTGCGCTTTTTCAATTTCATCGAAGAGGATCACCGAGAACGGGCGCCGCCGAACGGCTTCCGTGAGTTGCCCACCCTCCTCATAGCCGATGTAGCCGGGAGGCGCACCGATCAAGCGCGCGACCGTGTGTTTTTCCATGTACTCGGACATATCGATTCTGACCAAATTCCCTTCGTCATCGAATAGAATGGCGGCCAGCGCCCGCGCGAGTTCGGTTTTGCCGACTCCCGTCGGGCCAAGGAACAGAAACGAGCCGATGGGCCGATTCGGGTCTTTGATTCCCGATCGCGCGCGAAGCACGGCATCCGCGACGGCACGGACTCCTTCCTCTTGTCCCACCACACGTTGGTGGAGCAATTCTTCGAGTTTCAAGAGCTTATCCGTTTCGCCTTCGAGCAGGCGGGAGACCGGAATGCCGGTCCAACGGCTGACCACCGCGGCGATCTCGTCTTCGTCGACTTCTTCTTTCAAGAGCTTGGTCTCATCCTGCTTCTTACCTAAGTGGTGTTGTTCCAGTTCCAGTTCGCGTTCAAGCCGAGGGAGTTCTCCATAGCGGAGTTCGGCGACGCGATTGAGGTCGTAGGCTCGTTCGGCCTGCTCAATTTTCTGTTTGATCTCCTCGATGGCTTCCCGTGTTTTGCGTAACCGTGCGACGGACGTTTTTTCAGACTCCCATCTGGTCTTCAGGGCCTGCAAGTCTCGTTGCTTTTCGGTGAGCTCGGTTTCGAGGGCGGTCAACCGGGCAAGACTTCCCGGGTCTTTTTCTTTTTTTAGGGCCTCTCGCTCGATTTCAAGCTGCAGCACCTTGCGAGAGACCTCGTCCAACTCGGCCGGGAGGCTGTCGATCTCGGTTCGAAGACGAGCCGCGGCTTCGTCAACCAAGTCGATGGCTTTATCGGGAAGGAAGCGATCTGAAATGTATCGATGCGACAGCTTTGCCGCCGCGACCAAAGCGCTGTCCTTGATTCGCACACCGTGGTGGACCTCGTAGCGTTCTTTGAGGCCACGTAGGATCGAAATGGTATTCTCCACGGATGGCTGGTCGACGAGCACCGTCTGAAAGCGGCGTTCCAGCGCAGCATCTTTTTCGATATGTTTTCGGTATTCGTCGAGCGTCGTCGCCCCAATGAGATGCAACTCCCCTCGCGCCAGCATCGGCTTCAGCAAATTGGCCGCATCCATCGCCCCTTCGGCCGCTCCGGCACCCACGACCGTATGCAACTCGTCGATGAACAGGAGAATCTGCCCGTGAGAAGACTGAATCTCTTTCAAGACGGCCTTGAGCCGCTCCTCGAATTCGCCACGAAACTTGGCTCCGGCGACCAGCGATCCCATGTCCAACGCAAAGAGCTTTTTGTGTTTCAGACTCTCGGGGACATCACCGTTCACGATACGGATGGCGAGACCTTCCACGATCGCGGTTTTCCCGACTCCGGGCTCGCCGATGAGCACTGGGTTATTCTTTGTCCGGCGGGAGAGGATCTGAACCACCCGTCTGATTTCATCGTCCCGCCCGATCACCGGATCCAATTTCCCCTGCCCTGCCAGCTGAGTCAGCTCCCGCCCGTATTTCACCAGTGACTGGTAGGTGCTTTCGGGGTCTTGACCGGTGACGCGTTGATTGCCGCGCACTTGCTGGAGGCTCGCTAAAAGGCGGTCCCTCGTCAGTCCCAGCTTCTTGAATACGCCTCCGTCATGGACCATGGCCAGCAGCAGGTGTTCGACGCTCAGGAAGTCATCCTTTAATGACTTCTGCTCGTCTTCCGCACGATTCAAGACTTGGGTGAGTCGGTTCGCAATATGAATCTGACCCGGGGCGGCACCGGAACCTTGTACTTGCGGCAGCTTTGAAATGGCCTGTTCAACCGCATGCCGAACGGCTGATAGGGCAAGGCCTGCTCCCTCGAGCAACGCGGGTGCCGTCCCTCCCTCCTGTTCAAGAAGCGCCAGCAGCACATGCTCGACGTCAATACCTTGATGGCTTCTCCGCTGCGCGTGGGCAGAGGCGGACTGTAAGGCCTCTTGCAACTTGATGGTCATCCGATTCATGTCCATGGCTATTCACCTACCTCGAAAAGAAAAGGCTCACTGATGAGTTATGTGATAATCATCCGGTTCAGTAAGTCAACTATGAGCGATTTCTCCGCCGGCGATGCGACTAGTTCTTGACCTCCGAGACGATCCCGACTAGGGTACAGCTCGCATGAGTAATCTTGTTTCAGCGACGGTCCATCTGTATCGACACGTCTTGTCGGCGACAGGGCGTTCGCTCGCCAAGAGTTGGATGGCGATGGTGGCGCTCATTGTTTTCGCGGTGCTGTTCCTCGGAGCCGCAAGGATCGTTGGCCCGTTGGGAATCGTGGGCGGGTTGCTGCTCGGTATCGTCAACGCCTTATTGGTCGGCGCAACGCTTCGGTTGATCGAGCAATCGTTGAGCGGAGCAAGGGCGCTTCGGCTCACGGATGTGATGGAAAGCTTCGGGCATTACTTCTGGGATGTGATCGGCGTTGGATTTGTCCTCTGGCTTCCGACGATGCTGCTCGAGATGGGCATGCAAGCGAATCCGTACGGTCAGTTTATTTCTTCGGCGTTTCTCCTCCTGGTCTTCATTCTCTTGAACCCGGCCCCGGAGGTCATCTACCAAGTTCGACACAATTCACCGCTTGACGTCTTCAAGACCTCCTATGAATTTGTGTTGGAGCATTGGATAGAGTGGTTCCTCCCGTTCGCCATTCTTATCCTGCCCGTGATGCTTTCTCCAACTGGCCTCCAAGAGTTTTTTTCGCTTTCCGGTCTTGTCGGTCGGGGAGCCGGCCTCAACTTCTTCCAAATTCTCATGCTGCCGGTTACCGCGATAGGGGGATGGCTGTCCTATGTGGGTATCGATTCAGAAGGGCAAGGGATCATTCTGCTCCTTCTGACTCCCCCGGTGGCTATGGCAATCCTCCTCTTTCGCGGACATCTTTTTGCAGCGCTTCATGGGTCCTCAAGGCGGCAACGGTTGTTTTCGCGCCAGTTTGATGCCAGACGGTAGAGACTCGATTCAAAATATACCTGTTGCGCGTCGTTGGATTACTTTAGTACAGGTAGAGGAATTCAGAATCCTTCGTCGCACTCCCGATTGTTCGTGACTTGTGAATCAGGGCTGAACTAGTGTATGGGTTACCCTACATCTGAGTTCAGCCCAGTTGTGATCCTACCCGGGCGAGGGCGGACTCATGCGGCTTTCGATCTTTTGGCGGTTGGTCCTGACCGCGCTGGTTATCATCACCGTAATGGGGGGAGTCAATCTATACGCACTCTTCCAGCTTCGGCAATTGGCGTCGATGAGTTCGGAGATGGCATCGTATCATTATCCGGCCGTCGAATCCGCAAAGCGATTATTGGGTTCACTCTTCGCACAATTGAACAGTGAAAAAAAATTCGTTGCGACGAAGGATCGCACCTTTCTGACGAACTTGAAAGAAGAGTTGGACGAGTTCCAGCGAAATCTTCAGCTGCTGCGGAGCCAGGAGCGCTCCCTCCAAGGTCTCGTACTCCTTCGAGACACGGATGAGTTGCTCGCGAAACGTTTGGCTCTGTTTCAAGATGAATTTCGGGGAGTGGAGGAAGGTGCTCCTCGATCGGGCGCGGATTATGAGAGTCGACGCGATGCCATGATGGATCAGATGTCAGCCTCTATTCAGAGTTATATCGATTTGCATGAAGCTCGGATGAGTGTCGAGGTGAGTGAATCGCGAGCCAGCGCCGCTCAAGCAGAGGCCGTCACGGAGCAACTCGTCTTGGTGGCCTTGGTTTTTGGGCTGGGGCTTGCCGGTGTGGCCAGCTATACAATTTTGCTTCCGCTCCGACAGTTGCAAGGCCATATCAGGAAGATCGGCCAAGGGAATTTCGGCCCATCGCTCCAGATGAAGGCTCCAGCGGAGTTACGGGAATTGGTCGATACGGTGAATTGGATGGGCAAAAGGCTGCAAGAACTCGATGATATGAAAGCAGAGTTTCTGGCGCACGTCTCTCATGAACTACGGACGCCGATGGCGTCGATTCAGGAAGGCACACACTTACTGCTCGACGAAATCCCCGGTCCGTTGGCGCAGGAGCAACGGACCATCCTTCGAATCATGGCCGACAGCACCCGACGGTTGATTCATTTGATTTCCACGATTTTAGATCTCTCGAAAATGGAGGCCGGGATGATGGAGTACCGCATTGTTCCGGTGGACCTCCATCGTATCGGTGAAATCTCCATCGACAAAGTCCGGCTCCTTGCCGATGCCAAACATGTCCAGCTTGTGCTGGAAAATATCGGCGATCGGGTGTGGGTCAAGGCGGACGCTTCCCGTCTCGAACAGGTGTTGGATAATCTGCTGTCGAATGCCCTGAAATTCAGCCCCGAGGGAGGTGTGGTCAAAGTCCAGATGAGGCCTGATCCGCAAGCGGGCGTCCTGGATGTATCTGTTTCGGACACTGGACCAGGGGTGGCTCCTGAGGATCTCCCGCATATATTCGAGCGCTTCTATCAGGGTCGTACGAAAGTCAGACACACGGCGGGGAGTGGATTGGGGTTGGCGTTAGTGAAGAAGGTTGTCGAGGCGCATGGAGGAAGAATTTGGATCGAGAGCGAGAAAGGGAAGGGTGCGACTGTACGGTTTATCCTACGGTTGACCAAACCGGAAAAGGATAGGCAATCGTGAGAAGAACAGTAGTGGTGTCCAGGATGATAGGTCCGATGTTGATTGTCATCGTGCTGGCTGGATGCGCGGCCTGGACGACACCCGCTCCGGTTTCTCGCCCATACTTTATGGTGGATCCACGTGAACGTAAAGATTTTCAAGCGCTTGCAAGGAAACAGGAAGATTTGATCTCGAGATGTATCGGACCAAGCCCCTGCGATCATATCTATTTTACTCGTGCCTTACTCGGTCTGTACGAAAGTCGCGAAATCGCTGAAAAATACTTCAAAATGGTGATAGGAACGGCACCAACAGGGAAATTTGCCGCCTCGAGTGTGGCATGGCTTCAAGTATTACAACAACCTGCGGCTCCAGGACCGAAGTCGTGGCCAGAAGCTGTCTCGACCGCCCCTGCCATCGCAGACGCTCACACATCATTGATCTCAACAGCCGACCGTCTGGTGCGGGATTTGCTTGATCGAGAGTTGACCATTCAACAGCTTCGTTCCGCTCAGGGTGACGAATCGGAGACGGTTGAGTCTTTGCAGCGCGAGCTTGAGGATCGAGAACAGAAGATTGAGTCGCTGCAGACGAGAAAGGAATCGGCAAAGGCGTCCGTCGGCCCCGCAACGATTCACAGTCTCCAAAAACAGCTGGCGGAACGTGACAGAAAGATCGAAGAGCTCTCTACACAGCTTGATGCGTTGAAGCGAATCGACCAGGAGATGCGTGAAAAGGTGCGCCCGATCCGCCCGCCTTTGACGACCGTTCCTGTTCCAGGCCCCGAGACGACGCCCTAGCGAACAGCGGAAGGAAGATTGATTTTATGGAGAAAGAACACATTCTCGTAGTTGACGATGATGAGGGATTGCTCCATTTGTTGAAAATGCGGTTGTCTGCCATGGGATTTTCGGTCACGTCTTGCTCATCGGGGCAGGAGGCTGTGGGAGAGGCTAAGAAAACGATGTTCAACTTGGCCATTACAGACCTCCGCCTTCGTGGGGAAGATGGGCTGGATGTCACCGAGGAACTGCTGAGAAATCATCCCGGGTTGCCGGTGATCATCCTCACTGCGCATGGCAGCATTCCCAACGCCGTGGAGGCGATGCAGCGTGGGGCATTCGGGTATCTCACCAAACCGTTCGACGACAAAGAGCTGAAGGAGACGATCGAGAAGGCGCTCTCTCAACAGCGGATGAGTCAGGAAATTCATCGACTCAAGTCATTGGTCAAGGAAGTGTATGGATTGGACAATGTCGTTGCGCGCAGTCCGGCCATGCAACGGCTTCTCCAACAAATCGCCCAAGTTGCCGATTCGGATGCCACGATCTTGCTCTTTGGAGAAACCGGCACGGGGAAAGAAGTGATGGCTCGTGTCATCCATACCAACAGCCGCCGCAGTAAAGGTCCCTTCGTGGCGCTCAATTGCGCCGCCATTCCTGAAACGCTCTTCGAGAGTGAACTGTTCGGGCATGTGAAAGGTGCCTTCACGAGTGCGCACGGTGCGAAGCGAGGATTATTCCAGATGGCCAACGGCGGCACGCTGTTTCTTGATGAGATCGGCGAAATGCCGTTGTCGATGCAGGTGAAGCTCTTGCGTGCCGTGCAGGAACGGGAGGTCCGCGAGGTCGGGTCTGAGACGTCGGTCAAAGTGGACGTGCGGATCATCGCGGCGACCAATAAGGACCTTGGCGAAGCGGTCAAGAACGGGACCTTTCGCAATGACCTCTATTACCGTATTTCGGTGGTTCCCCTCTTTATTCCACCTCTGCGAGAGCGTCGAGATGACATCCCGCTCCTAGCGCAGCATTTCCTCACGCTCAGCGTGAAACGGGCGAACAAAGAAGTAAAGGGTTTCACACCGGCCGCGCTCCATCGTTTGCTGATCAACCCTTGGCCGGGCAACGTACGGGAGTTGGAAAATGCGGTCGAGAAGGCCGTGGTGATGTCCAGGCAAGATACGCTTACACCTGATCTTATGCCTTCGGTCAGTGTGGCTGCCGAGTCACCCCTCAAACCGCTCACGGAGGCAAAGGAAGATTTCGAGCGTACCTATCTGAAGAATGTTCTTCAATTGACCGGTGGAAATATTTCACGTGCCGCCCAGTTTGCCGGCCGGTATAGGGCCGACTTCTATAAAATGCTCAGGAAGTACGGCCTGCATCCCTCCACCACGAAGGAGAAATTTGACTCGGATGTGGAAGTGCCGGAGAATGAAACGGATCTTACGGAAGCGGAACGGTAGACCCGTACTCCACCGAGCCTCGGCCGGGAGATGACTGGGTGGAAGGCCTCGGCGCGCACGTCATGATTGTCTTGCCGGATACCGAGAGTGCCCTAGAACAACGGCTTCTTCCCGCCAGCTTTGATGATGGCATGCTGAAACGCTTTTGAAAGGCTTTCGAGGGCAACTTTGTCGCAGACGGGGATATACGCTTCCCCCTTGTTCTCACTCGGGTTGTCTTTGGGAGCATGATGCTCATAGATGAGGTCATCAAGACGCGTGACAATCAGTTTTCCAGTTTTGAGGTCGTGCATGGACTTTCCCGGCAACGCGAGAGATGCCGCCCATTCGGTGACACAGGCCGCACGCGCACAGCGCAACCGTATTCCATAGAGATTGGCGTTCTGACCGGCCCGCTCTAGACCTATATCAGAAGACAATGTCGTCAAGTCGAACTCCTGAATTCGTTCTTCTGGTGTTTGGACCTCGAATATTCCGCTCAACTTCCTTCGTTCATTGAGACGTGTGATGATTCTGAGCGAGGACGGAGGCGTCACCACGACGTCCACCTTCGCCATTCGATCTCCATCCCAGATAGATCCGTCCTTCGCGACCATACGTTCCCATCCGCTGTGCATGGTGGCACAGGCTCCCCACGTGTCCTTGATAAACGCCAACGTCTCTTCCTGCGACGGTCCGTCAACGCCGGGGGTATCATTCGATGTCGCTCGCGCGATCGGCAGAGTCGTCACGAAGATACAGATACAGATGGCCAGCTCTCTCGCGTGCCACTTCCTCATCGATCCATGCTCCTAAAAGGCATCATTATAGTAGACCGGCGCACATTCTCAAGCAACAGGGTCTCAGCAACAGAGTGTGTGGAGTTGGCGAGAGGAATCGAACCTCCAACCTGCGGCCCCTAAACTTGCCAGAAAGATATTGGGATGGAGCCACCGCAGAAAGTTTCTGTTTCTCCCATGCCCGCGACAACGCGGGGCTCTTCGTGGGATATGGGAGTGTCGTGAGATCTCCCGGATTGCCATCCCTTCAGATCATTGATTAACGCACCCGAGAGGTAGTATTAGACCATCAACGTACTCCAATAGTGATGGAAGTGCATATGTTTGAACCTACGATAACCGGAAGTCAGTTCAGCCATCTGGGAACCGGAGGGTTTTGAAAGTATCCGTCAGCCCGTGAAGCAGGTCTGGGTGGCACTATTGAAAGGCAGGTGAACGATGCGGCGTGTGGTCCTCGCAGTCTTCTTGGTGGTGGCGTGTACAACGGTCGCGGCAGCAGATTCCTATGAGGAGGCGGAACTTGCTTATGATCGCGGTAACTATACACACGCGGCACGACTGTTCCGTCCTTTGGCGGAGCAAGGAATCCCGGCGGCTCAGTTCCATATGGGCCTGATGTATGAGAAGGGACAGGGCGTCCCACAGGACTACCGAACGGCGCTGAAGTGGTTTCGCATGGCGGCGGAGCAGGGCTACGGGGGTCCGCAGAACAATCTGGGCTTGATGTATGAGAGAGGGCGGGGCGTCCGGCAAGACGTCGTTCGTGCACACATGTGGTACGACATCGCTGCCACAATGTTGAGTGGGAATGATGGGAAGGTAGCAATGGAGCGCCGAGACCGCCTTGCATCACGAATGGCAGCGGCGGAGATTGAAAAGGCGAAGGAAATGGCGCAGCGTTGTCAGAAAACGAAGTTCAAGGAGTGCGAGTAACCGAATTATGCATTCTACGAATCTGACCTCTGCCCCGGGGATTCGTTACGGCTCCGATAACTGGAGGCTGGATCATCCCCGGGCCATGTCGCGATGGACCAGAGGGAATCCGGCCAAGTAGAATATCGCCATCGCATGCTCGTGAAAGGATCTGATGGATTTTGTGTCACATGGCCTCTGGGGTTCGATTGCCTTCGGTCGCAAGAGCCGATCGAGTTTCGGGTTGGCATTTGCCATCGGCATGGCGCCCGATCTTTTTTCATTCGGGGTTCTGTACCTTGCAGCCATACTCGGCTTGTCGCCGAGACCTGATTTCAGTCACGGCACTCCTCCAGAGTCGACAGTCCCGCAATATGTCCATCACCTCTACAATTGCACCCATAGCGCTGTCGTATTTCTCGCCGTCTTTTTACCTTGTCTGGTTCTTTCTGAAACGGCCGGTTTGGGAGCTCGGAGCGTGGGGACTGCATGTTCTGGCCGATATGCCCTTGCATTCGTATGCCTTTTTCCCGACCCCGGTGCTGTGGCCCCTCTCCAACTGGAAATTCGACGGTTGGCAATGGATGACGCCAGGTATTCTCATTCTCAACTTCGCGCTTCTGTCGCTGCTCTATGCCTGGTACATCCGGCACCTCTACCTGGTCGAACAGAAAAAGAAGACGCGGCCAGAAGCCATTTCTCGGCTACTCCCCTTTGAGGGAAAATGACCAGAGAGGATGACCTGTCGATAACAGAAATGCAAAACGGCCGGTCGGGGCAAACTGGGTATGGAGCTGGCGAGAGGAATCGAACCTCCAACCTGCGGTTTACAAAACCGCTGCTCTGCCGATTGAGCTACGCCAGCTTCCTAATGATTTGAATGAGTTGCAGTTTTACAGACTCTCGGCCTTCGGGTCAAGTGTTCCGGGCGTGTTCTCCTGGAGATATTTCCCAAGCCTATTTGCGGCCTGGGTGAGGTCCTCTTCTCTGATCTGATTGTACCGTTTCCACATCTGTGGGGACGTATGGCCTACAATCTGCATGGCTGTGGTTGTGTCAATTCCAGCTCTCCGTAGGTTGGTTGCTGCACAATGCCGAAGGTCATGGAAGCGGAAGTCACTTAAGCCTGCTTCTGTCAGGGCTGTTCTAAAGGCCGTGCGAAAATCCCTCAATGGCTGCCGATTGTACAGAAACACGTGTCTCGTGGAGAGACTCCGTATTTTCGCTAACCGGTGCAACGTGGCTTTCACGTCTGGCGTCATAGGGACTTGTCGTGGCTTCTTTGTCTTGGTGTCTTGACTCCGCAGGGTGATAAAGCCTCGTTTGAGGTCTATGCGGTCCCACGTTAAGCCGACAATTTCACTAAGACGTTGTCCAAGTTGGTAAGCCGTCAACAGCACTGGACGAAGGTGAGGTTTTGCGACATGATAGAGTCTGCTCCATTCCTCTTCAGTCAACACTCGATCTCTAGCGTTCTGTGGATCAGGAAGCGGAACCCTGGTAGCGGGGTTGACCTGTAAGAGTCCCCGTCGGATTGCCACGTTGAGACAATGCTTGAGCACAATATGGTCATTGTTCACAGTCTGGATACTGGGTTTTGTTCCATCCTTCTTCTTCCGTTGGGCTCGGAAGGCTTCGACATCATGAGGCCTGATCTCCGTTAGGACCTTTCCGCCAAAGAAAGGGATAAGCTGGCGCTCCATGATTTCGAGTCGATCTTGATAGCTGCGGAGCATCTTGATTGATTCGAGGTCCAGGTAGGCTGTTGCCCATTCCTTGAAGAGAATCGGCTTGGCCTGTTCGGTTTTCTCCTGGCCCAAGAGCAGGCGAGTCTTAATCGCGGCTTCCATCTCGCGAGCGATCGTCTTGTTCAGGCACCCCACTTTCCAGCGCTTCTTTTTTGCGCCGGGTACGCCACTCGCGAGGCTCCATGATTTGCCGTCCTCATTTTCGATCACACGGAATTCCACATAATAACTATCGCGCCGCTTGGTTAGTCCCATGGCCGTCTCTCCGTGGTGAGATCGTATGCTGATCGATCCAGGCGTCCAGCTGAGCCTGCTTGAACTTCACCAGCCGCCCGATTTTGACGTACCCCAGTTTCCTCGCGGAGACCCATCCGTACAGGGTCAATTTGGATATGCCTAAATACTTCGCGGCTTCATCCATTGTCAAAAGATTATTCATTGCGATTCAGACAGGCCTTTCGTTCATGCCTACCAAGAGGTCGAGTGAGCCGACCGACACCTCCGCACATCTCTCAGGAGTGGCACTTATGAGAGGGTCCAGAATTTTTCACCATACCGAAAAAGTAGGGGAGGCCGTGGGGTCGGATATACCCCAGTCTCGAGGGGGTACTCGTCTGGATCCGCAGCAAGCCGAGCGTCGGCCGAGTTTCTGCTGAGGCGTCGCGGCCTGCGCTGGGCGTGGGCTTCGCCAGCCACGCCTCTGAGGCACCGCGTCCGGAGACGCCGTGCCAGGTGGAGTTCGGCACCGTCGTGTCGCGCAACGCGACTCGACCGTGTGAGGACAATAGCTGTCGCCCATGAGGGGTATGACCACACCCGGGGCAACCGCGCCACCGCGGACGGTGTCACGGGTGCAGCCGCGCGTGGCCACAGATTCAGAAGGTCTGTTGCGCCTCGGCGTCGGTGAGGGACGCAACACGGTATTGAGAAGAGGTCGGTGTGCAAGGCCGATATCTGAGTCCGTTCAGGGTCGCGACGGCTCTTTAGGGAGGTTCGAGGGGCAGAGTGAGGGACAGCATCGCTGGGGCGAGGAACGGCAACGTGCTCCAGCTCCTCCTGTACGGCGTGAAGCAACGCCTGGGGCATGACAACGTTGAGGCAGCGTTGGAGTATCTGGAACGCTTGTCGTTCGACCTTGATCTCGACCACCAATCAAAGTGGTCAGCACACGCTTCGTTAAAAACAACAGATGGAGTGGATACCTGAAAGGGCTCACTTCTTCCTTCAGGAATCCGGGTACACAAGGGCGACATCGAGGCCGTACTATGTGATGGGTATCCGTCGTTCCGACAGGCCGTACCCTGCCCCCTGGGGTTGTAATGCGCTGAATCGTCAGTATCCGTGAAGAAACGAGAGGAGGGGAGGGCTCTCCTTCTCAGGAATGACAGGGGAAGTCAGGTGCTTCTCCAGGAGAGTGATCACCTTCGCACGACAACGCTCCGTGATCACGGCAGCGCCAGCATCAGATGTCCGATGCGAGCGGAGGCTGGCCGAACTTTGATTTCAATATCGTAGCCGAGCCGATTCAGGCACTCCATCAGTTTGCGTTCGGACACATTGGAGAAGTCCCCACGCATCATGCTGGAGACCTTCGGTTGTGTGAGCCCCATCCGTGTGGCCGCAGCTTGCTGGGTCAGCTCTTGTTGGCGAATCGCTCTCCGGATCTCGATCACCAACCCGGCCTTGATCTGGAGCGTATCTGCATCTGGCAGATCCAAGTCTGCGAAGACATTGCCAGACCCGCGATAGACCTCGATCCCTTCAATGACTCGTTTTTTCATGTTGTCGCTCCTTGGCCAGTGCCTCAACCACTTTCAGCCTGGCGCGGATGATGGCAAGATCCTCTTTCGGCGTGGCGATGCCATGCTTACTCTTTTTTTGGAAGCAATGCAAGACGAAGACCGCCTCCTTGAACTTCACAGTGTACACCGCTCGATAGGTGCCGCTCCTGTCGTCTTCGACCACTTCAAGCACACCGGCGCTGCCGAAACCCGTGAGCACCTTCGCATCATCATGTTGATCACCAGCCTGAGCCAGCGACAACGCGTACCCGAAGAATCGCCGAACGGCAACCGGTAACGCCATCAAATCTTTATAGCTACTGCCAATCCATTCGAGTGGCCGTTCCTGACGCACCATGAGGAAATTATACCTGAACAGGTATAATTGTCAAATACCCGTCCGTGATACATTGGCAGTCGTCATCGACCTGGCTTGGGCTATCGGGTGATGATGATCTCACCCCAGCGGCTACATGGACAGTCTGCCTCACCATCTCTCGCCGCCATTCACAAGATGTTCGCCAGTGGCCTCGCAGGCCGTTCGGTCTTCCACTGTGTTCAGCGACGATGGTGACATGGGCTCGGTCGCCTGCTAGCCGACAACCGCCTCAAGCTCAAGACCGTTTCGAAGCCAACTCGTTGACCCTCTTCCACCTTGGCGAACGGGTTTGGTTTCTTTGGTCTATCTGAAGAGGACCCTCTCGCCTCGTCCGGTGAATCTGCTCTGTCATGCCGTGCTGGTGATGAGCGGGACCAGCTTGTGGTTTCAGGTCCGGTGCCTGTGCGCATCCGGCCGTCGCCCTGGCTTTCCACCGGTGGGCTGCGTCGATCATGCCCGTGCGCCGCTAACAACCGCGTCGTCTTTCACGGTCATTCCTCCGCATCGCGCCCACCGGCCCGCCAGGTGCCGGCGGCCTCTCTGTCTCCTTTGTCGTCGCTGTGTGGCCTCCACGCCTGGTGAGAGGCCAACACATCAACTCTAACCAAAGGAGACACACTATGGCACCTCAAGACAAGAAACCCAAGCCGGTCACCACGCTCCGATGCAGCCGCATCAAGGCGAGCATCTGGAAGAACGAGGGCATGAATGGTCCGTTCTACAACGTGACTGTGGCCCGCTCGTACAAGGACCGGGATGGAGTTTGGAAGAATTCCGAATCCTTCGGCCTGGCGGATCTTGACGCGCTCCTGGCGGTCGCCCAACAGGCGAAACTCTGGGTCACGGAGCGGTCGGAACGCTGACCGTCACGGGAAGCCTCCGGCCTTCGCGCCGGGGGCTTCCTGCCACTTGAAGAAAGGAAGACGATGATGACAATGTATCAAGAATTTGCGACTGATCTGAATCAATTGCTCAGCCGCGCACGCGCGGTGCGTATCACCGTGCCTGGCTACATGCCACTCTCGGTTGAGGAGATTGGATCCAGTGGAGACGGATACCGGCTTGTGTCCTTGTGCCATTACGGCGAACAGAACGGCGACCTCATGCGAGATCCCGACATCGTGTTTCTGTTTCACAATGTACCCGATGGCGCGGCAGCCGAACCGGTGTCTTTTCGGAACGACTATTTGGGGATCGTTCAAGACGTCTATCGGTATGACGAGGCGGGCAGACGCACCCATGTCCTGCCCACGCTGAAACAGGAGTTGAAGGAGTTTGCCCGGGCTTGGTTTGCCACGCTCCGAGGTCAGGGATTCTTTGCAGCCACTGCCGTGCGAGAGATCCTGTCCCTGTAATCTCGTCGATTCATGCAAGGGGCATGATCTGATCAGATCATGCCCTCATCAAAAAAGACAACCCTGACAGAATAGTGAACCGGTGAGGCTTACCGCTTTGTGCCGAGAAAGAGAAAGCTGTTCGACCTCTCAGACATGACGCCATAGGTGGGTGCTCGCCTCGCATCACGCTTCGGCTCAGCCCTAGTGAGTCTCTTCCAACATCTGAATCGTCGCTGCCTGAATTCTGACTTGACGGGGAGCCTCACTCTTCAACACCTGGACGAGCCCCGTGATGCGGACACGATCTCCATTGTGCGGCAGTAATTCCACCACGTGTGGATGACAGGTTCCCAACACTTCAACTGGTATGATCCCCGTTTCATCTTCGAGTAGGAAGGCGGCTCGACCATAGAGCAGACATTTTGCGGGAGCAGATCGACCATTCGTGCGATCAAATGGGGAGAGCACCTGGAGGTCCTGTATCACACCCTCGACGGTCACGGCATGTTGTTGGTAGGAGAGGGCTTGTGGCGAGAACAAGGTCTGAATCGAGACGCGCTCTGGGTCACTAGCACTGACGCTGCTGACACTCAGTAGGAAACTCATCGTGAGCAGTCTTCTTATCGACCACGGCTGTACGGACATGCATCCTCCTGCCATCCCAAGTATACCGCTCGCATTGGGAGACGAGCGGGCCCTTCCGTTCCCTCTCGTGGAGTTTTCAGCTCCTGCGAATGCTGAAAAGAAAAGAGATGTTCAATCTTGTTATGGGGTTCGTTCAAGCCACTGGAGGAGCCCTTCGGGCGGGTTGGGAGACTCTCGCGGTTGATTCGTGAACGAGACAAAAATGAGGGCATCAATCGGCTCCCCGCCGGCAAGGGTTTCCGGTACTATCGGTCCGCTGTTTCCAGGATCTCGTCCACAGGGTCCCTGAGCGATCACCGTGAGTCCCCCAGACTCGTCCTCCACGCGAATCTTATAAGCGGCTGCGAAACCGCACTTGGTCCAGTTCGGGACCTGAATAATGGATTGCACGACGCCTCGGATCCGTACGATTCGGAATTGATAGTGTCCGGGATCAGACAGAATCGCGTGAATGGAGGTCACGGCATACGAGTGCAAGGCAGGCGGTTTCGATCGCGGAACGAGTTGGGCGGGACTGACGCTTGTTGTCGCGACGGACAGCAGTACCATCAGCCCAGGGACGGCGTACCGTGTCAGGGTCTGCATACTCAGAGTATAGCGCGTCCAAATCGAGTGAGATCTTGCGAGTGAGGGGCCCAAAATCCTTCAACGTCGTGCGAGACAATGTTGGCCTACCTAGTTTTGCCAGAGGCTCCACCGAACGGCCGATTTGGGCCGTTTCTGGCCTGCTCTGCTGATCTGGGGTCTTGGGTCCGTGGCGACATGGGCACAATGTAAGACCGATTTTAAGAGGTTGTTAAGAGGGGGGGGGGCAGGATATGGCTGTTGCCCGTAGTTGTCTTACATTATGGGTTTATCGTATTCTTGTGCCCATGTTTGCTGACACTCAAATCACCGGCCCCAGACGCTCCTCCGAGGACGAGAATCAGCCACAGGTCGGTGAGGGGAGTTGGGTGTCTCGATTTGGGCTGGTGCCGGTGAGCTGATGGGGAAGCGGGCCAAACGCACGACCACGGTCACGGTGGATCTGGGGGAGTTGAAAGGACCCTGGCAGGCTTGGTGTCAGGCCCATGGCATCACGCCGAGCCATGCCATCCGGAACGCCCTTCGGCAGGCCATGGACTGGAGAGCTACGCGGGCCACGGTGACTCGGAGTCACGTCATCCCAAAGCGAGAACGAGCGACCGCCCGCATGGAACTGAACCTGACGACCTCAGAGCTTGCTGCCCTGAAGAAGATAGCTAGTCACGAAGGCTATGTCCCGACGAAATGGGTGGTGGCGATGGTGCGCACCAAGTTGACCGGACAGCCGCAGGTCGGACAGCCGGAGTTGGAGACCTTGGCCCGGTCAAATCAGCAACTCCTCGCCTTGGGCAGGAACCTGAACCAGATTGCGAAAGTCTTGAATACCGCGCCTCAGAACCGACCCGCGTTTCGGGTCGAGGTGATCACCGAACTCTCCCGCGTGATCCAGGCCCATACGAAGAAGGTGTCCGATGTCTTACGCGGGACCGTGGAGCGCTGGCATCTCCAATGACTCCACCAACCAGCCACATCGACCAGAAGCTAGACGAGTGGGGGAGTCGGCTCTTCAATGTCTCAACGGAGACTCTCCCACGGCCGCGTCGCAGCACGCGCAGTCCTCTTGGCGCAGCCAAGCTTGTAAGTACCGGCGGTCGGTTGAGTAGCCGACAGGCTCGTACGAATTATGTGCGGCAGAAGTTACAAGCCATGGTCCGCCGTTCGCCACAAGTCGTGGTGAAACTCGTCCGGGCGCCGAAAGGGATGAAGGGCATCTCGAACAACCTCACGTACATTTCGCGTGATGGTCTTCTGGAGATCGAGGATCAAGACGGCCAGGTGATTCACGGGAAGGATGCCGTGGCCGATCTGAAAGCCGAATGGCGCGATGGCGGGATGCCGATTGCGGCGGATTCGACCATGCGCGATGCCTTTCATCTCGTCCTCTCCATGCCGACCCGCACCGATCCGCTCTCAGTCCAACGGGCGGCGCGTGACTTCGCCAAACGAGAGTTTGCAGGGTTTCAGTACGCGATGGTGCTCCACACCTTCGAGACCGATCCGGATCCACACCCCTCTCCGCATCCACATGTGCATCTGACGGTCAAAGCGGCGGGTCTCGATGGGATTCGGCTCAATCCAAGAAAGGCCGATCTGCAACGTTGGCGCGAGGGGTTTGCGGAGGCGTTACGAGAGCATGGTATTGAGGCGACCACGACGAGTCGGATTCACCGCACCACGCACGAGCGGTGGACGGTTCAGCATCTCCGTGATCGTACGACGCAGGCGAGGGTACTCGACCGTCAGAAACGAGTGACTGACACGCCGGGGAAACTGCGCGAGGTGATGCACCATTACGAGCAGGTCATGAGAACGCTTGCACGATCTGATCGAGGCGAGGACCGCCAGCTGGCGACGGATCTGGTGCGCTATCTCGGGGGACGAGGCCGGATTCGGGAGACAGACAGGGATCGAGGGAAGGACCGTGAGCGATGAGAGGGGCCGATTAATCGAAAGATGCACAACAACGACCCCGAAGCCGGTTCAGACCGACGGAGCCACGGCGCTTGCGTTTCCTCCGTGACGGCGCTACACTGAACACTGCCTGACATTCAGACAGTCTGATTATCTCACATATGGGTGGAGGCGTCATGCCCGCAGAAACGAGCAAGGTTGGCAAACGAGGGGCGGTGGTGATTCCGGCCTCGCTGCGCCGCCGTTTCGGCATCACGGAGGGCTCGCTCGTAATTGCCGAGGAACGGGCTGAAGGCGTCCTGATTCGACCGGCTGCCGCTTTTCCCCTGGAGATGTACACCCCGGAACGGCAAGCGGAGTTTCTCCTCTCCAATGCAGTTGGCCCAAAGGACTATGCGCGAGCCAAAGAAGCCGTGCGGAAGATGGGCCTCGACGTCCGAAAAATCCCTCACTACAAGCCGGTTCGTTCCTAATCCGTGGACCGGGTCTTTCTTGATGCCAACGTGCTGTTCTCTGCGGCCTACCGAGTCGAGACTCCTCTTCGCACGTTGTTTACAATGCCGCACACGCAGCTGGTGACCTCTGCATATGCCTTGGAGGAGGCGAGGCGGAATCTCTCGTCAGGGCAGCAACAGGCAGAGTTAGAACGGTTGTGCCGCTCCGTCGAAGTGGTGTCGGTCTTGCCGGCACAGGGAGCGCTGTCGATCTTGGCAAAACTCCCAGAGAACGACCGTCCCATTCTGTGGGCGGCGATCAGTGTGCGTGCGACCCATTTGCTGAGCGGAGATGTCAAGGCGTTTGGTCGCCTGTATGGGCAGACCATCAATGGTGTCAGCATTATGCCACCAGCGGTCTATCTCAAAGGGCACCGAGGGTAATGGCATCGGTAGAGGGCGCGTGCACCAGAATTCTCTGCTGGGCAAAGCAGACCTCTCTGGGGCACAAGCCAGCTCAATCCGCACTTTCTCGATGCCAATCCTTTTAATGATCTGGTGCTGACACCTTACCGAGAGGCGAAGTTTGAACCGCACACCGACCCTTTTCTCTTCGAGTTCCAACGGCATGGAATGTCGAGCGAGGAGTTCTGCTCACGACTCGATACCTTCTTCCTGCAACTCTCCAAGAACTTTCGCTACGCGGTTGAAATCCAAAATGCGGGACTCCTAGGCACGGAGTACCGCAAGGTCTTAGAGAGCCATGGTGTGGCTCATGTCTACAACCATTGGTCCTACATGCCTTCGTTAGCGGAGCAGCACTATCGCATGGAACGTTTCATGGCGCCCTTCACGGTTCTGCGTCTATTGACCCTGATTAAGATGTCTTATGAAGCGGCGAAGAATCGAGCGAAACCATACACCAAGATTGTGGAAGGACTCCCCGAGATGGGCCGAGACACCGTGGAGCTGGTGAAGAAAGCGCTGGAAGAGAAGCGGCAGGCGTACCTCTTGGTCAACCGCAGCGAAGGGAATGCGCCCTTGACCATTCAAGCTCTCCGAAATGCGTTGCAGGCCGCTGAGACGTAAGGACATTGAATGTGCCAACTCTGGCTTAAGAAAGAGCAGCAATTGGTGGGTGCATCTTTCTTTGCTCAGACATGTAAACCCTCCGCATCCTCTGACAAACCGCTGAATCAATAGATCGAGCCCCTTGATGAGATGCCGGGCGTTCTCTCGTCGCTCACCAGAAGCCTTTCCGTTTTGCATACTCAAGGCTCAGAGAAGCTCCCCGAACGCAAGATATCGTCTAAATGCATGTTTTTCGAATTAAATTGTCAATAACGGATAACTCCCTACCATTCTTCTGAGACGGCCTAGTCCATTGTTCATATAGCTAGTGATCCAAAAGGAACATCATGGGTGATCCGAGCGCTATCGGACCGACTCCAAGAATTAGCAGTATGGAGAAGCCTGATGCCTACTGCTCCGCCATTGCTGAGATTCTTAGCGTTCCTCAATTCAACAATGAATCTGACGTACGAGAAGATTTCTTGCTGCCGTTGCTCAAAGCCCTTGGGTATGCGAACTCGGGGAAGCACAAGATTGAAAGGAATATTCGCCTACACGTGCCGCAGCTGATCATTGGAACCAAGAAGAAGTCTATGGAAACGTACAGCCCTGACTATGTGTTGAACGTGAATGGCATGAGAAAGTGGTTGATTGATGCAAAATCATCTACAGAGTCTGTTCTCGATATGCGGCACATTTCACAGGCGTATTCCTATGCGATTCACAAGGAAGTAAATGTTCCGTTCTTTTCTCTATGTAATGGAGAAGAACTCGCCCTCTTCAAGACAGCCGACCAGAACTATCAACCGATTGCTACGTTCAAGCGATATGAGTTGGACTATAGATGGCAGGAAGTATACGAAATGTTGTCAGTCGATGCCTTTAAAGTACGGCTGCAACTCATATCGAACCCTAGTGCTCCAGTCCCCTCCTCATCAGACCGTTCCAAATCCCCGAAGTGGGACGTACCCATTCAGAAGGTCATCATTCCTCGGAAACAGGCTTCTCCGATTCATGCCGGGACACACCCCTACTTCACTAAACGCGCTTGGAATGTTGTCAGGCAATATATCGAGCATTTCACTGATAAGGACGACGTTGTATTGGATCCATTTGGAGGAGCGGGGGTCACCACTATTGAGTCTGTCTTGGTTGGACGCAAAGCTGTTCATATGGACATTAATCCAATTGCGAATTTTATGACTGAGGCGTTATTGGTCCCCGTTCCATTAGATCAATTTGGCAGAACCTTTGAAAAGCTTCTTTCACGCATCAAGTTAGTTATCCGTGACATCTACTCACAGTCCAATCCAAAACCTCAGCATTGGTACCCAAAGGACGTTAGGCTCCCCAAAGATGCCGATGTCGAATTCGTCCACGAATACTTTTCCCCACATCAACTTTCGTCTATGGCGTTTCTGCTCCATGAGATAAGGCGGATCGGTAATTCTGATCTCCAGAAAGTTTTTCTCCTCATCTTTAGCTCCACCCTAGTAAAGTGCAACGTCAGCTACCACAACACTGGGCGTGATCCAAAAGCAGGGGGAGGAGATGCCGGTTTTCTGAAATACTATCGCTATCAAATTCCTCGTCATCGGTTTCCCGAACAGGATCCGGTTGTCGTCTTCACCAAAAAGTATGAGGCGATGTTCAAAGCAAAACGGGAAATAAGCCGATTTATCCAAGATCCTCAATGGGTTCGAAAACGGATCAATATTATTCAGGGGTCAGCGACAAGCCTAGACGGGATAGCAGATGAAAGTATTGACTATATTTTTACTGACCCCCCGTACGGATCAAAAATTGCCTACCTAGACTGTTCTATCCTATGGAATGCCTGGCTTCAGTTATCCGTTACGAACAAGGAGTACGAGCAGGAAGTCATTTCTGGTGGGTTCATGAATAAATCAGATGAGGATTTCATTACTCTGTTGCAGCAGTCTCTCACTGAGATTCATCGGGTCCTCAAATCTGACCGTTGGTTCAGCATTGTATTTGCCAGCGAAAATCCAAAATTTTGGCATGCGGTTCGAGACTATTGCATCAAGACCGGATTTGAGCATGTAAACACTGTGTGTCAACCATCGGATCGCAAGACAGTAAAAAAGAACCAGAATCCATTGACTGTGTTTCGCGGTGAACTAATTCTCAATTTCCGCAAACGAAAAAGCGGCAGGAATATTGTCGGAATAAAATCAGCCCTCCCTCCAAGGCAATATGTTCTGAACTCAGCCGAACTCACAATCGTCGCCGAAGGAGGCAAAGCTTCCATTGAGGACATTATGCAAGACCTTCTTCCCAAATTGTGGGAATCCGGTTTGCTTGGGGCAGTTTCCAATGAAATCGAAGATGTTACCGAGCTCTTGAAGGACTCGTTTGAATACGACAGGAAGAACGGTGTTTGGAAAATACCGCACAAAACTAAGATAGGGTCCCACATTCCACTTGAGTCACGGATAAAGTTTTATCTTTTAAGTTGTCTCAACAGAGCAAAGCTTGAGAAGCGGATGGTAACGATCGACGACATTGTGATGGAAGTTCTTCCGTTCCTTCGAAATGGAATAACGCCGAAGAATCAAGACATCATTACCGAACTAAAAAAAGTCGCCTATAGTCGTGACGAGATGCACTGGGAGTTGCTGCCAAGCTTGCAATCTGAGTTTAGCTTTTGACGATCACTGCACGTCACCTGCCGGGTTTGTGCGGGCAGCGCGTAGGCTCTTACGATTCGATGAGGATAATGGTAACAGGGGCTAAGAGTCTCTAAGGCTGTGAGCTCGGGCCTGATTTGTGTTGAACAGATACCCAAGGACTGTAGCCGGCGATGTTGTCTTGGTGACTGTCAGATTAAGTTCTAGCTTCTACATCTGAGTTCTTGCGGACGGTCCTCCGCCTGGAGGCTCAGGTGGTAAGTTCAAGCGATTGCTGAGGCCGTGAAGATTGCGAAATCGTTAGTCCGCAAAATCGATAGAATTTGGCCCCCCAAACCATCGACATTCCGTTCTGCCAAGACTTGCCCTCCGTTATTAAACCAGAAGATAAGGAAATACTCGATGAACCCCCTTGAATGTCCTCTTATAGGTACCAACCGATTCCAGTCGCCCGACTCCAGCCTTCTCAATGAGCTCACAATAATCATTCATCTGCCTGTCACGGTTTCATGTCCAGGCTCATTAGAACCTATCTCAAAATAGTTGACGGCCTAAAGATTCATCTCTATAAGTCCGGGCATGCTTCGCCTGCGCGACGATCAATGGGAACGAATTCAGGACCACTTTCCTGAGGAGCACATCCCGGACGGTCGACCTAGTCGCAAACCGATCCCGACCCGGGCCGTCTTGGAAGCAGTTCTCTGGATTCTGAACACTGGCGCGCAATGGCACTTCCTGCCGCAGTGCTACCCGAATTACAAAACCGTCCATCGCCGCTTCCAGCAGTGGTGTCAACAAGAGGTGCGGCGTGAGGTGCTGCCTCAGTTGGCGAACACGCTCCGCGAGGACGGGGGGATCGACGAACGCGAGAGTTTCATCGATGCCACGTTCGCAGCGGCCAAGGGCGGTGGCGAGGCCGTCGAGCTCACAAAACGCGGCAAGGGCGTGAAGATTCTGGCGATTGTGGATCGGCATGGCTGACCGCTTTCCGTCAGTACGCCCGCGGCGAATCATCATGAGGTGACCTTGGTCCAACTGAGCTTCGACTTCTACATGCTCGAGGCCAAGCCCGAACATCTCATTGGGGATCGCGCCTATGACAGTGATGGTCTGGATGACAACCTCAAGCAAGACGGCGTGAACCTGATTGCCCCGCATCGCTCGACCCGGAAACTCAAGACCCAAGATGGCCGCCACTTACGCCGATACGAACGGCGCTGGCTCGTTGAACGGTTTTTTGCGTGGCTCCAGTGGAAACGACGGCTCCTGATCCGCTGGGAATACTACGCCACCAACTTCCTTGGCTTTGTCCAGCTCGCCGGCATCACGATGCTCCTCAAGCAATTTTGAGATAGGTTCTAGTGTTTCCGATCCTTCGGAGGATATGGATCTCGGCCATAACTATCGCTGTCCTGAATCCTGCCGTCCTTACCATGCTCTACAAGCTCCACTCTTTCACGACGGGCAGTGGCCCGTCCGGCATCCATTGCATCCAACTTCGTATCATGATGCGAGGAGTCCCTTGAAGCTCCTTCCCGCCTGACTGCCCAGCCGTCCTCTCGCGGTACCACATGGATGTCTCTCTTGCCAGCCATACCAAGCCTCCTTTTTAAGTGGGGTGGACTAAATTAATATATGATGATATAAGATAGTCCATCTGTCAACAGCCTATTTTCAGTGAGAAAGGACAATTATGGACGAGTTTCACAGAATAATGACTGATATTGTGCAGTTGGCGCGCTTGGCGATTCAGGGAAAGCAGAAAGACGCGCAGGTATTTATTCGGCGTCTCGCGAGGAGATACGAACAACTTGAACCAGAACTTTCTGCTCATCTGAGCTCATTACTTAGGCAGGTCCAAAAACCGATGCAAGAATCTTCACCCGTCCTGCGAGGTGCTGTCGTAGAAAGCATGCCCGTGGACATGGATTCTCGCCTATCCCTCGCAAGAGTCGAACACCCTGTTCACCTGGAGTACGATCCAAGTTGGTCGCTGGACGTGCGCACGAAGCTGAACGAGTTGGTGTATGAGAGAAGCCATGAAGAAGATCTACGACGCGAAAACCTTAGCCCCGCCCGCACTACTCTCTTCACTGGCCCTCCTGGCGTCGGGAAAACGTTAGCCGCACGTTGGATCGCTCGGCAACTTGAGCGACCACTTGTGACTCTCGATCTCTCCGCTGTGATGAGTAGTTTTCTAGGTCGGACAGGAAACAATGTACGAAATGTGATCGATTATGCCAAGGGTGTTTCGTGCGTATTCCTCCTGGACGAGTTTGATGCAATTGCAAAGCGACGAGACGATTCCATCGAAGTGGGGGAGTTGAAGAGACTGGTTACTGTTCTGCTGCAAGAAATTGATGGCTGGCCGGCGTCGGGCTTGTTAGTCGCGGCTACCAATCATCACGATCTCCTTGATCCTGCTGTTTGGCGAAGGTTTGACCTTGTTGTCGAATTCTCGATGCCGACTGAGATGGATGTTAAGCGTGCCGTGCAGATTTATCTTGGGAATGCATCCGAAAACAAGCGCTGGATAGATGTTCTTATCCCTGTCTTTATTGGTAGCTCATACGCAGATATTGAACGGGACCTGAAAAGAATAAGGCGGCAGTCGATTGTCTTAAAGGAACCGTTAGAGAAAAGATTAAAGGAGTTCATTGCGGAAAGAGTTAATGGGTTGAAGCGGAGCGACCGTGCCCGCCTGGCGTTGTCGCTTGTAGATGTGGGTTTTTCGCAACGCGAAGCGCATGACTGGACCGGTGTAAGCCGCGACACCATCCGCAAACACCACGATACAGGGAGTAGAACACAATGGCAAAAATAAGGAATTACTTACTGGGTTTCGGTGAACGGCTTACTGAAAGAATCGATCCAGTCAAACGTCCCGTGACGAAGGCTGATCCGTACCAGTTTACGGAAGCACGAGACCGTCTCGCGCCACGCATCAGTAAGGCTGTCCAAAAAATTGAAAGGCTTCCCAGGGAAGCTTGTCCAAACGACGAATGCGTAGCCGCTCTCACCCTGCATCCCGCCTATATTGCCAAAAGTTTCTTCCCGATCGGTCTCCTGCGCGCAGTTGGACTGGAGCCCGTTGGCAGCAAGCCGCGGCAAGTCGTTCCTGAGAAGGGTGGGAAAAAGCCAACAGCCTCTCAACGAAAACATGGGGTGGAGACCGTCCCTTCTGCAACTGCGGAGTTGTTTGTCGCGGGAACACGACGTGCGTTTCGTCGATGGGCGGCTGGCGTATCACAATGGACGCCGGTGAAAGACGGTGCATCCGAACTAGTACGTGTTGAAGACGTTCGTTTTGTGGAACCAGCAGAGAGGATAAAGCCGATGCGGTCCAACGCCGATAGGCCGTTGCTTGAGGTGGTCCTTCATAGGAGCGACCCACATATTCTTGAAGGATTCCGTTCATACATGAGGACCTTGCATGTAGATGTTGATCTCGACCAACGCATCGAGGTTCGCGGTCTCTGCTTCCTGCCCGTGCGAGTTCCCCAAAATCGGCTCGAAGACATGGCAAAATTCAGTTTCCTCCGCATTGCCCGGGAGATGCCAAAGTTGCGGGAACTGCGACCCTCCAGCTTAGCCCGCTCGGCGAAGAAGTTTGCCATCAATATTCCGTATACCGAGCCTCTCAACAAAGATATCCGCGTGACGGTGTTTGACGGTGGTGTGCCGGACGGCATCCTACCGCCGTCCTTGGTTTCAAGAAAGAAGGCGCCTGGTATAGGGCCTGCCGTGGGTGAATCGCAGATACACGGCCTTGGCGTTACATCGGCTCTTCTCTTTGGACCACTTGAGCAAGGGAAATCACTGCCCCAGCCGTATGCAGCGGTGGAGCATTATCGGGTAATTGACGCCGACACGAAGCACGATCCGCAGGGCCATTATTTCGACGTCTTGAATCGAATCATGGGGGTCCTTAAGCAGACACCCGTCGATTTCGTCAATCTAAGCCTCGGCCCAGACCTGCCAATGGAGGATGACGAGGTGCATGTCTGGACCGCCGCACTCGATGAGCATTTTGCGCACGGCAAATCGCTGGTGTCGGTAGCCGTGGGAAACACTGGTGAAGATGATTGGGAATCTGGTAATGCACGAATCCAGGCACCGGCAGATGGAGTTAATGTGCTAGCCGTCGGTGCATGCGATTCGATGATCGAACAATGGCAGCGGGCTCCGTATAGTTCAATTGGGCCAGGGCGGAGCCCCGGTATCGTAAAGCCCGAGGTAGTTGTCTTCGGCGGCTGTGATGGCAAAGAATTTCACGTTCTTGATGCCTCTAATCCCGGTTATGTTCGAGGAATGCAGGGGACAAGCTTTTCCTCACCACTTGCCCTTCGAGCGGCAATCGGTGTTCGAGCGTACTTGGGGTCTGTGATGTCGGCTCTTGCATTGAAGGCACTGCTCATCCACCACGGAGACACTGGTGGGCTTGACGAGCGAGAGGTAGGGTGGGGCCGCATTCCTCATGACATTGAGAACCTCGTCGTCTGCCCAAATGGAGAGGTTACGGTGCTCTATCAGGGCGAACTCGAAGCCGGACGATACCTCAGGGCCAAGATACCGGTGCCGGCATCCGGACTAAATGGTATGGTCAAGATAACGGCCACATTCTGCTATGCGACACAGACGGACCCGCAAGATCCACTAAACTACACAAGAGCGGGCCTTGAGGTGGCATTCCGTCCGCACCAGGGGAAATTCAGGAAGAGCGACAGCGGGCCGACAAAAAATCCAACTACGAAGTCGTTTTTTACCTCTGGAGGTTATCAAACCGAAGAAGCTCTGCGTCGAGATGCCCACAAATGGGAGCCTTGCATGAAGGCGTCCGTCCAGTTGAGAGCCAGTAGCCTTGACGATCCCGTGTTTGATATTCACTACAATGCACGCCGTGGGGGTATGAATAACCAGTTGGCCAGGCCCATTCCGTATGCCTTACTAGTGACGGTCGAGAACGACTCCCCAGACCTATACAACAAGATTGCTCAACGATATAGGACCATGCTGGAACCGCTGCGGCCGGTCATTCAGATCCCCATCCGTAGTTCATAGGCAGGAGTCCTCGAACCTCTACTCAATGAGGACTAAAAGCGACTGGTCGTAGAACGGTCGTATAGCAGAGCGATTTTCCGCGCACTCAATACTTACTCCTTCTTGCCACTCAAGTTATCGACTTTACACGGTAAAGCCTGTGAAAATTTGGCCAGTCTTGAGATGCTGAATTGGCCTCCAATCAAGTCCCGGCTTTGGTCCCAGTGTTACTCATTTTATAAGTGGATTGTCTTTTTCACACCCCCGCCAGCGCGACGATCTTCATGACATCCGTCTCGGTGTGCGCACAGCAGGGGCAATAGATTGCCCGCTGTCTGATCTCAGGAAAGACGATCTCCACGCCAAGAATCCGTAGGCAACGCCGAACTGAAAGCCGGACGTTCATCACCGGTTTGCCCGGTGCCAAGCGCTTCGGCGATAACCATTCATAGGCATGGGGCAGGAGATCGCCGATCGTGTGGACGCCCCGCCGTTTCAGATCTTGGTGCGCACGGGCGTTAAGAAGCAGGCTCGCGATGGGCTGAGCAGCAAAGCGCCGCACCGCGTCAGGAGGAATGCGGCGTCCCGTCGTCCGATCCAGCATCCGCTGCGTCATGAAGCAATAGATTGCGTCGAGGACCACGAAAGTTCGTCCATCAAGGGCGGCGAAGATGTGTTCAATCAGACTCTCGTCGCAGCGACGCTGTTCCCGGATTGAGTGACCAACGCGCGCCGCTCGTTCGGTGATGGACACGCCTTCGCGGGCGCGGTCCCACTCGGCCTGGGCCCAGGGACTGAGCCTCGAATGGACCGCGTCGAGAGCCGCGCGCTTGGTCGGATGATTAACAACAATGTCCATCGTGAGCGTCGCCAATCGATCTTTCTGCATAATGGTGCGTCCTTCCTTTCCTTCGATACGGGTTGACTCGTGAATCCTCGCGCCACACGAGCGTCCCTCTGCTCCCTGTCGTGACCCAGACACGAGACACAGGAGGCGCGTGGCGCCGTGGTTGTTATGAGGAAGGACAGATTTTGAGACCATTCCCTTGAGGTAGGAGAGCTTCTACGTAAGAGGGGAAAAGTGATGTGTGTAGTACCAATGAGGGAGAAATCATGCAATATTGTGCACTAGGATCTCTTTCATCAGTAACGTTGGCGTACAAAAGTGGGCGTTGGGGGAGAGAAGCTTGGTCTTGGCGAGGGCTCCTCCGAGGCACATGTCTGGGGGGTACCGTGCCACGTCGAACTTGGCACCGTCGGCCGGCCTTGTGGCGCGGCGACCGTGCCATTGCCCAGCCCAACATGCTTCGGAGAGCTTATTTCTTCGGGCAGAGCTGCAAAAAGTTTCGCCGCTTCACCAGGGTCTGGAACGGATTCATGCCCTGGATCAAGTAGTACTTCATCAACGCGGCTTGGCATTCTTTTGGCGCCTGTGGGCCTGCTGCTAAGCAGAGCAGACATTCACAGGCCAGCCTGGCGTCGCCTTCCAAGAAGAGCTGTTTGGGTTCCGTTTGCGCCGGCGCATCGTGAGCCATGACGAGGAGGCCCACTCCCACAAGGACCACGAACCAGTCGCGTTTGTTCCACCAATTCATGGGTTCACCTCCGTACCATCCTGGGACATGTTCTCGATGACAAGAGTTACCGGCCACCTCGCGTCCGTTCCAACGCAGGGTTCTGTGTGGTCTTCAGCGTGCGATCGGTTCGCGCGGCTGTGTGATCGAACCGCGGCACGACCGGTTCCTGGGTGCCGACACGAGCCACCTCTTTCAGGTGATGCTGTTCACGGACTCCAAGGGAATCCAGCTTGATAACCTCCCAGCGATTGCGCGTCGCTGGTTGTGCAGCCGTGCCGATTGATGCGCCAGATTTATCCCGCAGCGGAACCGTCACAGTCACGCGTTCGTGCGCCTGTTGCACCAGCGCCACCGCATCACCCCGCTGCACCTTCCCCTGTTCAAACGTGCGGCCCAGGTCGACGCCCCAGATCTCTCGTTCACCACGGTCTGTCGCCACTTTCACAAAATAACTCTTGGCGTGTTGCACATCGTGGTTGTAATGGTCGATACCATGGTCGACGACGGTGCCCACCACGACTCGTTCGCCCTGCAGGCGCGCCCTTGCTTCTTCGACAGCCGCAGCGATCATCGTGGGGGAGTCTCCACGTGAGCGTAGAATTGCTTCGAGTGTGGTCAGCGCAATCTGTTGCCCATCGCTCACTCTCTGGTTCGATGGCTGAGAGGAATCACGCGCTTCCTGGCTCGAAGCCACGCGATCCCCGTGGGTTTTCGGGGCAGGACGGCGCACAGGGGGCTGCTCTCGTCGGTCTTCCCGCTGTGCTAGATCGATCCCACGCGGTGTGTAGCCCTCGACCTCGAGTCCGGCGATCGTCGCTTGCACCCAGGCTTCAGTTTTGAACTCGCCAGTCCCGTTCACTCGGACCACCGTCCATCCTTTCTCTTGTGCCCTCAGCACCATCCCGTGAATGACGCTCGGGTCGTCATGTTCCGTAATCAAGCGCTTCCCGTGGTCGATAAAGGCAACTTTGGTGGGTTCACCTGGGGCTGTGCGGTAATAAAACTGCCTGCCCGCTTCGAGGAACCGCTTCCGCAACGATTCGGCGGCGTCACGACGCTGATTGAGTCGTGGTTGTTTGGCACCCTCGTCCTGAGTTCCTTCCGAAGGCTTCGGCTCGTCGGTCCGTTTGGTCCCTTGTGTTTCGTCCACCCCTAGTTCATTCATCCTGTCCCTTCCTCTCTCCTATCCGTACCACTGCGGCCAGATTGACGCCGGATTGTGCTCCTTCACTTCAATCTCCACCCGTCGGTTCTTGGCCCGACCTTTCTTGGTCGCATTGTCGGCCACATGTTCTCCGATCGGGACGATGATGATCTCGATGTGGTTTGGGGCATAGCCCTGCGCGATGAGATAGGCACGGGCCTTGTACGCCCGCTGCTTGGCCGTCTCCCGTTCGATCCAGCGATTCTTGTCGCCGTCCGTATAGCCACGGACTTGGAGGCAGTGCCCGATCTGCATCGCCCGTCTCAGATGGGCTTGCAGCGTCTTACTCGGACGAAACTCCGACCGCCCTCTCCGTTGCGAGACGCGGAAGACGACGCTGTGGCGATGCAGCTCGACCTGTTCCCGTTCGCTCAATTCAACGACGCGTGGCCTCCACGAGTCGGTCGGCCTTTTGAGTATCGGAGGTGGAGGGGAGGGAAATGACGCTGCTGATGATCCGATGCGGCAGGCAGGCCCCATCGAAGTCGACCGCTCCTCTTCACGCTGCGCCGTACCGGTCTGTGACAGGTTCTGATCAAGCGCAGCTGGAGAGGCGCCACCTTCAAGTGGTAGTGGCGTGCTCGTCAGTGGACCTTTCCATTCTGGTGACAGAGGGTTGATTGTGAGTGCCGTCGTCGTCATCTTGCGAGATTTGCCTTTCGCCAGTTCTTGCTGTTGGAGTTGCATGAGCGTCAGCGCGGCGCTCAACTCCTGAACCTGCTGTGTCAGTGTTTCCACCTGCCTGGCAAGGAGACTCCGCTCCTGCTTCTCACGCTGGTCGTTCTTCACCCGTTCCCGGTATTGTTGGATCATCTCGTCACTGTTGATGGGCACGCGAGCCGCACCGGATGGCACCACTGGCTTCTGCACACAAGCCAGCGTCGCGGCGCAGGCGATGAGGACCACGAGCGCCTGAAGTTGTGCCTGTCGTTTCATAAATGTCGTCATACGTCCCTCTCTTCTCTGTCTCGATCCACCAAGGACCGATCAACGTTGCTCTCTGTTCTCTGGGCTCTTGCTCCTTTCACACCACTGGCTCCCGTCTCGACCTTGTCGGTCCATTGCAGCTGGGCCACGAAAGCATCGACCAACCCGTTCACTTCTTCGACCGTCGGTGGGTTGCGCGGCACGACCGGCGGCAGGGTGGTGAGGTCCATCGCCAGCTTCGACACGTCGATCAGCTCATCAGGTTGTACTGGACGCACCCGTTGTTCCACTTTGGCGCGATGGAGTTCCAGGTCGAGCCGGGGAATCTCGACGGACAGATCTCGGCGCACGAACGCTGCCTCTTCGAGTTCCGCTTGAGTCGGCATCCGCTTCCCAACCGCAGCGAGGAAAGGACTGATGCGCTTCAACCGATCCATGAAGACCGGATCGGCATAGAACCGGGCCTTGTCGCAGAGGATCGGCTTCGTATGCATGAGGTTGATGATCGCCCGCTGATCCCCAAGTTCCTTCACTTCCTGTGGCAGGAGCAGGGGCCGCGCTTGTTCAGACCGGGTGGAACTGGACGACGCCTGTTTACCGTTCCCCCAGGCGAGGGGTCGGCTTGTGCCGGTCGAGATCGCGTCGGCCGTATAGGTGCCGAGCATTTGGGAATAGTGCTGTGCGTCTCGTTGCTCGCGGGGCGCAAACAGGATCTGGCAGGCATGGTTCGTGACAAAGGTCCGGGCGTCCTTTTCACCATAGACCGATTCGAGCTGCGAGAGGCTTTGAATGATTGGGAACAGACGCAGATTGTAGCCGGCCATGAAGCCGACAGCCTTCGCGAGGATGTTGACCCGTCCAATCGCCGGGAACTCGTCGAGGATTACGAGGCACTGGTGCTTCAAGCAGGGATTCGTCGCGGGCAAGTCCACCGTGTTGTAATGAATCAGTTGGGAAAAGAACAAATTGACCAGTAACGCCGCATCGCTGAGCCGATTGGCCGGAATGCCGACATAGATCGACATCCGCTGCGCGCGCACCTGTTTCAGGTCGAAGTCCGTCGCACTCGTCGCCGCATCGACGATGGGATTGCTGAAGATCGTGAGGGGAGCCGTCAGGGTGGCGAGAATACCCGCCATGGTATTCTCGCTGGTGGCGCAGAACCGGTGCAGAGCCGCCGTACAGTCGTCGCTCAGCGGGGCGTCACTCTTGGCTTTTGTGCTGATGAGATCCTGCAGATAGTCCTTGATGGGCTGGCCTTTGCCGGAGGCCTGGCGGAGGACTTCGCCAAGACTGCAGGGTAAGGACGGAGTCTCCATTATAGAGAGGGTCAGGCCGAGAAAGAGGTTGCGGGCGGACTCGTTCCAAAAGGCATCCCGTTCATTATGGTTCGGATAGAGCACCTGTCCGATGGCTTGGATCTCACCCACGCGCCGATTTGGGTCGCGATCGACCGCATCCAATGGGTTCCAACGATGGGTCTGGCCATCCGCGCCGAAGGGATTGAAGAGGTAGACGTGATGGCCATGCGCCTGCCGGAACTTCGACGTGTAGGCAAAGTTCTCCATTTTGATGTCCAAGACCACGACCGATTCATCGTAGTGGAGTAGGTTCGGGAGCACGATGCTCACGCCTTTGCCCGATCTGGTCGGCGCCGCCAGCAAGACGAATTCCTGGCCTCCATAGACCAAGTACCGCTGCCCCACTTTTCCCACGATGACGCCACGCTCTCCATAGAGTCCCGCCTGTTGAATTTCATCATGAGACGCAAACCGCGCCTCGCCATGGAGCGGTTTCTTCTGGTTGGTCAAGGACACCAACAGCAGCGCCGGGAAACCAAATCCGACGAGTCCGCCTACTGCGGCGGAGAATTGCAGCCGCTTACGTTGCACCGGATCTTCACTATAGATTCGCCAGGAGTCGGGCCAGCTGGTCAGGGAGAGATCTGCGGGCATCTGTTTGTTGGCGAGCGTGAAGACGGCGCCGGCGAGGACATCGGCTACGCAGAGCCCGAGCATAAGATAGACCAACAGGGCCACCGCGATATGCATGCCCTTACGTGACATCGGTTCCTCTACGCCCTCACCAGAGTGGCTTCTCCGAATCGCGCCACGAGTTTTGCGATCGGGTCATAGTGGACTTCCGCCACGTAGCGCTCCTTTTTGATTGGCTGTCTTTCCTCGTTGTAGTGATTCTGCGCAACCACATGAAGAATCACGTCGATGGTCAAGGCCACCAGGCGTTTCAGGGTTGGCACATCGTAGGTTGCTGCCTGCTCGTGCTCTTTGCACATGAAGACGTAGCGTTCGGCCGCAAGGGCACAGGACTCCGCGTGGTAGGAGGTAATCGATCCACTGTGGCCGATGGTGAGGAGCTTGAGGAAGTCGAAGGCTTCGCCGCCGCGCAACTCGGCGAGGAGCACCCGGTCCGGCTTCATGCGGAGCGTGGAGGCAATCAATTCCGACGGCGACACCCTCGCCGTCCCTTGCCCTCCTTTGGCGTACAAGAGATGCACCCGGTTGCCGTGCCGGGGGAGCAGCAATTCACGCACGTCTTCGATCGTGATCAGCCGTTCCTGCTCCGGGACTACCTGACAGATCGATTTCATGAGCGTGGTTTTGCCAGAGCCTGTGTCACCCACGACGGCAATATTCTTCTTCGCCAGCACCGCCGCCCGAATGAACAGATCCAATTGACGAGTGGTCAGATACTGCACTAATTGTCGCTCGATGGAATCGAGCTCGACCGCGCGACGATCCAGCGTCGCCGCCCTGGCCCAGACATAGCGGCTGAAGGCTCCTTCCGCGTCATACTCAGCAAGCGTCTTGATCCAGGCGCTGGGTCGGCGGATCGAGATGGAAACGGTTCCCAGTTCCACTGCGGGCGGCAGCACGATTTGCACCCGTTCCCCATCCGGCAGCATGGCCGAGAGAATCGGGTGGTGTGGTCCGATCTCTTGCTCGGTCGCAGTCGCAATGGCCGTCGCGAGCGCGGTCAATCGATCCAGGGTCAGGTCCGGTGAGCGGTGATGCTGCCAGGCTGCGCCGATCTCGATGTGAACTTCCTGCGGCCGATTGATGACGATCTCGGTCGCGCCGGGGAGCGCGAGGTACCGCAGCAAGGGCCGCAACAATTCGCGCACCATCGTGTCGTGCGCGAGCATGTCAGTGGGGGTGCAGTTCATAGACGGTGCTGAAATCCAGATCCCGCGCGACGAAGATCGTCCCGCGGTCGCCCTGGTTCTTGTAGAGCGTGGGTTTGATGTTGATGGTCGATTGGAGGATGAGTTCCGCCATGCGATTCCCGGTCGTGGCGGAATGTTGATAGATCCCCAGACTCTGCGCGCCCCCGCCACCGGCCTGCGCCGCCGTGGCCAAGCCGATCCCGTCTTGCACGAGCGAGAGGAGAAAGGCCGCGCCCAGCCGGTCCCACCAATGGTTATCCACGACCCCCACCAATCCGGAGGTGCCCAGCGCGTCGGCCGCCGGTGAATTGAGATTGATCACCACTCCCGTCGGAGTCTTGACTCTGGTCCAGAGGAGAAAGAGGCGGCGCTGGCCCTGCGCCATCGTCGCTGCATATTCGCCGACCGCTTCCGATCCTCGTTCCAAGAGGACGACGCGCCCGTTGTCGCTGTACACATCGCTGTTCAAGACACAGGTCCCCATGCCCGCGACTTCATTGATCACACGCACGGTCAAGGCGCAGTCGATGGTGCGTCCCTTCGGAAGGATCATGTTGCGATCACCCAAGAGACCGGCTTGAACTTTTGGAGTGTCCGATGGAGTCAGGAGTCCACCGATGGGACCAGCTCCGCTGGCCGCAGGACCAGGTGGCGCCGCGAGACCGACGCTCGTCACGCCAATCGAAGGGCCGCTGGGTCCGCCCATGTACCCAATCGACGATGGCGCCGAGCTTCCTATGTCTGCCGCCGTGCTGACGGGCATTGCTGGTCCGCCAAGCAGGCTCCCGGACCCCATCATGTCCGGCTGTCTCGCGCCGTTGAGGAGCTCACGGACCAAGGAGATGGCTGCGTCCGGTCCGGTTCCCGCTGGTTGAGTCCGGGGACTATCCGAAGCAGGGGAGTTCGTCACAAGGACCTCCCCACCGAACCGACTGGAAGCGCGTCTGCTGAGTGATAGGTTGCCTGGTGTCTGATCAGGAGCCAGTGCCATCGCGCCGCTTCCGTCATCGATTCCTCGGTCGAGGGGCGACATCATCCCATGGTCAGCGGACGCGATAGGCGACTGGCTCGTCAACCCTACTGTTGCTGTTGTGTTCTGAGGTGGAAGGGGATCGGTCTCAAAGACCCGCTTTAGTCCGACCTGGGCAGGTTTGTTCTCCACCTTCGCGGCCCGTTCTTCTTGTGTGGCCTCCGCCTTCCGCTTTGCGTTCAACGTATTGGCCGCGAAGACGAGTCCCACCACGACTACGATGGCCATCACGACAAGAAACGCCGCGCGCGCCGCTGTCTCATTCCTCCCACCGGCCTGACGGTTGACCGACACAATCCCATCGACGATGGGAGGCTTCTGCTCAGTTCTCTCTCTTGGCTCTCGTGGTTGTTCCATGTTCGTTTCTCAGCGCAGCGTCCTGGTGATGCCCGAGACGGTGGTCCCCTCGATGGCGGGCACTCCTGTCTTGTCGTAGGCGTCATTCCAGATGCCGACCACGGCATCGCCCAAGCGCAACACAAACCGTCGCCCCATCCGCTGCACCACGGCGAGGTCCTTCTCCATGTGGAAATTGATGCGGGTTTCTTCGCCCAACGGCGAGAAGTAGAAGATCGCGGGGATCTCGCGATTGGGAGGGAAGAGAAAGTACGTGAAGCGGCCGTCATCGAAGACGAGGGCGGGAGCGATATCGTTTCCTCCCAGCAGCACCTCCATCGAATAAGACCAGTTGCGCGGTTCGGGCGTAAAGGAGTCCAGTCGCTCGTTGAGGAGGTCGGTCTTGTCGCGAGCTTGTTTTGCACGATGGGCCGAGGCTTGGATCGCCGTGATGGCGGCAGGGTGTGGTGGGACCAGTGGATGTCGGAAAATCACGCGGTACATCGGCTCATCTGTTCCGCGTTGTCGCTGCCCGGCGTTCTGCTTGCGTCCGATGCGATGGTCTCCCACGACGGTGAACTCCAGACTGTAGTCCCGCTGGTCCGTGCGAATTTCCAGATTGTTGTGCGTCGCATGCTCTTTAGGCTTCACCCAGACCTGATTGGTCCCCACATCGGCCCTGATGCACCATTCCGCTTCCGGCTTCGCACAGTCGGCGAGAAAGCCGCTGCCGGCGATGACGATGTGTTCGTCGTCTCCCAGCACAATGCGTGTGACGACGCCTCGGCGGACTGTTACTTTGGTCACTTCGTCCTTCTGATACGTCACGTAACGGACTCGTTGATCTCCGTTGCCAGGCTCCGGAATCTCCGCCGCGTCCGATGAGGCTCCGGAACAGAGGAGGGCGACGATGAGCCATGCCGTGATCGACCCTGTGTGTTGCTTCATGGTGTGCATGACCAGACCCTCCTTATTTCTTTTCGACCATCGACAGGACTGACGTCGGCGGCGTGATCGTCCCAATTTCTGCGTCCACCCGATAGCCCGTCACTTTGTAGCCGAGCGGGTTCTGGATCAGATCCTTTTCCTGGCCCTTCATCGTGTGACGATACTCGAAGGAGACAGTCGCGATGAAATACTGCGGGGGCTCCAGGCTGTGAGCGTCGGTCCGCTTCACCTGCTTCTCGAACCGCACCGTGGCCTTTGGTCCAATCGCATCGTTGTGGACTGTGACGCTCAACACGTTCACGCGCCATTCGATGGCGGTCCCCAGTCGCTTGTCACGGGCATGCGCGCCGTCAAAGAGGCTCGCGTAGTCACGACCGATCTCATCCGTACTCATGGCCAAGACCTGGTCATAGTCGGCTTGGAGGAGCCGGTAGAAGTAGGACTCCCGCGCGATCACGTATTTTTGCGTCCAATGTTTATCGAGCAATTCCTGATACTCCAGCACGGTCCGATCATCCACCGCGCTTACCAGCTCCACGTTGCCTGTGGCGCGATCGATCGCGAAGACATAGGGCACGGTGGTCTTGAACGGAGCCAGACACGCGATGCCTATCCCTAAGATCAGGGCCAGGGCGCAGGCGATGCCCGCGACCCACCAGGCTTTGCGTTCCGACGCCTCTAATCGCAGCCGCCAGTCGGTATCCCAGTCGCGACCCTGATCGTAGAATTGCGATTCTTCCAATGGGCTCACGAGTGAGGGCTCTGTGTTCTTCTCCGTCATGGTCATTATCCCTTTGCCTTACGCCTTCTCGCCTTCAGCCTCCTGCATGTGAGCAGGACTACGGTGTCCAGGGGGCCATGTGGTCGAAGGTCCGGGACGTGCCGGGGGCCAACATCTTGAGGACCCGTTCCTGCTGTTCCTGTTGCGCGGCTTTTTCCTCCGCCTCGATCATATATTTCATCGTCAGAATCCGGTTCGTGTCGTTGCTCACCTGCGCTTGCTCCGCGGCGATCCGGCCATTGAGTTCCAGAATCCCTTTTTCGTCTTCTGTCTGATTGATGCGGCTCGTCAAGGCGCGGATTTGTTGCATCCGGCCGAGCAACATCTGATAGGTGTTGGCATAGTAGGCCTGACTTTGCGGCGTCTGGTTCAGCATGTTTTGACAGATCCGCAAGGCATCACCGGTCTTGCCCTCGCAGTTGTAGATCATGCGATTGTGGCGGATGGTCTGGGCCGCCGCGGTCAAGCCCTGGACCCCGCCGGACCGAATGGCGTGGTACACGGCATTGACGTCGGAGGGAACGACCCCAGCGAGGGTGAGGTTGTTCAAGAGACTGCCCATGTTGCGCGAGCCCATGATCGCGTGAATTTGCTGGTCGGCTTGGAGGATTTGTTGCTGCATCTGTTGGAACTGTTGGATCCAGGCGAGGGCCTGCACAATGGATTGCACGAGATTGGCCGTATCGATGACGGGAATTCCTCCGGCTTGAGATTTCGGTTCCGGCCCAACGAGGACCATCAGGGCAAAGCCCATCGCGATCACTGTGCGTTTTATGCGAGGCATGCTTTACTCCTTTCGCGAGACGCTGTTGCGTAAGCGCTCCAATGAGGCCCGTTGATAGAGGTCGCTCCCTGGCTGGGTCTTTGCGGCAGGGAGCACACTCAGCAGGGTGCGCGCCGCTCCGGTTCGGGGTCCACTCAGGGACCCGCCGCTGGAAGCCACGGCCAACGGGACTAACCGACTCAGACCAGACGTGACGCTGTGCAGGAGCAGCATTCCACTCCTGGTGGCATCCCCACCGGGGTTTCCGAGGGATAAGCCGCCAGCCAAGCTCGCTCCCAGTGAGGCGACATGGAGCAAGACGTAGGCGGCAGTGATGGAGAGAAACAGCAGGCCGACCACGTCTGCCAGGATCGAGGTGGTTGAATAGGCTTGCAGGACATGCAGACAGGCATTCCTCAGCAAGCTTGTGAGAAATGTGATCACCGCCATGATGAGGACATTGGTGAATACGGCGACCAGCGCACTGGACAGCCAGTTTTCCGCATGGCGCTGCGTGACCGGAAACATCGCACAGAAGATGAAGGCCGGCCCGACCGAGAGCAGCAGGGCGAGGCTGACTTTCGCGACGAGAAAGAGTCCCATCGCGACGAAGGCCATCACGATCGAAGCCGTGGCGCAGATTGCGCCTGCGATGAAGAGTGAGAATTGCGGCACCAGCCCCGAACTCGCTTCGGCGAAGAGCGTTTCCATCAGCGTTGTGAAGGGGTCCGCCATCTGGTCGATCGTCCCTCCTATCGACGGAACTCCGCCGAAGGCGGAGGCAAAGGCCTCTTGAATCCCGTCCAATCCGTCTTTTACGAGACTCCGATACTGCGGTCCGTTCAATGTCAGCCCGGTGATGAGCGCAACGCGAAACCACCGCCAGACGAGGGCGGTGACCGGTTCCTGCACGTCGCCGCGCATGACTTGAAAGCCGGTCCACATCACATAGAGTGTCACGGCCGTCACGGCGATCGGTGTGAGGACAGCAATGACGGCATCGCTGGAGGTCACGACATAGTGGTCCAACGCGTTGTTGACGGACTGCTCGATGTAGGTCGCCATGCCCATGGGGTTGCTCTATTCGACTCCTCTTCCGTTCTCCTGGCGGAGACGTCTCCGCGCCGCGATGCGTTCATGAAACAGCGGCAGCCAGTCTGTGGGATCGTCGCCCACGTCGGCTCGGATCTGGTCCAGCAACGTCACGTTGTCCATCGTGCCGGAGAGGACATTCAACAGATCCGGCATACCACCCAGGTCGAACTGCACGATCGCCGAGCTGTGGCCCTGCTTCACGAGAAACAGACGGCTCGCTTCTCCGAGATTCTTGATGATGTGAAATTCCGCCTCCGTGACTTTGAACCCCTGGACATAGTCGTCATGGTCGGCGCGAGGATTGGGCAGAAAGATTTGGGTCACGCTCTGTTCGACCATCGTTTTGCCGATCGGATGTCGCAGCACGTCGGAGGGTGATTGCGTCACGAAGACGCCGAGGCCCGATTGTTTGCGAATGGTCTTTTGTTTGTTGAAGGCAAAATCCGCGAACAGCGGATCTTGCAGCGGCTTCCAGAATTCCTCCATGACATAGATAAAGGGCTCACCGGTGATCAGCCGTTCGGTCAGATGAAGCAGATAGGCCATGATCGGGGTTCGGACTTCGGGATCATCCAGAAAGTCCGTATAGTCGTACCCGAATAATCGTGTGCCGCTGATCTCGTGGGAATCATTTGGATTGTCGAACGCCCAGCCCAGCGCGTGACCACGGGTCCATCGCTTCAACCGCGCCTTCACACTCTGGTCGCCGGTGGCCGGTAGGTTCTGCCGGAGGAGGGACAGACAACGCAGGTCCGGTGAGACCGCCTCACTCATCACGGTCCGCACGGCATGGCTGATCTCGCTCTGCTCCTTCGCGGTGAGCCGTGGAATCTCGTCACCGGGCTGCTTCACGAGTTGGGCCATGAGTTGTTCGCAGAATTGCCAGTTGTCGGGATTCGGTTCGAGCTGCAAGGGGTTGAAGCCGGTCGGCATGCCGCGTTTGAGCGACTGATATCTCCCGCCCATCGCCCGGATTCCGATCTCCGCGCCGCGATCTTTGTCGAAGACTACACAGCGGAGTCCCTGGTACTTGGTGGCGAAGGCCAAGAGGCTCAGCTCCAGCGCGGTCTTCCCCACGCCGGTGCTGCCGCAGATAAAGGTGTTGCCGGGATACTTTTCGTCGCGCGA
Organism: Nitrospira sp.; assembly: GCA_019636815.1. Classification (GTDB taxonomy): domain Bacteria; phylum Nitrospirota; class Nitrospiria; order Nitrospirales; family Nitrospiraceae; genus Nitrospira_D. Next base: position 43,591 of record JAHBWT010000005.1, read on the forward strand.
ATCCCGATCCTCCGGGGACACGTGGAAATTGAAATAGTAGGGCTGGCCGCTCGGGGTCTTGAACAGGGCCAGGGCTTCACCCCAGGGATTGCCCGCTCGTTTGCCACGGGCGAAGTTGTGAAAGGGACTGAGGCAGGCAAAGTTCCGGCTCGTGATGACGGCTTCGCGCGGGCGCAGACTCCAGTTGCCCGGGATCTGCGCGAACCAAGCACATTCGGGGATGACATCGACCCGCGCCATCTTGAATCCCGGTCCATCCTGAAAGACGGCCCGGGCGTCGGCGAGCGCGGTGCTGACCGATTCCATCCGGTTGCCGAAGATGGCCAGACTGTAATGGTACTGGCCCAGATCGATGAATCCACTCTGCAGATCGTCCGCGGCCTGGTCCATTTGTTCGATCTCGCGCGTGGCCGCGTCTTCCGACGCGATCAAATGCCCTTTCTGGGTGGCGAGCGATTTGAGAGCCGAGCGTTTGTTGAGGCACGAGAAGCTCTGGGTCTCGATGTACTCGGCATCGCTGTAGAGCAGGCCGTTATTCATGCCAGGTTCGGAGAATGGTGGGTACTCCTGCATGTCGAGAAACCCGGCGAATTTCCGCTCGCGCGGGTGCCAGATTTCCAGCATGCCCGTCCGATCGCCGAAGTGCAGGCGAGAAGAGGGGAGGTACGAGGCCAGCGGTGCCCGGTGCAGGGGGATTTCCTCCCAGACTCCATTGATGAGGTAGCCGAGAAAGGCCAGCTGGTCGGAGTACACGATGTTTTGTTTCGTGTAGGTCCCCAGTCGACTGGGCCCATACCGACTCAGACTCGCTTCGAGCTGTTTCCCCATGTCTTCCAGGATAGTCAGCTGTGTGGTCTCGTGATCTCGTCGTTGGGCCAGGGTCCGCGTGCCCATGCGAGTGAAGAAGCTCGCGACCTTGGAAGGAAACGGTCTGTACAACAGGGACAGGTACAACTCCGTCGCCATTTGTCGATGCTGCTCAAACGACCGATAGTAGCGATCGCTCAAGCTTTGGCAGAACGGATTGTGCGAGGTGCCTTGCAACCGCTCTGTAACGACGCGCCGAATCTTATGGGACCAGACGGCGAAGGACCCGCCGCCCAAGGATCGGAGAAACTGGTGCAGCGCTTCTTTGCGCAGTAGCACGTCGGATCGGTCGGCAGTTTCGAACGTGATCCCCTCCAGTTTCCAACAGGCCAGGTATTCGCCGCCGGTCAAGGTGATGACGGTGGGCGTGATGGCCGTGCCTAGCGGGATATAGTCACTGGCGGGAATCTGCGCGGATGCTGCTTTTGTGACGGTGGCTCTTGGCCTCATCCTTTGTCTCTGTTCAATCTGCTGCATTGAGAACACTCAGCACCTCAGCTCTTTCACTATGAACGTCGTGTTTTCCATGACAGGGGGCCATAGGAAATGGCGCCCCAGATGGTGCGGCTCGGACCGTGCCTGAGCCGCATCCGCGTCCGCATCATCACTTGGCGCAAGCGCTGATCGTCCGTCTTCGTTGTCTGGCGCATCCACAGCACGAGGGGAATCGCGCTCAGGACAATCCCAAGCGAGACGTAGCCGCTCACGAGGTAATACAGCCAGACCGACATCAACAGAGTCAGGCCACTGATCAGAATCAGGGGCACGATCGGTACGCCGCCCAACATCGCGGGTCTCGTGCAACCGGTGAAGATGGGATCGCGAAAGCCGTCCATGTTAGTTGATCAACCAGGCCGCGATGCCCGCAGCGCCGCCCACCAAGATGCCGCCGATCACGACGTTACTCACGTCGGACCATTGGGCATGGCTGAAGGCCATCTTGAACCCGGCCCACATGATGGCGACCGTAAACAGCGTCACTGCCACACTCGTGAGGACCGTTTGCACGTTCTGCATCACCGTGTTGACCTTGGTGATCTGGGCCCAAGCCGGATCCGATTCCAATAGAATGACCACTCCGAGCAGCCAAGAGGCAGCAGCAATCAGACGCCCATTCCCTCGGCTGACCCCTCGCAAGGTCTCTGTCGCTAATGTCTTCTCCTTCGTCACACCCGCTCCCGTCATCACCTTTTCCATCTTCCCTTCCTTTCTGTGAAGTGGCCTCTGTGGCCAGTTGGCAGAGCCTTCTGCTCGCACTCATCGTCAAACGGGGTGACATGTAGTGAGGTTCAGGTTTTGATGCAAGCCTGTGGGCACTACGTAGCTGCGGCAATCACATGATTGAATTGTGCCGGTGAGAACAAATGGGCATACGTGTGCGGTTATGGCAGAGAGCGTTCTCCGCCATCGAACGGTCAGCTCGCACTTCTTTCTGAGGATAAACGAGGCATCGGGCGCTGCGTATCACAGTTCAGCAGATCAAAGAATATTCAACCCCAGCGACGGAGCAGCACCCTCCTTGTCTGAAGGGAAGATGCGACGCGCATTGGCATGTGAGGGTGATGTGAGCCGCTCAGTGCTTCTCGTGCTTGGCGAGCAATCTCCGCAATATTTTCCATCACTCGATTCATGCTCGGTTCTACATCAACGTATCTTCTCTTGCTCATCCGCTTCGCTGCCGAGTGCGGTACTCCGTCCTTTCCCATCGCGCAAAAACTGGCGCGTTCATTTGTCATCGTCGGTCGATCGGAATTGTTCTGCCATGGAAGGCCGGTGGCCTGCCACGCACGGATCGCCTGACGCAGCGCCCGTGCCAGCACAGATCTGTCACGGCCGCCGCTGAATTCTCATCCGCTCGTGCTGCTTCGGCAGTCCTCGCCCTGTCACCTCCGTTGTCCTGCTCTGGCGCTTCGGTTTCTGCGAAAGCGCCAGTTCGTTCAACATGCAGGAGGTGCCACCATGGCCAAACAATCCGTCAACCGACTTCCCATTCCACAGTTCATTCCGCGCTACCGTATCGCGCTCGTACCTGAAGGTGGTCACGACGCTCCATATGGTCTTCTTCGAGATTCCGCTGCTGCGGCTGCGGTGCTGCGCCCATGCTTTGCTGGTCTCGATCGCGAGCAGTTCCTTGTCTGTTGTCTCGATGCCAAGAATGTCAGTATCGGCGTGAACATCGTCTCGATTGGGACGCTCACCCTCAGCATTGTGCACCCTCGAGAAGTCTTCAAACCGGCCATTCTCCTCAACGCCTGTGCGATCATTGCCGTCCACAATCATCCGTCTGGAGATCCCACGCCGAGCGCTGAGGATCGGACACTCACCACACGACTGCGGGAAGCCGGAGAGTTACTGGGCATCAGGCTGCTCGACCATCTCATTCTCGGTGACGATCGTCACTATAGTTTTGCCGATCAGGGCTGGCCGCTGTGAGGCGACAGCGAAAGTCTTGTCGTACTTCCCGTCGATTGTTCTTCTGAGCAGATGACGCATGCCGAGACATTCGAAAGATTCCAGGTCCCACCACAAGTGGTGTTCTGCTTCTGACACAGCGGACGCCTAAAAAATAGGCAAGATGCTGACGAGGCCGTGATACGCTGTCACTCGTATGCTCAAGTCGATTTGTTCACAAGGTTATCCCCAGAAGATGGGTATGACGGACTGGATTTCGTGCCCTCGCTCTCGTGCTGCGGGGGCAAGGTAGCTCATGGGAAACTTTCCGGTTATTTCTTGCACATACGAGGTAATACGCTTTCTGCAACATTCGGACGGGAACCTCCCATCCCGGTGCAGCGGAGGGCATCTTGAGGAAAACGTCGCTAGCGCTCCAGACTATTCCGAGGACAGTGATCTTCCAATAAATCGGTTTATGGAAACGTTGGTAAAATACACGTAATTTAAGAGATTGAGACACGCAAGCCGGTGCCGCTCACTAGGTGCCAAAAATGAGTCGCGTTCAACGGTTTTGAATATTGAGGCGGCATCGTCGCTTTTCCTTCCACACTAATACAAGACTCCATCCAACGCGTCTGCCAGCTGAACGGATGGTGGCCCCGTCCGTTCTTAAGCTGCGGAGTTCGATTCCCTGTCACCTGAGCGGAAAAGAAGATCTCCGCGCACCGGTCGTAAAGTCTGATCAAGAGCGTGGTCGCCAGAAAACACTGTTCTGCTAGATGAACGAGTCGTTCGTCGCAGTACTATCCTAATGGGAACTACCATGGACCGTATGGATTCACATTCACTCTTCCATGAGGATCTCCTACGTGGGGCGATTGGAACACGTAGAAAATCCCTAATATCAGGAACATGGACAGAACACCATGTTTGATTTCCAGTTGTGAAAAAGCATTCTATCAAAAGTTAGACCTGTTCGACTTCCGAATAAAAGTGCTCTACGTAGATTATTTTTGGATAAATCGACGTGTGGGTACGATCACTGATAAGCGTCTACTCACTCATAAGGAATCGAAACAGGCTCTGCGAGAGAGCGCACAGATTTGCGACAGGACGGGTTTGCCTCTTTGTACAGGTATACCGAAGAGAGTACTTGTTCGTACTCGGTGTTTAGTTATGTGGTCTATCTCGGGCCAGAGTACTTATAAGGACCAAGGATAGCCAGAAAGCATGCCGGGATGAATCTCATTCAATTTCTTCTTTCTAGATCATGGCGTTTAGTCGGATTGTCCATTGTGGTTGGCATATTCAGCGGATTGGCGAGTGCCGGAATCATTGCCTTCGTCAATGCTGCGATGGATTCGACAGTGTCTAGTGCGATTGTAGGATGGAGTTTCCTCGGTTTGGCTATCGTGGTTGTCACATCAAAAGCCTTCTCTGAACTGCTGCTTGTCCGACTTGGTCAGGAAGCCGTTGCTGATTTGCGCATGCACTTGAGTCGGGAAATCTTAAGTGCGCCACTGCGGCACCTAGAGCAATTAGGTCAGCACCGCTTGCTGGCGACTCTCAATGATGATGCAGATGTCATCGCCAATGCATATGTACACTTGCCGATCATATGCATCAATGCCGCGACGGTCTTGGGCTGTTTGGCTTACTTGGGGTGGTTATCCTGGCCTCTTCTTGTTGCAACTCTGATCCTGATGGGCATTGGAGCCGTGATGTTTCTGGCATACCAGCGGAAGGCGTTTCGATACTTTAAGGATGCGCGTGAAACGAACGATACGCTCTTCCACAATTTTCGGTCGATCCTCACAGGCATCAAGGAACTGAAGTTGCATCGCGAACGCCGCCACGCGTTCATCACGACCGTGCTTCATCCCACGGTCACGGCATACAAACGGAACTTCTTGATGGGCATGTGGTTGTATTTGATTGCATCTAGCTGGGGGATGTTTCTGTTCTATGGGGTGATCGGAGGGCTGTTATTCGTCCTCGCGCCGGGGTTGAATCTTCCTCTCGCGACGGTCACGGGAGCTATGTTGGTTGTTCTCTACATGATGGGACCGTTCGCCCACTTGATGGAGATGCTTCAGAGCGTAGGCCGCGCCAATGTCGCTCTGAGAAAGGTGCATGACCTGGGATTGTCACTGGCCGAGTCGAGAGATATGGAAAATGGAACGAAAGCCAGCGCTCCGGCAAAGCATGGCGTGGGTTCATTGCCCGATGAAGAGTGGCAGCGTCTGCAACTGATCCGCGTGACCCACCGTTACTATCGGGAGCACGAAGAAGGAAGTTTTTGCCTCGGGCCGATCGATCTGACGGTGTCTCGCGGAGAGATCGTCTTTCTCATTGGCGGAAACGGCAGCGGTAAAACGTCGCTTGCACTCTTGCTCCTCGGCCTCTATACCCCGGAGTCCGGTGAAATTCGGATCGACGACACTCCAATCGATGGAGCCAATCGGGAGCAATATCGGCAGTTATTTTCTGCTGTGTTCTCGGACTTTCATCTCTTCGAGACTTTATTGGGTCTCTCACATCACGATCTCGATGGTCAGGCGCGAGCCTATCTAGACCGCTTTCAACTCAGCTCCAAGGTTTCTGCGAAAGACGGAGTTCTCTCGACCTTGGCGCTCTCGCAGGGTCAACGGAAACGATTGGCGCTGTTGACCGCCTATCTCGAAGATCGGCCGATTTATATCTTCGACGAATGGGCCGCGGATCAAGACCCGATATTTAGGAAGGTGTTCTACACGGAATTGCTTCCTGATCTGAAGGCTCGCGGTAAAACGGTGTTCGTGATTACGCATGATGACCACTATTTCTTCGTGGGCGACCGCTGTATCCGGATGGATTTTGGGCAAATCACCAATGTTGCCGACAGGAAGAGTCACGCGAATGGGTCTCTCGCAGGAAGCGCCGTACTGGCTGTGCCTATCGAATAGGAGGAGGCTCCCATGATCGTTCCGTTCGATGAAACGTGGCGTGACTTGCCTACGGCTGTGGATACATCGTGTGACGAGTTGGAGGCAGATCCTTATCTGGAAAGGCAGGTTGCGCGAGAATCGAATGCCCGGAGTTATCCGCGCCGCCTCCCGGTAGCCTTACGGAAAGGCACAGGGATTTATGTACAGGACACGAAGGACCATACGTATATCGACTGTCTGGCTGGCGCCGGAGCGTTGGCACTGGGGCATAACCATCCGGTTGTCGTCAATGCCATCCAGCAAGCGCTGCATGAAAAGCTTCCATTCCAAACTCTGGATCTCACCACACCTGTCAAGGATGAGTTCATCAAGCGGTTATTGATGTGTTTGCCGGAATCGTTCGCAGGTGACGCCCGCATACAATTCTGCGGTCCGTCTGGTGCCGATGCCACCGAGGCTGCCGTCAAGCTCGTCAAGACCGCGACGGGACGCCGCACCATCCTGTCGTTCCATGGGGGCTATCATGGCATGACGAATGGAGCGTTAAGTCTCACGGGGTGTCTCTCACCCAAAGAGGCGGTGCCTGGGCTGATGGCGGACGTTCATTTTTTGCCCTTTCCCTACGAATATCGATGTCCATTCGGAACCGGGGGCGAAGAGGGACAACGCTTGTCCAGTCGATACATTGAACGACTGCTCGATGATCCGAACAGCGGTATCGTGATGCCCGCGGCGATGATTGTCGAGGTTGTGCAGGGGGAAGGGGGGGTCATTCCCGCTCCCGATGACTGGCTACGCGAAATCCGGCGGATCACGAGTGAGCGAAAGATCCCATTGATCATCGATGAAGTGCAAACGGGATTAGGACGGACCGGCGCGCTCTTCGGTTTCGAGCGGGCCGGCATCATCCCGGATGTGCTCCTGTTGTCGAAGGCAATCGGTGGAGGACTGCCCTTGAGCGTGGTGCTGTACAAGTCGGAATTGGACCGCTGGTCGGCTGGCGCACATGCGGGCACATTTCGTGGCAATCAATTGGCCATGGCGGCGGGAATCGCCACCATGAAATTCATTCAAGAAAACGGACTCGATCAACACGCGGCTGCCATGGGAGAGCGGCTGGTCGAGCGGCTTCGCCAGATGCAGCGTGAGTGTCCCATCGTGGGAGATATCCGCGGACGCGGACTCATGATCGGTGTGGAGATCGTCGACCCATTTGCGGAGCCGGACCACAGAGGAATCTATCCTGCCGACGCCGCGATGGCACGCAATATTCAGGCGCAGGCGCTACGTCGAGGATTAATCGTTGAGTTGGGAGGGCGCCATGACGTCGTGGTTCGTTTTCTCCCACCCTTGATTGTCACAGCAGAAGAAATCGACATGATTGCAAGTATATTCGCAGACGCGATCAAGTCGGCACAACGAGCGCTGGTATGAACCGCGCGGTTCGAATTGTGATCATTGTGGTCATTCTTGGGGCAGCCACAGCAGGAATAGGAGGCTTCATGATACTTCGCGCCTCTCTCCCTGTGCTGGACGGAACAGTGGCAGTAGAGGGACTGACCGCCGCAGTTTCCGTAACGGCCGATGAGTATGGGGTCCCAACGATCGTTGCTGAGTCGCGGTTAGACGCCTTTCGAGCATTGGGGTATGTGACAGCGCGCGACCGCCTCTTTCAGATGGATCTGTTGCGACGAGGAGCGGCAGGACAATTAGCGGAAGTGGTGGGAAGGGCTGGTGTGGAAAACGATATCCGGCAGCGACGGCTCGGGTTGCAGCAAGTAGCGCAGGCGGTTGCCGCGCAATTACCACATGAACAACGCCAAGTCGTAGATGCCTATACCCAAGGCGTCAATGATTTTATCAGGCAAACGACGACATTCCCCTTCGAATTTATGTTGCTGAGCTACAGACCTCAGCTCTGGCGTCCGGAGGATTCCGTGCTTGCGATGCTGGCAATGTTTCAAGCGCTGAATTTGTACGATGACGATGAACGGATGCGTACGGTAATGGCGCAGACTTTGCCGCCGAAAGTCCTGTCGTTTTTATTGCCGGATATCGATCTCTATACCGATGCATTTTTGCATGATACCGAGCCGGACCAGTTTCAGCTTTCTATACCAGTTGAAGAATTGCTGGCGGTTCGTCAACTCGTTGGAGCAGAACCTGATGACCATGCACACGTCATTCGCCAAGAAAAGCCGACCATTGGATCAAACGGCTGGGTGCTTGCGGGTAGTCGTACGGCAGATGGTCGAGCGGTACTTGCCAACGATATGCATTGGGATATGGCCGTCCCCAATATCTGGTATCGCGCCCGCCTCAGATACGAGAACATCGACTTAATGGGCCTCGTGATTCCAGGAATTCCGGTCGTGATCGTCGGTAGTAATAGCCGGGTAGCCTGGGGCTTCACGAATATCGAGGGAGATTTCGTCGATCTCGTCCGTCTCGAGCTGAATCCTCATGACGTCCATCAATATAAAACGCCGGACGGGTGGCGTCGTTTTGAGGAGAGACAAGAGGTCATCAAAGTCAAAGGGGCGCCCGATGAAGTCGTGGACTGTACGGATTCTATATGGGGACCTGTGGCTGATCAGCCGCTCCTCGGCGAACCGGTCGCCGTCAGTTGGACCGGACGGGATCCGGATGCTGTCGACATCGGACTGGTCCAGATGGATCGTGTGCAAACGGTGAACGAAGCTATTGGCGTTCTCAATCGGGCAAAGGGACCCGCCAATAATGTGTTACTCGCAGATGCAGATGGACACATTGCATGGACCTACACCGGCCGGATCCCGATTCGTCGCGGGTTTGATGGTTCAATAAGCGTTTCTTGGGCAGATGGGGAAAAGGGGTGGGCGGGATATGTAGCGGCAGAAGAGCTGCCTCATATCATCGACCCACCGTCAGGATTCATCGTCAGTGCCAATCAGCGCATGCTCGAGCATTATCCGCATCCCATCGGTCATGCTTTCGCCGGCGGATATCGCGCCTATCGAATTACTGAACGGTTGCGAGATATGCACCGAGCGAAAGAAGCGGATCTTTTTCAGATCCAATTGGACACAAGGAGTGAATTCTATGAATTCTATAGACGGATTGCGCGTGAAGTTCTGACCGACAACGCCATTCGGAACGATCTGTCTCTTACTCCTGTACGCCATACCATCGATGCCTGGAACGGACGAGCCGATATCGAGAGCGTGGGATACGGTTTTTTGATTCAATTCAGAACCATCTTGATTCAATCCGTATTTGCACCATTCTTGGCTCGATGCATTGAGGAGTATCGGTACTGTGCCTATGGGGTGAATGAAACTTCGTTGCGTGCGTTATTGACTGCTCAAGTGCCAGCACTGGCTCCAGGAGATGATGGTTCCCATGACTGGCAATCATTTCTCATTGCAGCGTTGAAACGCAATTGGCATGAATTACAGGAGAATTACGATGGCCCTTCGCCGGACCAACTGACCTGGGGCCAGATGAACCGCGTGGTTATTCGCCATCCTCTGAGTGGAGTGATTCCAGGGCTCTCGCCGTTGCTCGACATGCCGGAGATTGAATCGCCTGGCTGCGGGTCCTGTGTCCGTGTCATGAGTAAAAAGGTAGCAGCCAGTGAGCGATTAGTGATTTCGCCTGGACACCCGGAAGACGCCCTTTGGCATATGCCGGGCGGCCAGTCCGGCCATCCGCTCTCGCTCCATTATCGCGATCAACAGCAGGCATGGAGCATGGGAAAGGCCCTGCCTTTTGAGGGATCTTCCTCTCGTCATGCCCTGACATTGGTTCCAGCGATGCCCACGAAATCCAATGCGCGTCTGACTCCGACGAGTGCGTCCATGCAGCACAACATCCACTAATAAACATATATCAAGGAAGGAAGTTATGAGTCGCGATGAACAAGAAGATACAACGATTTACAAAGTGGTCGTGAATCACGAAGAACAATATTCCATCTGGCCGGAGTACAAAGCTAATCCCTTGGGATGGCGTGATGCGGGGAAGACGGGGCTCAAGCCGGAATGCCTGGAGTACATCAACGAAGTGTGGACCGATATGCGTCCATTAAGCCTGAGGAAATGGATGGAGGAACAGGCCAAGACGAAAGAGGCGGCGGTGTGAGAACAACCGTGGCTCGCTCATCACAATGGATTGTACCCTCTCGCAAAAATGGCAGTCTGCGACTGTTCTGTATTCCCTACGCCGGTGGCGGGCCGTCTGTATTTAGATCCTGGTCCGAGCACCTGCCGGTCGATGTCGAGGTCTGCGCAGTGCACGTTCCTGGGCGTGAAACCCGTGTCAATGAACCGGCAATCGGTGATTTGATGTGTCTCGTCCGGGAATTGAGTAAGGCGATCGAACCCTATCTCGACCTCCCTTATGCTCTGTTCGGTCATAGCGTTGGAGGATTGGTCAGTTTCGAATTGGCGCGTGAATTGCGTCGTCGGTATGGAGTGGAACCGTTCCACCTCTTCATATCAGGCTGTCCCGCGCCACAACTGCGGGAGACTGATCCGATGTACGATCTGCCGGAGGCTGAATTCTTGGCGCGCTTGCAGCAACTGAACGGGACGCCACCGGAAGTGATGAGTCATCCAGAATTGATGGCACTCATGGTACCGACCTTGCGGGCGGATTTCTCGTTGCGCGACACCTACCGCTACCACGGAGAGCCACCGTTGACCTGTCCCATTTCAGCATTCGGCGGCACGCAGGATGCAGACGTGGGCCATGAAAAATTGGAAGGGTGGCGCGAACACACCACGGCCCGCTTTCACGTGCGTTTGTTTCAAGGGAATCATTTTTTTCTGCGCACGGCGCAGGAACCGGTGCTCGAAACCCTCACGGCCTCGTTGAATTATGCCCGTGAAGTCGCTGTACCAACGCAGTCCTGTTCCACGAGGAGCATGTCTGCGGAGCAGGTATCCTGAGTCGATGGATGATGATGCACGACTAAACAGTATGACTATTGGTTGGGAGGAGCCGCGATGATCTCTTCTAGCGATATCACCTCGATGGCGTCCCCGCTGTTGGCTAAAAGTTTTTTCCCCTCTGATCGCCGACTTCCGCTGGTGGTGAGTCCGACCGGCGAGCGCAAGCTCGAAATCGTCGAAGCAGCCCTTCGTGATGAGGTGCAGGCTCATCTCTCGAAGGTCGGCGGAATATTGTTTCGAGGATTTCCTGTCGATTCCACGGAGGCCTTTGAGCGGCTGGTCAAAAGCGTGACTCCGGATCTGTTGGGGTATGAATTTCGATCGACGCCGCGTTCGCATGTCAACAATCGGATTTATACGTCGACGGAATATCCGGCCCATCAACATATTCCCCTCCATAATGAAAACGCCTACACGACTGAATGGCCGATGAAGATCTGGTTCTACTGCGCACAGTCTGCTCAAGAGGGAGGCATGACGCCTATCGCAGACAGCCGCGAAGTCTTCAATCGCATGCCGGCCAAGATCAAAGATCGTTTCACCGAAAAAAGGGTCATGTATGTGCGGAACTATGGGAACGGACTCGATCTCCCTTGGCAGAAGGTCTTCAACACGTCCAATCGAACCGAAGTGGATCAATTTTGCAAGCGGGCTGGTATTCAACAGGAATGGAAAGAGGACGGTGAATTGCGTACACGCCACGTCTGTCAGGCGATCGCGGTGCATCCGAAGACGAGAGAAACGGTGTGGTTCAATCAGGCCCATCTGTTCCATGTCTCGAACCTTGAGCCGTCTGTGCAGGAGTCCTTGCTGGCAGTCGTGGCCGAGGAAGATCTCCCGCGGCAGACCTACTATGGAGATGGCACGCCGATCGAAGACTCCGTGCTGGAGGACATTCGAGAGGTCTATCGGACGGTCGCCGTTCAATTTCCCTGGCAAGACGGGGATGTAATGTTGCTGGATAACATGTTGGCCGCCCATGGACGGACGCCATTCAAGGGCCCGCGCAAAGTGCTGGTGGCCATGGCCGAACCATGTTCCGCAACGCGAGAGGGGCGATTGGTCTAACTATCCATCATGTCCATGGCAACTGAGATACAAATGAAATCAGCCACGTTTGTGGAGCTCTTGCGGCAGAGGGCCGCACGCACACCGAATCAGCAGGCCTATGAATTCCTGTTAGACGGCGAAACGGACAGTGATCGGATCACCTATGCGGAATTGGACCGTCGGGCGAAAGCGATTGCGGCATGGCTACAGTCAAGGAGGGCCTTGGGGGAGCGCGCCCTTCTGCTCTATCCGCCAGGACTGGAGTACATTGCGGCCTTTTTTGGTTGTTTATATGCCGGTGTCATCGCGGTACCAGCCTATCCTCCGCAACGGAAGCGAGGCTTGCCGCGCGTCCAGGCTATGGCGTTGGATTCACAGGCGGCCTATGTGTTGACGACGTCGTCGATTCACCAGACGATCGAACGGTTGGCCGGTCAGGAACCGGAATACCAGCACCTGGTCGCGTTGCAGTGGTTCACCACCGACAAGATAGTGCCTGAGCTCGAGCGGGACTGGCATGAGCCGAACCTCACCACCGATACCCTTGCCTTTCTTCAATACACATCCGGCTCGACAGGAATGCCGAAAGGCGTGATGGTCAGTCACGGTAACCTGCTGCATAACGAACGCCTGATCCAAGAGGCATTCGGGCATACACAACAAGAGCTGATCGTCGGATGGTTACCGCTGTACCACGACATGGGGTTGATCGGAAACGTGCTCCAACCTCTCTATCTCGGCGTACCTTGTGTATTGATGTCGCCGCCGCATTTTCTGCAGAAACCGGTGCGATGGCTCTCCGCCATTTCCCGGTATCGGGCGACGACCAGTGGTAGTCCAAATTTCGCCTATGACCTCTGCGTGAGACAGATCTCCGAGGCACAGCGCGTTGCATTAGACTTGAGCAGCTGGACCATCGCCTTCAATGGAGCCGAACCGATTCGTCCCAGTACACTCGAACGGTTTGCCGATACGTTTCAGTCTTGTGGATTTCGACGAGAGGCCTTCTACTCCTGTTACGGTCTTGCCGAGGCGACCTTATTGGTGACGGGCGGAGTTAGGCAGAATCTTCCGACCATACGAGCAGTCGGTAAGTCGACTCTTGAGAAAGGACAGGTTTCATCGACGGAAAGCGAGGAGAGTGATGACGCTGCGACATTGGTTGGGTGCGGGATCATCCGCTCGGATCAGCAGGTACGCATCGTCCAACCGGAATCTCGGGAAGGATGTCCTGATGGCCAGGTAGGAGAAATTTGGGTCAACGGACCCAGCGTGGCTCAAGGCTATTGGCAGCGTGAGGGAGAGACGAACGAGACGTTCAAGGCCTACATCATCGACACGAACGAGGGACCATTTCTCCGCACCGGTGACCTAGGCTTTCTGAACAAGGGAGAACTGTTTGTCACCGGACGTCTGAAAGACCTTATCATCATTCGCGGTCGCAACCACTATCCGCAAGACATCGAACAGACGGTCGAAGAGAGTCACCCTGCACTTCGATCCGGCTGTGGTGCGGCCTTTTCGGTCGTCGAACACAATGAAGAGCAGTTAGTCGTCGTGCAGGAATTGGAAGCACGCGTCAAGAATCCTGCTGTGGAAGCCGTGACGGCAGCGATTCGACGACAGGTTGCGGAGCAACATGATGTCCATGTCTCGACGGTGGTGTTGATCAAGGCCGGGACACTTTCCAAGACGTCCAGCGGAAAAGTCCAGCGCAGGCTTTGCCGTGACCGATTTCTTACAGGTGCACTGACGGTGATCGCTGAATCGGCCGCACTCTTTTCTCAGGATTTCATCGGAGATCACCGTGAAGCCGCAAGCACGGAGTCGCTCTCGCAGATGCTGGATTTGGAGAAAAGTGTGGCGGAGCTATGGTCACGTGTCCTGGAGCGGCCTGCGATCAACCGCTATGACGATTTTTTTGCCTTGGGTGGGGATTCGCTCCGGGGCATGCAGATAGTTGGAAACATTCAGGAGCGTTGGCAGGTGGATCTTTCACTGGATGCGCTCTTCGACCATCCCAGCTTAGAAGAATTTGTTGCCTATGTGCAGACGCTTCCGAAGAAGATGGAGCGCTCCGCGCCTTCCGAGATGCCTCAACCGGCACAGCGCGAGAGTGCGATGCCCCTTTCTCCGGCACAGGAACGATTTTGGTTTTTGGAGCAGCTTGCCCAAGGAAGCGCCATCAACAACGTTCCGGTTGCCTTGCGGTTGCAGGGCAGGTTAGATGTTGAAGCGCTGCGCACTGCGCTTGCTCACCTGCTCCACCGCCATGAAGTGCTGCGTTCACGATGTGTGTTACAGAACGGATGCCCGATGCAGGTCATCGACCCTCCTTCGACGAGCGAGTGTACAACTACGGATCTTCGCGCAATCCCTCAGGACGCACGCGAGGCGGAATTGCGGCGGCTCATTTATGCCGAAGCACATCGCCCCTTTGACTTGACTGAGGGGTCGCTCCTGCGGGCCAAACTGTTTCTCGTCCAAGACGACGAGCAGGTGCTGTCGTTGACGCTCCATCACATCGTGACGGACGGGTGGTCGATGGGGATACTCAAACAGGAGTTGGCGGATCTTTACCGTTCGTTCAAGGACGGGCAAGCATCGTCTTTGCCGCCTCTGCCCGTCCAATATTTCGACGTGATGCAGTTTGAGGTGGCGTCGCAACAACCGATCTTCGAACGGGAGCTGGACTATTGGCGGCACCGTTTGGAGCAGGTACCTGATCTGCTCACACTGCCGTACGACTATCCTCGGCCGGAAGTACAGGGACATCGAGGAACACGCTACAAATGGGTCATCCCGGCAGAGCTCGTCGGTCGGGTGAAGGAGATGGGAGCTATGCAGCGAAGCACGCTCTTCATGACCTTGCTTGCGGCATTTAATCTATTGCTGTTCCGTTACAGCGGTCAAACTGATTTTTGCGTCGGTACCCCGGTAGCAAACCGCTGGCATCGGCAGAGCCAGGGGCTTATCGGCTGCTTCGTCAACACAATGGCCTTGCGGGCCGAGTTGTCCGGAAATCCTACCCTTTCCGAATTGCTGGCACGGGTGAAAGCGACGGTGTTGGGAGCTCATGCACACCACGCGGTGCCGTTCGAGCGGGTGGTTGATGAATTGGGAGTTGCGAAGGATGTCGGACGTACACCGTTGTTTCAAGTCATGTTCGTATTGGAAGACAGGCTGTCCGACATTCGGCAGTTCGCCGACCTTGCGACATCCAGGCTGGAGGTCAGTACGGGAACCTCGGTCTTTGACTTGACACTGGAGCTGTTACAACGTGCCGATGGCAGCATTACGGCGTGGTTCGAATACAGCACCGATCTCTTCACCGAATCGACGATCGCTCGGATGGCGAAACACTACGAAGAGATCCTATGTCACATCGCCGCCGGTGCTGACGGTCCGGTCAGTGAATGGTCTATGCTGCCGACCGATGAACGGCAGGCCCTGTTGATCGGCTGTCATGGGCCCTATCGCCCGCATCCGAAAAGCCGGTGCATGCCCGAACTGTTTGAAGCCCAAGCGGCGAAGACACCGGATGCCACGGCCTTGGTCTGCGAAGGGCGTGCATATACGTATGCCTCGCTCGATGCGCACGCGAATCAATGTGCACGATTGCTGCGGCGATGGGGGGTCGGACCGGAGACCAGGGTCGGACTGTGCCTGCATCGATCTTTTGAAATGATCGTCGGTCTGCTGGGTTGTCTGAAGGCAGGAGCAGCCTACCTGCCGATCGATCCGTCGTATCCGGAAGAGCGAAAGGCCGTCATGGTGGAGGACGGGCGGCCTGCGGTGATCTTGACTCAGCAGAGCGTGGCTGACTCGTTGCCTCGCTCAAACGCATTCGCGTTTGCGTTAGATAGCCAATGGGAACAAGCAGCGAGTCTTTCCGCCGACAATGTGCCGTCTTGGACACATCCCGAGAATGCCGCATACATCCTGTACACGTCCGGTACGACCGGCCGCCCAAAAGGCACCGTCGTGAGCCACCGCGCCATGGTGAACCATGTGGCTGAAATGGTGCACCAATATGCGCTGACGCCGGAGGACCGCGTGCTACAGTTCGCTTCTGTGAGTTTCGACGTCGCGCTGGAGGAATGTTTCCCTACGTGGCTGGCCGGCGCGACCGTTGTGTTGAGGCCTAGCGAGCCGCTTCCGGCCTATTCCGATTTTCACGCCTTTCTTCATGCCCATCGGCTGACTGTCTTGAACCTCCCAACTCCCTATTGGGCAGGATGGACCGAAGACCTTGAACAGACCGGCACGCCACTTCCGCCAGAACTCCGGCTGGTGGTGATCGGAAGCGAAAAGGCATGGCCGAACGACCTTCGGCGGTGGCGACGGGTCTCGGGCAATGCGGTGGGTTGGTGCAATTCCTATGGACCGACCGAGGCGACGGTCACTGCCAGTGTTTATCATCCAGATACCAACACGGACTGGCTGGCATTGCGGACGATACCGATCGGACGGCCCATTGCAAACGTTCAACTGTATATCCTTGACGCCTTCCTCCAGCCGGTACCGCTAGGTGTACCGGGTGATCTGTATATCGGAGGGCTCGGTCTCGCGCGCGGCTACCATCACCTACCTGCTATGACTGCTGAGGTGTTCATTCCCCATCCGTTTGCCGTCACCCAGGGAGAGCGTCTCTACCGGACAGGCGACCGGGCATGCCGACGAGCGGACGGCAATGTCGAATTTTTAGGGCGCCGCGACGATCAGATCAAGATTCGCGGGTTTCGGGTGGAACTGGCCGATATTGAGGCCCATACGCGTCAACATCCACAGGTGAAAGATGCGCGGGTGTTCCTGGAGTCAGCCTCTCAGTCGGACTGGATGGCAACATTCAACAGACTCAGCGAACAAGATCAAGAGCAGCTGATTCGCGAGATCGAAGCCATCCCCGCCACAGAAGCACAATGGCTGTGTGACATGGAATCAGATGCAGAGGAACGGAGGAAAACGGTGATCCAACGGAAGCCCGAATTCGATGTGTATTTGAAGATCAATAAGGGTGAATTCTTGACTCCTCCGCGTGCCAATCAGCGAAATTGGCTGTTGCGGCGGGCACTGGATGAATTCTCCGATGATCTTCTGGCTCTTGACGATCTGGCCAAACGGTTTGTGTCAGGATCGGATCGCATCAGCATCGAGCGGGAGTGGACGGGCGGCCAGGCGCAGTATACGTCGTCCGAGCTAATCATCGAAGGGCAGCAGGTGATGCAGGATTGGGAGACGCCCCTGATGCGGGCCATGGCGCGTATTGTCACGGAATCGCAGGGCGATGTCCTCGAAGTCGGGTTTGGCATGGGGATCTCCGCCTCCGCTATTCAGGAGGGCCAGCCGCGGTCACATTCCATTATCGAATGCAATCGCCAGGTGATGGAAGTCTTCGCCGAATGGCGCAACCGCTATCCTGGCCGCGACATACGCCTTGTGGAAGGCAAATGGCAGGATGTGGTCGACAACATCGGGCCCTTCGACGGCGTATTTTTTGATACCTATCCCTCCAGCGAAGCGGAATTTGAGGAAAGTGTCATCAACAGCATCAATTTCGCCGAGGCCTTCATTCCGGTCGCGGCCAAGTTGCTCCATCCCGGTGGATGCTTGAGCTATTACACAAACGAGATCGACTCTTTCAGCCGACGGCATCAGCGGTTTCTCCTGCAGCATTTCAGTTCGTTCACGCTGAGCGTGGTCCGTTCCCTCCTTCCTCCCGACGATTGCCATTATTGGTGGGCCGATTCGATGGCGGTCGTCAAGGCGGTGAAATGACATGACGGACCTTTTGGACAGAATCAATCGATTGAGTGAATCGCAGCGCCGCCTGTTGCGGCTTCGAGTCGATCGCATGGGGTGGAATCGGGCAGGGGACCCCCGCTTGGTCGGATATGCCGTCCCCCAAGGAGACGGGGTGGTCACAGCTCACGATCTGCGTGAGTTTTTGAAAGGACGTCTTCCCGATTACATGGTGCCGGCCAGCTGGGTCGTGCTGGAGTCCTTTCCTATGACCACTCAGGGAAAGGTCGATCGCAAGGCCCTCTCAGCCATGAACCGACTGGCTTCTCAAGCGGTCGAGCAGGGGATGCCTCGAACCGACAGTGAACGGGCGATTGCCGCCGTCTGGGGAGAAGTGCTGGGATTGCGCGCGGTCGGCTTTCACGACAATTTTTTTGACCTTGGCGGCCACTCGCTGCTGCTTCCAAAAGTGCTGACTAAAATACGTGGATTTACCACTCGCGATGTGTCGATGGTGGATCTCTTTCGCTATCCAACCGTACAGGCCCTGGCAACGTATCTTGGTGCAGAGTCATCGCCGACCATAGAACAGCAGGCCATGCAGGATTTG
Organism: Nitrospira sp.; assembly: GCA_019636815.1. Lineage (GTDB taxonomy): Bacteria > Nitrospirota > Nitrospiria > Nitrospirales > Nitrospiraceae > Nitrospira_D. Next base: position 62,115 of record JAHBWT010000005.1, read on the forward strand.
AAAGACAAACACACAGCCGGGGCGCACCGGTTGGCACAACGACGTGCTCGCAAAGCGATCTGAGATCGGCATGAAAGATCCTCACAACTCACTGAAATCGAGCGATGTACGCGACGGATTGGATATTGCCATCGTCGGCATGGCGGGACGATTTCCCGGTGCCAAGAATATAGCAGAGTTTTGGAACAATGTGCGCGGCGGCGTGGAATCGCTATCTGTCCTCGACGATAAGGACCTCGTCAACGCTGGCGTGCCCGAATCCCTGCTGCGTGATCCGAACTATGTCCGAAGGCGCGGCATCATGGAGGGGATCGACTTGTTCGATGCCGGGTTTTTCGGCATCACCCCTCGGGAAGCCGAACTGATGGATCCTCAGCAACGGCTCTTCCTGGAATGCGCGTGGGAAACCCTTGAACATGCCGGCTATGACCCTGAACAGTTTAACGGGCCGGTCGGTGTCTATGCCGGTTCCAGTTCCAGCGGCTATCTCTTCAATCTGTTTCCCCGCGGAGTCTTACTGCAATCGGCTGCGGATATGGCCGCCATCTTAGGCGTAGAAAAAGATTCTCTTGCAACCCGTGTCTCGTACAAGTTGAATCTCGAAGGACCGAGTCTGGCCGTGCAGACCGCCTGCTCCACGTCCCTGGTCGCAGTGCATCTGGCTTGTCAGGGGCTGCTGGCTGGGGAATGTGATATGGCCTTGGCTGGCGGCATCTCCATTACCGTTCCACAAACCGTGGGCTATCTCTACCAGAAGGGCGGGATTGCCTCTCCCGATGGACATTGTCGGGCCTTTGACGCGCAGGCGCAGGGAACTGTTGGGGGGAGCGGGGTCGGGCTCGTCCTGCTGAGGCGGCTGCAGGATGCCCAGGACGACGGAGATCATATTCTGGCCGTGATCAGAGGCTCCGCCATCAACAACGACGGCGCCCGAAAAGTGGGATATACCGCTCCACGCGTCGAAGGCCAGGTGAAGGTCATTCGCGCGGCACAGATTGCTGCCGAGGTGGATCCACGATCGATCGGGTACATCGAAGCGCATGGCACCGGCACTCCAATGGGCGATCCCATAGAACTGGCTGCACTCACGCAGGCGTTTCGCGCCCAGACAGATCAAAACAATTTTTGCGCAATCGGGTCAGTCAAAACCAATATTGGGCATCTCGATGCGGCTGCCGGTGTGGTCGGACTCATAAAAACCGTGTTGGCGCTCTCCCACAAACAAATTCCTCCCAGCCTGCATTTTACGAAACCCAATCCGGAGATCGAGTTTTCCGCCACGCCTTTTTTTGTGAATACGGTGTTGCGTGAATGGACAAGAAACGGAACACCTCGCCGGGCGGGCGTCAGTTCGTTCGGCCTGGGTGGCACCAACGCCCATGTCGTGCTGGAGGAAGCCCCTCCGCAGAACAGAACAGCATCTTCCCGGCCATGGCACCTGTTGCCGTTATCGGCCAGATCGGCGTCGGCGCTGGATATCGCCACGGCTCGCCTGCGTGACCAACTCGCGCAGAATGAGCACGAAGCGATTGCGGATATCGCCTATACCCTCCAAGTGGGCCGTCGACATTTTCCCTATCGGCGGATTCTGTGGTGCCGGGATCGGCAGGATGCCTCTCGTATTCTCGCCGGGCAGGAGCCGAGCCGTCTCCTGACTTCCCAGCCGGTTCCGTCGAATCGGCCGGTCGCGTTTCTCTTTCCGGGACAAGGCGCCCAACATGTCGATATGGCCTCCGAGCTCTACCGAGAAGAACCGCGATTCAAAGAGGAAGTCGATCGTTGCATAGAAGTCGTGCGTCCGCTTCTCGGTTGTGAAGTGCGGGAAATTTTATACCCTGAACGCGGCGCCGCCGAGGCCATGTCGGCGCGACTCAATCAGACATCTCTGACGCAGCCGGTGCTGTTCATGATTGAATATGCGTTGGCCAAGCTCTGGATGGCCTGGGGTGTCAAACCTGAAGCGATGATCGGCCACAGTATCGGCGAGTACGTGGCCGCCTGCCTTTCCGGTGTGTTTTCTCTTGAAGAGGCGCTTCGATTGGTCGCCGAGCGCGGTCGTTTGATCCAGAGTCTCCCAGCAGGATCGATGTTGGCAGTCGTGCTGTCCGAGAGAGAAGTCGCTGAGTTCCAAGGCCGCTGCAGTCTGGCAGCGGTCAATGGTCCCCGGTTGTCGGTCTTGTCGGGAACGCCCGACGAGATCGATGCTGCGGGGGCGAATCTGGCTGAAAAGGGGATCGCCTTCCGCCGGCTTCATGTCTCCCACGCCTTCCATTCCTCCATGATGAATCCGATTCTTCAGGCTTTTAAACAGGTGCTGGATCAGGTCACCTTCGGAACGCCGACGATTCCGTTTTTGTCCAACGTCAGCGGTCGATGGATGTCTACGGCAGAGGCGACCGACCCGAATTATTGGGTGCGGCACCTTCGGCAGACTGTCCGCTTCTCCGCCGGTCTGCAGGAGCTGATGAATCAATCGAATCGTATCCTGCTGGAGGTGGGTCCGGGCGACACGTTGTCTGTTCTCGCACGGCGTCAGTTCACGGAGAGGGCCGCTTCAGATCCAAATACGAATGACATGCCGATATTGTCCTCGCTTCCGCACCCTCACAAGGGGCAGCCTGGACAGGCCCATCTCTGGGAAAGCCTGGGAAAAATTTGGCTCGCCGGGGCAGCGGTCGATTGGAGTGAAATTCATAGGGGGGAACGCCGAGGGCGGGTGCCGCTTCCTACTTATCCGTTCGAACGGCAACGGTATTGGGTCGAGGCCGAGCGCGACCGTTCATGGTCGCCCAGTTCAGGCGGGGAAGCAGTGGATTCGGTCCAGACTGTCCCGCCCATTGTCTCTCGGCCGAATCAAGGCCACGAGCGGCCAGTGCTTACCACACCTTACTGCGCGCCGCAAAACGATGTGGAACGACAGCTCGTCACGATATGGCAAGAATTGCTCAGAATCGATCACATCGGAATTCATGATTCTTTTTTTGAACTGGGCGGCGAATCCTTGGTTGCGGTACAGCTTCTGTCGCACATCCGAACGGCCTTTAAGCGGGAGGTGTCACCGGCTGAGTTTTTCGAGATTCCCACCGTCGTCGGGTTGTCCCGGATTTTGAACAGACACGAGTCGGGAGAAATCTCGGCATCGGAGGCACCTTCTGTGGTGAGTCCTCGCGATCACGCTGCGGAGACGCCGCTCTCCTATGCGCAGGAGCGTTTGTGGTTTTTGGATCAATTGGAGGTGGGGAGTTCGTTCTATCACCTTTCGGCCGCATTGCACATTCACGGGTCTTTGAATACGGAAGCGGTCGTTTCGGCATTCGACCGGATCGTAAACCGGCATGAGATCCTGCGGACTGCCTTTACCGTTCGCGATGGTCGGCCTGTTCAAATCATTGAATCAAAGGGGTGTGTCCAAGTCACGATCCAAGATCTGGGTGACGAGCAAGGTCAGGAGACGATTGTACGACTGGCGAAAGAAGAAGCGCGCAGACCGTTTCGATTGGACCAGAGTCCGCTCATGCGGATCACGTTGCTGAAGGTGCGTGATCAGGAGCATGTGTTGCTGATTACGATGCACCATATCATCTCGGATGGATGGTCTCTGGGCGTGCTGATGAGGGAGTTTGCGGCGTACTATGTAGGCTCCGTAGGGGATGATTCCGTCATCGTGCCGCCCCTGGCCATTCAATATGCCGACTATGCTCATTGGCAACGCCGATGGTATTCCGGCGAGGCCTTGAATCGGGCGTTGGATTATTGGAAGGCAAAACTGGAAGGGTGGAAGCCGACCTTGGCGCTTCCGACAGACCGTCCCAGGCCTGCCGTGCAATCGTACAGAGGCACGACGTATCGGATGGCGTTGCCCCCTTCATTGACGGAATCTCTCAAGTCGCTCAGCCGCCGGAACGATACCACGTTGTTTACCACTTTGCTGACGGCGTTTCAGGTGCTGTTGTACCGGTACAGTGGGCAAGAAGATTTTTGTCTCGGCACGCCAATGGCGAACCGGCTTCGGGCGGAGATAGAACCGCTCATCGGATTTTTTGTCAATACGGTCGTGCTCCGATCCGATCTCTCCGGGGCTTCGTCGTTCCTCGACCTCCTCTCACGGGTCCGTGAGACCGTCCTTGGTGCGCAGTCCCACCAGGATATTCCATTCGAGAAGCTGGTCGAGGCGCTTCAACCAATCCGAGATCTCAGTTACAGCCCGATTTTCCAAGTCATGTTTTCATTGGATCGGGATCACTTGCAAAGCGCGACGTTGCCGGGATTGGAGGTGAGCGAACTTCCGATCGAGACTCAGCACACGCGGTTCGATCTCACGCTCGACATGACGGAAAGCAACGGAGCCGTTTTCGGAGTGTGGGAATACAGCACCGACTTGTTCGACCACAGCACCATTGAACGGATGGCCGGACATTATCAACGATTACTCGAATACATTGCGGTCGATCCCGCTCGTTCTCTCCTCGAGTTGCCTCTGTTGACCGAACGTGAGCGGCAGAGAGCGCTGGTTGAGTGGAACGCGACGGAGTGCAATGACCTGCCTAGTTGTTGCCTACACCAGTTAGTTGAAGAGCAGGCGCACCAAACGCCGGACGCAATTGCCATACGGTTTCTTGATCAGACGGTGACCTATCAGGACATGGACGAACGGGCCGACGTGCTCGCCGGCTCGTTGCGGGCGATGGGGGTGGGACCGGACGTGATGGTGGGACTCTGCGTGGAACGGTCCCCGGCGATGATCATCGGCATGCTGGGCATTCTCAAGGCAGGGGCTGCGTATGTGCCGATCGATCCGGAGTATCCGGAAGCGCGGATCGCGTTGATGGTGAACGATGCCGGCATGAAGGTGCTCCTGGCCCAGCAGCACCTGCTCGGAGCCCTGCCGCATTCTCACGCGTCGGTACTCTGCGTGGACCACCATGGCAGGCTTCTATCAGAGAAGCTTCCAAGGTTGAACGGGCAGGCGGGGTGGCCTGATCAGCTGGCCTATGTCATCTATACATCGGGGTCCTCTGGACGGCCCAAGGGAGTGGCGGTCTCTCACCGGAACGCCGTCAATTTTTTGCATGCCATGCGCGAGCCGCTGTCGTTCGACGCGCGAGATGCCGTGTTGGCGGTCACGTCGCTCTCCTTTGACATTGCGGTCTTGGAGCTGTTCCTCCCGTTGACGGCGGGGGCCACGATCGTGCTGGCCGACCGGGAAACAAGCCATGACGGAGAAAAACTCCTCGCGCTCTTGAACAGCAGCCGTGCCACGGTGATGCAGGCGACACCCGCCACCTGGCGGATGCTTTTGCAGGCCGGATGGACCGGTACGGAACGGCTGAAAATTCTCTGTGGCGGAGAAGCGCTCTCGCTCGACCTGACCGATCGATTATTGAAGCTTGGCCAGGAACTGTGGAACTTGTATGGCCCCACTGAAACGACGGTCTGGTCGGCCGCTTGTCAGGTACTCAGTGCGGTCCCGCCGATTCTGATCGGCCGGCCGATTGCGAATACGGAAATCTATATCGTCGATGCCGGTCTCCAACCGGTGCCGGTCGGCGTGGCAGGAGAAATTTATATTGGTGGAGTCGGAGTGGCAAGAGGTTACTGGAACAGGCCGGACCTCACCGGTGAACGCTTTATACCCGACCCCTTCGCCCGTCGATCGGGACGGCGGTTGTATCGGACAGGGGATCTCGGCCGGTGGAGGCCGGATGGGACCATCGAGTGCCTGGGCCGCATCGATTATCAAGTCAAGGTGCGCGGATATCGTATCGAGCCAGGTGAAATCGAGTCGCGTCTGGTCGAGCATCCTCAGATCATCCAGGCGGTGGTCACGGTGCACGATGACGGCCTCGGGGAAAAGCGATTGGTCGGGTATGTCGTCTCCACAGAGCCGGTGGCCTCTGGAGAACTGCGTGACTTTCTCCGAGACCGGCTGCCCGAGTATATGGTGCCATCCATCTATCTGTTGCTTGACCAGTTCCCGCTCACACCCAACGGAAAAATCGATAGGAACGCGCTCCCTCCTCCGGATGATGTGAACCAATCCAGCCGACGGTATGAAGCCCCGCGTACAGCAACCGAAGCGACGTTAGCGGAAATTTGGCGTGCGGTGCTGGGAGTCGAGCAAGTCGGCATCCATGATAATTTTTTCGAATTGGGTGGTGATTCGATCCTCAGCATTCAGGTCGTTTCACGAGTCCGGCAACGGGGGATCAGCATCACGCCGCGGCAATTGTTTCAGCAGCAAACCATTGCCGAATTGGCCGGCGTGGTGAGCCAGATGCCGCAGTCGTCCGCCGAAGACAGCGCAGACACCGACGAATTCGTGTTGACGCCGATTCAGCAGTGGTATTTCGACCTTGGTGCCCCGAATGTTCACCAATGGAATCAGTCGTTGCTGTTGGATTTGAAGCGGCCGCTCGATCCCTCAATCGTGACCCAGGTGATGGACCATCTGATGGTTCATCACGATGCCTTGCGTTTGCGCTTCGAGCAACGGGACGGCTGCTGGACGCAACGGTACGCGGAAAAATCGGATCAATCGATTGTACACGTCGTCGATCTGTCGTCCATTTCGGCGGCAGGCCAGCGGGTCGCCCTGAATTGGGAAATCGATAGCTGGGAGACCAGCCTCAACATCATCGATGGCCCGCAGTTGCGCGTGGTGTATTTGAAGATGGGGGAAACCCAGCCCGACAAATTGCTCTTGATCATCCATCACCTCGTCACGGATGGCATTTCCTGGCGGATTCTGATGGAAGACTTCCATCGAGCCTACGCGCAAATTGTTGCGAAGGAACCGGTCACGCTGCCGACCAAAAGCACGTCGTATGCCCGGTGGGCCAGGCGACTGTTAGATTATGCTCAATCGAAAGCACTGAATGGAGAAGTCGCGTACTGGCTTGATCCCGCCCGTCTTCAGGTGGCGCCCATTCCGGTCGACTTTCCGGCGGGTGACCGAAGAGAACTCTCTTCCGAGACGATCCATTTCTGGCTTGGTGAAGCGGAAACCCATGCGTTACTGCACGAGGTGCCGTCGGCGCATCGCACGCAGATCAATGATCTGCTCTTGACGTCATTGGTACGCACCCTCGCTGGATGGAGCAATCGTCAAGAGCTACTGATTGATCTTGAGGGCCACGGACGAGAAGACCTGTTCTCGGATCTCGATCTGTCCCGGACCATCGGTTGGTTCGCGGGAGTGTCTCCCATCCTGTTGTCCTATTCGACTGATGAGACGTTGGTCGGTTCCCTGAAATCGATCAAAGAACAGTTACGCCGCTTTCCCCAAGGAGGCATCGGCTACGGATTGTTACGGTACTTGAGTCCGTCCGACAGCATCCGCGAACGCCTTACTGCCTATCCACCTTCTCAGATCCGCTTCAATTATTTGGGACAGATGGATCATGTGTTGCGAGACGATTCGCCGTTTGTGCCGTCGATTGATGCTGCCGGAATCGATCGCGACCCCCAAGCTGTACTTCCCTACGAACTCGATATCAACAGTGACATCTTAAGGAAGCGGCTGCATATGTCATGGACCTATAGCAGCTGGCGGTACAATCGCCAGACGGTCGAGCTGTTGGGCAGGACGTATCTCAATATTTTGACACAATTAATTCGTCATTGTCTTGAACCGGGTGTTGAAAGCTATACCCCTTCTGATTTTCCGCTCAGCGGGCTTGATCAATCAGGAATCGACCACCTTCTTGCTGGTACACGACGAGATATTGAAGATGTGTATCCACTGACCGGGCTACAGCGGGGCATGTTATTTCACAGCCTAGAGAAACCCGAGGATGGTCTCTATATCGAACAACTCCACTGCACTCTGGTAGGAGCATGTGATCCTTTCCTCTTACGACAGGCTCTCCAGGAAACCATTAACAGACATCCTTCGCTTCGGACTTCGTTTCTATGGGAAGGATTACAAGAACCGCTACAGGTCGTCCATACCAGGGTATCTATGCCAATCAAACTGGAAGATTGGCGAGACAATAGTCTAGACGTTCAACGAGAAAGATTTTGCGATCTCTTGCAAGATTATCGATCTCTTAGATTTGACTTGAGCACGGCACCGCTTATCCGGGTCGGAATTGTTCGATTGTCTGAGAACGAGACCCGTTTCGTATGGGCGCATCATCATCTCTTGATGGATGGATGGTGTGTGGCGCTTATCTTACGAGAAGTGTTCGATCGATATGCATCCTTACAGGGTGGAGCTTCTACGGTCGTCGTGCCAGCCCAGCCATATCGTCATTATATTGCCTGGCTGCGGAAGCAAGATGGTGCTCCTGCCGAAGCACATTGGCGGGCGACGCTTGCCGGATTTAAGGCCCCAACTCCGTTGTTTGCAACCCGCCGAGACAGTGTTGCTCAGTCGGGTGAGGCAAGACAATACGGCAAGTTATCAAAGCAACTGTCAGAGGAATTGTCTATAGCACTTACAGCGTTTACTCAGAAGCATAAAGTTACGCTCAACACGGTCATGCAGGGTGCTTGGGCATTACTCTTGAGTCGCTATAGCGGTGAATCGGATGTGTTATTCGGTGTCACCGTATCAGGACGACCTGCGGATCTTGCTGGAGTCGAGACGATTATAGGTCTTTTCCTGAACACCTTACCGCTGCGCGTACGGATCTCTCCGAGTCTTTCTGCCAAGACATGGCTTAAGCAATTAATGGAACAAAATATCGCTATGCGGGAATTCGAACATGCCTCTCTCACGCAGATCCAGCGGTGGAGCGACATGCCCAAAGGCCAATCGCTATTTGAAAGTCTGTTTGTATTTGAAAATTATCCCATGGGCCGAGGATTTGCTGGTGCCCATGGAGGTTTGACCGTTGCAGATGTAATCGTTGAAAACAAGACGCACTACCCGTTGATGGTGAACGTCGGACTAGAACCTTTAACCTTGCGGGTCACATATGATCGTTGCCGGTTTGAAGAAGATTTGATTATTCGGATGGTACGACGCTTTGAGAACCTGTTGCATGATCTTACGCGGTCTCCGGATCAAGCCTTGTCCACTCTGTCGATGCTCTCAGCAGCAGAACGGAATCAGCTGTTGGTGGATTGGAATCGGACAGAGGCCAATTTTCCGCACGAAGGGGGAATTCAACAACTATTTGAAAGGCAGGTGGTAAAAAATCCCGATGCCATAGCAGTGAGTTTTGAAAAACAGGCGCTGACATATCGAGAGTTGAACCAACGAGCAAATCAACTTGCCCATTTCCTTCGACGGAACGGAGTAGGACCAGATGTCTTGATTGGTATCTGTATGGAGCGCTCATTGGAGATGATCGTCGCAGTGATAGGCATTCTGAAAGCTGGCGGAGCCTATGTCCCGATTGATCCTGGGTATCCTGCAGCCCGGATTGCTTTCCTGTTTCAGGATTCTCAAGCGGCATTGATTCTGACTCAAGAACGGCTCATTTCGAGTATCCCAGCTCATGAAGGAGGGAAGCTCGTCTGTCTCGATCGCGATTGGCCGAGTGTCGTGGAGTATCCGATTAATAATCCCTCAAGTATCAATCGATCGGATAATACTGCCTATGTGATCTATACCTCCGGCTCGACGGGGGTTCCCAAAGGTGTGATGGTCCCACATGCCGGACTGATCAATTACTTGCAGTGGTGTACTCAAACCTATCGCGTCGTAGAAGGTCATGGAAGCCCTGTTCATTCCTCACTAAGTTTCGATTTGACAGTAACAAGTCTCTGGTCGCCGTTGTTGGTGGGACGTGCTGTGCATTTGCTTTCCGAGCGAGATGGGCCTGAAGGGTTGGGAGTCGCCCTGCAGGAGCAGCGGGACTGGAGCCTTGTCAAACTGACGCCGGCCCATCTCAAATTGATTCCTGGTCTAGTATCAGCCAACGAAGTCGCCGGACGTACCAAGGCCTTCATCATTGGGGGAGAGGCATTATTAGGGGAAGATCTGGCGTTTTGGACTCGCCATGCCTCCAGTACCCGCTTAATCAACGAGTATGGGCCTACTGAGACTGTCGTGGGGTGTTGTGTGTACGAGGTTTCACCAGGAACATTTCCGTCGGGTGGCGTTCCAATTGGTCGACCTATTGCCAACACGTGTCTTTATGTGTTGGATGAACATCTGGAGCCTGTTCCGGTAGGTGTGTCAGGAGAGCTGTACATCGGCGGGGCCGGGGTGGCTCGAGGCTATCTTAACCGACCAAGTGTCACGGCGGAACGATTCCTACCTCATCCCTTCAGTGACCGACCAGGTGAGCGTCTGTATCGGACGGGCGATGTGGTTAAGTATCTGCCTGATGGAAACCTATTTTACCTGGGCCGGACTGATTATCAGGTCAAACTTCGTGGTTATCGGATCGAGCTAGGCGAGATCGAAGCGGTACTATGCCAACAACCAGATGTGCAAGACGGGGTGGTATTGCTTCGAGAAGATCAGCCGGGAGAAAAGCGGCTGGTGGCCTATGTCGTGGCATCCGCCACTGGCATCCTAAGCGAGGAGTTGCTACGCGAGGCGTTGCAGAAGCACCTACCCGAACACATGCTGCCTGCAACATATGTTTTCCTCGACCAGCTTCCCCTCACGTCTAATGGCAAAGTCGATAAACTTGCACTCCCTGTCCCTGGCACGAGTAATCAAGCAAGTCCCGAGTACGAAGACCCTCGGACGACGAGGGAAAAGTTGTTGGCTGAGATTTGGGCTGAAGTGTTAGGTGTAGAACGTGTGGGAATCCATGACAACTTCTTTGGTCTGGGCGGCGATTCTATCCTTGGCATTCAAACAGCGTTCAAGGCCCGTCAGAAGGGGATTGTGTTTACGCCAAGACACCTCTTTCAACATCAGACGATCGCTGCCCTGAGCGAAGTGGCCACATCAACTGAGTTCTCCTTCCATGACGGACAAGTCCTGGCGCAGGGTAACATGCCGTTGACGCCGATACAGCAGCGATTTTTTGAGCAGGCGTTGCACAATCCTCATCAGCACACCCAGGCAGTTCTGTTAGAGCTCAAGCCAGGAATAGAAGCAACACTCTTAGAAAAGGCCATCGCTGTGGTGGTGGGGCATCATGATGCATTCCGATTGCGTTTCAACAAAGACAGCGGAATCTGGCAGCAAGTGTATCAAATGAAGGTTTTCCCACCAAAGTTACACCATGTTGATCTGACGTCGATCTCACTCAGTGAGCTGCCGGATGCGTTGGAGGCTTCTACAACTGAACATCAGGCCAATATTCATGTGACGGAAGGGCCGTTGTTCCAGGCAGTCCTCTTCGATGTAGACAAAGGCCAATCCCCTCGTCTGTTGATCGTAGTGCACCAGTTGATTGTGGATAGCATGTCATGGCGGATATTGCTGGAGGATCTAACAAATGCCTATCAGGCTCTCGCCGTGGAACGGCCGATCGTTTTTCCTGCCAAGACCGCCTCCTTCAAAAAATGGTCGGAATGGTTGAATGATTTAAGTGGGGAGGAAACCTCTCAACAAGAACTGGACTATTGGCTGACACCCATTCGCAAACAGGTAAAGCCTCTACCTGTAGACGGTCTCACGGCGGAATCAAATGAGATAACGACAGAAAGTGTAGTGGTGTCATTAACTGAGGAAGAAACGCAGCTATTGTTGCAAGACGTATCATTGAGACGTCGAACGCCCGTCAATGACGTCCTGTTGGCAGGACTAGTGCAGGTGCTGGCTCGGTGGAACAACGATTCGGTGGTCCTAATCGATGTGGAAGGACAGGGTCGAGAGGATATTTGTTCTGGAATTAATCTGTCTCGAACCATTGGGTGGTTCACGTCGATGTTTCCCGTTGCCGTGCAAATTCCACGAGACGCGACTCCACTAGAAGCACTCACCAGGTTACAAGAGGAGTTGCAACGGCTTCCTAGAAAAGGGTGTGGGTATGGACTTCTCCGATATCTGAACTCGGATCATGACGTGAGAAAACGACTGGAGCTGTTACCATCGCCTCAAGTCAGATTCAAGTATTGGTGGCCCGATGCTGAAGTGGAGCTTATCAACTCACTGTTTGATGCAGTTCACCATGTTCCTAACAGCAAGAATGACTCACCTTATGCCTTTGATCTAATGGCCCACCTGTCAAACAAACGCATGAATATTGTGTGGCGCTATAACTCCACTCGTTATCGACACGATACGATTCGCACCTTGACTCATTTGTACATTGAGGCACTGAAGGTATTGATAGACCACCGTTTGTTAATAAATGCCAGGGAGTACGTTCCGGAAGATTTCCCTGATGTTGATATTGATCAAGAAACATTGGGTCGAGTTTTTGAAGAGATGGGCTGAGTCATCATGAGTGAAAGGCGAAAGGAAAGCCGAACGGATGTCGAGGGGATGTATTACCTCTCCTCCTTACAGGAAGGAGTCCTGTTTCACCACCTGTACGATTCGAAACACGATCCCTATTTCTGTCAAACAACCTACCTGATTAAAGGGAGTGTGGACATTAACCTCTTTAAACAGGCTTTGCAGCGGGTCATGCAGAAACATGCAGTGCTACGGACCTCGTTCGTATGGGAAAAAGTGCCGCGGCCCATTCAAGTGATTCACGCTGGAGTTCAATTGCCGATGGATTACGAGGATTGGCGTTCGTGCGCCGATACAGAGCGATTCGTGGATTTACAAGAGGTTTTGGAGGCAGATCGTCAACGGGGCTTCGAATTCAGACGACCGCCGTTATTGAAACTGCGATTGATACGGCTTAGTGAGCAGGAGTTCTATTTGGTCTGTAACCATCATCATATTTTGTTGGATGGTTGGAGTGTGCAATTGGTGTTGCGAAAGCTGTTTGCTTTTTATGCGAATTTGCGGCGATTCGGAACCAATAGAGAAGAAACAGTATATCCATATCGTGATTACATTGTCTGGTTGCAGCGGCAGGATATCGTGGCGGCGGAACAGTTCTGGCGGCAGTATTTGCGGGGGGTTTCAGGACCCACGGTGCTGCCGCTGGAAAAGCCTGGCGATCACTCGGAGAGGCCCGAGTTTCGCTATGCCGAACAAGAATGGGTATTGACCGCCGCGGAGAGCGAGCGGGTGCGGGCATTTGTTCGGCAGCACCATCTGACTGTGAATACCTTAGTCCAAGGTGCCTGGGCTTTACTGCTCCAGCGGTATAGCAACTCAACAGAGGTGGTGTTTGGCAGTACCGTATCAGGACGGCCACCGGATCTCGAAGGGGCGGACACCATGGTGGGACTGTTCATCAATACCTTGCCGGTGCGTGTCCAGATGAATCAGAGGACACCGATCGTGTCTTGGCTACAAGCCCTCCAGGAACAAAACAGTCAAGTACGCCAGTATGAATATACGCCGCTCACGAAGATCCAGGCATGGAATGAACTGCCCAGTGGTCAGCCTTTATTTGAGACCGTGGTTGTCGCCTTCGACAACTTCTCAATAACTCAACAGACGGAAGTATTCAGTCATGGTTTTCAGATTCATGAACTTTCCTCACGAGAGGCAGGGACTGGCTACTTTCTTACAAAGGGAAGAAATAACTTTCCCTTGTCGCTTGTCGCCGGCTTGGGCACAACGATCCAAATTAGCTTTTGTTATGCGCGGGTACGGTGGAGCCATGAGGCGATGACGCGGCTGTTGATGCAGTATCGGCATGTGGTGGAGTGGCTACTCACGCATCCGCAGGCGCAGGTGGCCGAGGTCGCGGTGTTGACGCCCGAGGAGCGGCGGCAGGTGCTGATCGAATGGAATCCGACCGCGCAAGAGCCTGTAACCACAGGGTGTGTGCAGGAGCTAATTGAGACGCAGGTGTGTATGCAGCCGGAGCGAGTGGCGGTGGTGTGTGAGGAGGAGCGGCTCACCTATGCGGCATTAAACGCGCGAGCCAATCAGGTGGCCCATGCCCTTCGCGCGAGAGGAGTGGGCCCGGGGATCCGAGTGGGACTCTGTCTTGAGCGGTCGGTGGAGTTGCTCATTGGCTTGTTAGGGATTCTTAAGGCGGGGGGGGCCTATGTGCCAGTGGAGCCGACGCTGCCACCGGAACGGCTGATGTGGGTACTGCAGAATGCCGCGGTGGCGGGGGTGCTGACACCCCAGGCTGTTGCGGAGGAGACGCGGACCGTGCTGGCTTCGATTCAAGTGTGGGAGATGGCCTCCTTGCTCGATGAGGTCATCCAGCCGGAGAGTGATGAAAACCTTCCGGCTCCGGCTCCCGAGAATCTGGCGTATCTGATTTATACGTCCGGTTCCACTGGACAGCCGAAGGGCGTAGCAGTGTCGCATCAGGCCCTCGTGAATTATGTGTCGAGCGTGTTGGCGCGTATGGCCGTGCCCGAGGCGGCCATGCAGTGGGCCTTACTCTCAACGGTGGCGGCCGATCTCGGCCATACCATGCTGTTTGGGGCCCTTTGTGCCGGCCGGACATTGCATCTGCTCTCGACCGATCGGGGCTTTCACCCCGAGCAGATGGCGGAGTACATGCAGCGCGAACAAATTGATGTGTTGAAACTCACTCCGAGTCATCTGAGCGGTCTGCTGGATGCGACCCAGCCGGAACAGGTGCTTCCCCGGCACTGTCTTGTGTTGGGCGGAGAAGCTTTGCAGTGGACTCTGGTTGAACGTATCCAGACTCTGGCGCCGGACTGCGCAATCCTCAACCACTATGGACCGACGGAAGCGACGGTGGGAGCGCTGACGCACAGCCTACCGTCCTCGGCGAAACCGCAAGGGGCGACGGTTCCCATCGGCCGGCCTCTCGCCCATAGTCGCGCCTACATCTTGGATCGTAATTTGGAGCTGGCGCCGATAGGCGTGCCAGGAGAATTGTATCTAGGCGGCACCGGGCTCGCGCAGGGCTATCACGCCCAACCGAGGTTGACGGCGGAGCGATTTGTGCCGGATCCCTTTGCGACAGAGGCCAGTGGCCGGCTCTATCGAACGGGGGATCAAGCGCGGTATCGGGAGGATGGTACGATTGAGTTCCTGGGGCGACAAGATCACCAAGTCAAACTGCGCGGGTATCGAATTGAGCTCGGAGAGATCGAAGCCCAGCTGCGCCAGCACCCGGACGTCCATGAGGCGGTCGTGGTGGTGCGGGAGAACCGTGCGGAAGTCAAGCAGCTCGTGGCCTATGTGGTAGCCCAGCTAGCCCACACGGTTCAGCCGAGTGCGCTCCGTGCCAGTCTTGCGCGACGTCTCCCGGATTACATGGTGCCGCAGGCCTTCGTCGCTCTGGAAGCGTTTCCGCTGACGCGTAACGGCAAGCTCGACCGAGCCGCCTTACCGGATCCAGAGATGTTACGGGAGCCTGGGGCATTGGGTGATACGGCCCCGCAGACGGAAATGGAGCAGCTCTTAGCGGAGATTTGGGCGGACGTGCTGCGGCGCGAATCGGTGGGACGCCATGACAACTTCTTCGAGCTCGGGGGCGATTCGATCCTGAGTCTGCAAATTATTGCCCGCGCCCATCGGCGCGGCCTCAAGCTCACCCCTAAGCAATTGTTTGAGCATTCCACAGTCGCGGGGCTCGCTTCTGTGGCTGTAGTCCAAAGGACAGACTCTGTCGTCTCATCGAATGCGCCGGTCATGGGGACTGTCCCGCTCACGCCGATTCAACACTGGTTTTTTGAGGCCCAGCATCCGAATCCTCATCACTGGAACCAGGCGGTCTTGTTGGAGATAAGGCAGTCATTGAACTTTACGTGGCTCACGCAAGCCGTGCAGGCGCTAGTGGCCCATCACGACGTTTTGCGGCTCCGATTTCACCAGAATGCAGGTGGGCAGTGGATGCAAACCTATGCAGCGACGGAATCTCAGCTGATTTGTGAACGGGTTGATTTAGCGGCATTGGCTCAGAAACAGCTTAGGCCATGGCCAGAGGTAATGGAAAAGGTGGCGACTGAGGCGCACCAGAAACTGCACATTACCCACGGACCATTAATACGGGTGGTGTACTTCGATCGAGGACCGGATGAAACGAGTCGCTTGTTGTTGATCATTCACCATTTAGTCGTCGATGGCGTGTCCTGGCGCATTCTCATCGAAGATCTTCAGCTGGCTTACCGACAACTGGAGCAAGGACAACTAATATCCTTACCCGCCAAGAGTACGTCATTAAAATCGTGGCGAGAGCACTTGGGAGTCTATGTGGAATCTAAATCCCTTCAGTCCGAATTGGACTATTGGACAGGGGACAATGCCACACATACACACTTCCCATGTTCCATGACGGAAGAAGCCAATCTGGTTGGCAATACCGTCACGGTAACCGTGAGTCTGAGTGCGGAAGAGACGCACTCTCTGCTGCATGATGTGCCGCCAGTCTATCGGACTGAGATCAACGATATTCTGCTCACGGCACTGGCCCAAACATTATGTGAATGGAGTGGACAGCCATCGCTGCGTGTGGAGTTGGAAGGGCACGGCCGTGAGGATCTGTTCGACGGCGTCGACCTCTCGCGAACTGTCGGTTGGTTCACGACACGGTTTCCGGTGACATTGACACCAGGGAACGCTGGCCCGGGAGCGGCAATTCAAGCCGTTAAGTCTCAATTGAGGCGAATTCCTAAGAAAGGCATCGGGTATGGAATCCTGCGCTACCTCAACTCGGACGCCACAACACACGAGACTTTTCTGGCCGCTCCCCCTCCATTAGTCACTTTTAACTATCTCGGACAATTGGACATTCCTCTGGAAGGAGAGTCTCTATTTGGCATAGCTATGGGGTCTGTCGGACAGTCGCGTGATCCACACAGCAGACGATCTGAAGTCTTGAGTATCAATGCTAGCATTGTTGCAAGGCGGCTCACAATTGACTGGACTTATCCACCGTGCGGGCCTGACGCCGCTACGATGAAATGCCTCGCATACCGCTATATGAGCGATTTGCGAGAATTACTTGTCCACTGCGGCTCTCCTGATGCCGGCGGAATTGTGGCTGGTGATTTTGAAGACGCAAATTTGAGCGATGAAGAACTCCATGACTTATTGAAGGAGATTGGATAACTGGCTATGTCAAGTCAGATTGAGTCAGCCAAGAACATTGACCATATATATCCTCTTTCGCCCATGCAAGAGGGACTGCTCTTTCATACTTTGCTCAATCCGGGGTCCGGTGTCTATCTCATGCAAGATCGATATTCTCTGACAGGCGAGCTAGACCATGCTGCCTTTCGACAGGCCTGGCAACGCGTCATTGATCGACACGATATTCTGCGTACATCGTTCGTTTGGGAAAACCAGAAGCGACCGTTGCAGGTCGTGCACAAACGGATGGATGTACCCTTGGTTGAACTGGATTGGCGAAAATTGTCGGCAATTCAGCAGCAACAGGAACTTGACAATCTTCTCCAGCAGGAGCTCCAAGCCGGCTTTGACTTTTCTCGTGCGCCACTGTTGCGTCTTAGACTGATACGGCTGACGGACAGTTCATATCAAATTATCAGAAGTTATCATCTCATCTTAATGGATGCCTGGTGTCTTTCCTTGCTGATGGTCGATTTCTTTACCTTCTATAAGGCCTTGGTTCAAGGACAGGAACGGAGTCTTGAAAAACCGCGTGCCTACAAAGATTACATTGCATGGCTACAAAAACAGGACCCATTGGAGGCCGAGCGCTTCTGGCGGAAGATTCTGCATGGTCGAACTACTCCGACACCGTTAGGTGTGGTGCATCGGAATTTGAAGGACGAAAGCAGTGTGGCGGCTATGGCGGACCAGATACTGCATCTATCCGCCGAAACTACCGGTACGTTACTCACATTGTCCAAAGAGCATCAGATAACCCTGAACACCTTTCTGCAAGGCGCTTGGGCTCTGTTGATGAGTGGATACAGCGGGGAAAGCGATGTGCTGTTTGGAGTCACTGTCGCCGGTCGGCCTGTGGACTTGGAAGGAGTTGAGTCGATAGTCGGTCTTTTCATCAACAGTTTGCCATTACGAGTGCAAATTCCAAAAGACAGTAGGTTGATGGAATGGTTGCAAAGTCTCCTCGCCCAAAATCTCTGTATGCGACAGTACGAGTATGCGTCACTCGTCCAAATCCAAGGATGGAGTGAGGTGCCGCGTGGTCAACCTCTCTTTGAATCACTGCTTGTCTATGAAAATGTGCCTGTCGATCCGTTCTTGACTCATCATGGATTGCCATTTCGGGCGCAGCAAGAGCGAAACCGAACACACACGAACTACCCGCTGACGGTGGTCATCATGCTGGGAGAGCAACTTGGCCTTCAGCTAACCTACGACCAGCGACAATTTGATGACGCGATTATTATTCGAATGCTGGAACAGTTTCAATATCTATTAGAGCAGATGGCGCAGCGACCTCATTGCCGCCTTGGAGACCTTACCCCTCTTCTTCCGAGAGAGCGCCACCAATTGACAGTGAACTGGAATGCGACGACGGCGACGTATCCGGCAGAGGCGAGTGTGGCAGAGCTGTTCGAGGCACAGATGAAACGGACGCCGAAGGCGATAGCGGTACGGTGTGGAGCAGAATCGGTGACCTATGCCGAGTTGGATCGGCGGGCTGAGCAGGTGGCGTACGCTTTAGTGGATGATGGAGTGGGACCGGAGACGATCGTCGCGGTGTTGGTCGAGCGCAGCCTTGATCTGATGGTACTGATGCTGGGGATCTTTAAGGCGGGAGCCGCCTATCTTCCGTTGGACCCACATCATCCCGCTGGCCGGTGGCAACAAATTCTTACACAGGGCCAGGTGCCGTGGCTTTTGACTACCGAGGCGTTTCAGCATCACATGATTGGCGCGATGGAGTTCGAAGCGAGGGAGAACCAGTTACGGATTCGAACATTGGAATCTTTTGTGACCACTCTCGGGGATATGTCCCGGTCCCCTCGCCGAACCCATCCAAGCCAACTGGCCTATGTGATTTATACCTCGGGCTCGACGGGGATACCCAAGGGTGCGATGGTCACGCAACAGGGGATGATCAACAACGTCTGGGGCAAGGTGCCGCTATTAGGACTAACGGCGACGGATGTGGTGGCTCAGACGGCTTCGCACTGTTTCGATATCTCGGTGTGGCAATTGCTGAGTGCACTCTTGTGTGGTGGCCGGGTGGAGATTCTCACAGAGGACATTGTTCGGGATCCGCCGCGATTGCTTGCAGAATTGGCGCGGACCGGCGTGACAGTGGCGGAATTAGTGCCTTCGCTGTTGCGCGAAGTGCTCGCAGTCGAGCCGTCGATGACCTTGCCGACCTTGCGGTGGCTTTTGCCGACGGGGGAGGCGATTCTCCCCGAGCTATGCCGGACCTGGTTTGCGCAGTATCCTGCTGTGCCGCTGCTCAATGCCTATGGTCCGGCGGAGTGTGCGGACGATGTGGCGTACTATGCCCTGACAAGTCCACCTGGGACAGAAGAAACTGTGGTCCCGATCGGGCGACCGGCCGCGAATTTGCGGCTCTATATTCTGAGCCCGGACCTGCAGATGATGCCCATTGGTGTAACGGGGGAGATTTGTATCGGAGGGGTGGGAGTCGGGCGAGGATATTTAGAAGATCCGGCACGGACGGCGGGGGCCTTTGTGCCGCATCCCTTTGCAGCAACGCCAGGGGAACGCTTGTATCGGACGGGCGATCTGGGCAGGTATCGCGAGGATGGGACCCTAGAATTTCTCGGGCGCCGAGATCAGCAAGTCAAGGTACGCGGGTATCGGATTGAACTAGGAGAGGTGGAAGCGGTCTTGGCGGCGCAGCCGGGTGTGCAGGAGCAGGTTGTGATCGTTCGAGAAGAGCGTCCAGGCCAGGCGCAACTCGTGGCCTATGTGGTGGTCCACGGTGAAGAGACGACGGGAGCGGCCTTGCGGCAGGCGCTTCGCGACCGCTTGCCGGACTATATGGTGCCCTCCGTTTTCGTCTTACTCGATGCCCTGCCGTTGACTCCCAACGGCAAGATCGATCAAAAAGCGCTGCCATCTCCAGAGGGTGTAACTCAGTCTGATGATCGCTATGAGGCACCGCAGACCCCGACAGAAGAGCTCCTGGCAGGCATCTGGACTGAACTCTTAGGGGTGTCTCGCGTCGGTCGCCATGATAACTTCTTCGACCTCGGCGGCCATTCCTTGTTGGCAGTTCAACTTCTGTCTCGGTTGAGAAAAGTGTTCAGGGTTGAGTTGACTCTGAGAGACCTATTTATGGCTCCAACAGTAGTCCAAATTGCTGATCGTATCGAAGAATACCTCATCAAACAGCTGGAAGGATTATCAGATAGCGAAACAGAAGATATGTTAATCGGTCGCAGTTGAAAAGTCTTTGTTTGAATAGACTATATTTCTGTTGGTGATACAAGACCTCCGACAGTGAGGAAAGCTATGCCTGAAAAGACAAAGGTAATCAGCGGACGCTCCCATCTTTCTCTCCAGAAGCAGGCGGTTCTCGAAAAGCTCTTACGGGGTGAATTGGCAAGTGTCCCAGACAAATACACCATCTCTCGTCGCTCAAATCCAAACGAACCTGCTCCATTGTCGTATGCGCAACAGCGATTGTGGTTTCTGTGGCAGATGGAACCGGAGAATCCATTTTACAATGTGCCACTCGTTGCCAGATTAAAGGGTAATTTGAATATAGAAGCTTTAGTAAAAAGCTTTGAAGCGTTGGTTCAACGCCATGAAATATTACGTACAACCTATAGTGCGGTAGATGGACAGCCCAGACAAATCATTGCCTCATCCTGGAATGGATCTGTGAATATAAAGGATCTTGGCACCTTGCCGGAACCTCTGCGTGAAGCTGAGGCGCAACGGCTGGCTAATGAGGAAACTCAGCGTCCATTTGACTTGACCCATGAGTCGGCGTTGCGTGTGTGTTTAATACGTCTAGAAGAACAAGAGTATGTGCTTCTAATCACATTTCATCACAGTATTGATGATGCTTGGTCTCTGGGCATCGTGGTTCGAGAATTAAAAGTGTTGTACGAGGGCTATACCATAGGAAAATCATCTCCCTTGCAGCCCCTCCCAATTCAATATGCAGATTTTGCAGCCTGGCAACGGAATTGGTTAGAAGGGGGTGAGTTGGATCGTCAACTGAGTTATTGGAGAAGGCAATTAGGTGTAGATCATCCTCTATTAGAATTACCCACTGATCGTCCCCGTCCAGCTGTACAAACCTACAAGGGAGCATCCTATGAATTTCCTTTCGATGCTGATTTGGTCCGACTGCTGAATAGTTTTGCGCAAAGATATGACATCACGTCGTACATGGTGCTGTTGTCGGCCTTCAAAATATTACTGTATCGATATACCAGGCAAACAGATCTTCGTATAGGAGTCCTGGTTGCCAATCGGACTCGACCGGAACTTGAAGGTTTAGTAGGATTTTTTGTCAATAATGTGGTGATGCGGACAGATTTAACGGGGAATCCCACCGTCGAGGAAGTTCTGCGACAGGTGAAAACGGTCACGCTTGATGGGCAGGCGCACCAAGATCTCCCCTTTGAACGTCTAGTGGAAGAACTGAATCCGCCTAGGAGCCTTGCCTATCACCCCTTATTTCAAGTCGTGCATAACCATAATTGGCTACAGAATGGAGGGCGACTTGAATTAGAGGGAGTGGTCATTGAACGCTACGAATATGATCATCCCATCGCGGAATTTGATTTGATGTTAAGCACTATTGAGACGGGCGAACAATTACTCCCGTCATTTAGGTACAGCACGGACCTGTTCAATCGAGAAACGATTGAGCGCATGTCTCGACATTGGATGACTGTATTGCGAAACATGCTCGCATCCCCGACCGAACGCATCGACCAACTATCGCTGTTGGACGAAGCGGCGCAAGAAGAAATGCTGCAAAAGGGGGCTGAACTATCCTTTACAGACATTCAACAATTGCAGACTCTCTCGCAGCTCTTTGAGGCGCAAGTCGCCCGGACCCCGGAGGCCGTGGCGGTGGTGTGTGAGGATAAGCAGCTCACCTATGGGGAGTTGAATGGGCGGGCCAATCAGCTGGCGCACTATCTTCAAGGGCAAGGGGTCGGGCCGGATGTGTTGGTGGGACTCTGCATGGAGCGGTCGGTGGAGCTGGTGGTCAGCCTGCTAGGCATTCTGAAGGCGGGCGGGGCGTATGTGCCGATTGATCCCAGCTATCCAGCGGACCGAATTACCTACATGCTGGAGGATTCCCACGCGACACTGCTGCTGACGGAACACAATCTGCGGGAGATCCTGCCCTCTACTATGGCCACGGTGGTGTGTCTGGACCGCGATTGGTCGACGATCGCGCAGGAATCATCGAATAATCCGCTTAGCCAGGCCGGACCAGAGAGTCTGGCCTATATTATTTACACATCCGGCTCCACGGGACGGCCGAAGGGCGTGATGGTGCCGCATGGCAATGTGGTGCGGCTCTTTGCCACGACGCAGGAGTGGTTTCACTTTGATGGGCAGGATACCTGGACCTTATTTCATTCCTATGCGTTTGATTTTTCCGTGTGGGAACTGTGGGGAGCCTTGCTGTATGGCGGCCGCTTAGTGGTCGTGCCGTACTGGGTGAGTCGCTCGCCGGAGCAGTTCTATGACTTGCTGTGTCAGGAGCGGGTCACGGTGTTGAACCAGACTCCTTCGGCCTTTCGGCAACTAGTGCAAGTGGACGGTATGCGTGCGGGGCACGACGAGTTGGCGCTCCGGGTGGTGATCTTTGGTGGCGAGGCGTTAGATCCTATCAGCCTGGGACCATGGTTTGAGCGACACGGTGATCAACACCCGCGCTTAGTCAATATGTATGGCATTACCGAGACGACGGTACATGTGACCTACTGTCCCGTGACCTCGGGGATGAGTGCCGTGCCAGCCAAACTAGATGGCGGGATTGGCCGAGGGATTCCGGATTTACAACTCTATCTGTTGGGTCCGACGCAGCAATTGGTGCCCATCGGCGTGCCCGGTGAGATCTATGTGGGGGGGGCGGGGTTGGCACGAGGCTACTTGAATCGTCCTGAATTGACGGCTGAGCGATTTATTCCGAATCCCTATGGCACTCGGTCGGGGGAGCGCTTGTATCGGACGGGCGATGCAGGTCGCTGGGAGCCGGATGGGCAGTTAACCTATGTCGGGCGGGTGGACCAGCAGGTGAAGGTACGGGGATTCCGGATTGAGCTAGGCGAGATCGAAGCGCGCCTGCTCGAACATCCCGCGGTGCAGGCCGCGGTGGTGCTGGCCCGGGAGGATGAGCAAGAGGAGAAGTACTTAGTGGCGTACGTGGTGCCGGCCGCGAGCGGTGCTGTGACGGTGGAAGAGGTGCGGGCTCGGCTGGGGCAGGTGCTGCCGGACTATATGGTCCCGGCGCACGTGATGGTGCTGGAGCAGTTGCCCTTGACGCCGAACGGCAAGGTGGATCGGCGGGCGTTACCGGCGCCGGACCTGCAACGCGGGGAGACCGGCTATGTCGCTCCCCGGACGCCGACAGAAGCACAGTTGGCCACGATTTGGGCGGAGGTGTTGAAGAGGGACAAGGTGGGGGTGGAGGACAATTTCTTTACCTTGGGAGGGCACTCGCTCTTGGCGATTACGTTGTTGGAGCGGATGCGGCAGGCGGGGCTGGCGACGACCGTGCGGGCCTTGTTTGCCGCGCCGACGATTGCGGGGTTGGCCAGGACGCTGGGCCAGGATGTGGCGGTCGTGGTGCCGCCCAATCGGATTCCCGCGGTCTGTGAGGAGCTCACGCCGGAGATGCTCACCCTGGTTCAGTTCTCCCCCGAGCAGATTGCCACCGTGGTGGCCACGGTGCCCGGTGGTGCGCGGAACGTGCAAGACATCTATCCCCTGGTGCCGTTGCAAGAAGGGATTTTATTCCATCATTTACTGCATCCGACCAGTGACGTGTATCTGCTCTCGGTTCTGTTGGGTTTCGATACACGAGAGCGGGTGATGGAGTTTCTGACGGCGCTGCAAGTGCTCATTGATCGGCATGACATGTTGCGGACAGCGGTGGTCTGGGAGGGGCTGCCGGAGCCGGTGCAGGTGGTCTGGCGGCAGGCGCTGCTGCTGGTGGAAGAACTGGAGCTCGATGGCGAGGCGAAGGAGGCGGCCGAGTGGTTGCGGGCACGGTGTGATCCGCGGCACTACCGGTTGGATGTGCGGCAGGCGCCGCTGCTGCGAGGGATCTTGGTGAAAGATGTGCCCAAGCAGAGGTGGTTGCTCCAGCTGGTCTACCATCACTTGATTAGTGACCACACCACGTTGGAGCTCCTGATCCACGATGTGCAGATCATCATGCAGGGGGAGACCGTGCAACTGCCGGCGCTGGTGCCGTTCCGGAATTTTGTGGCGCAGGCTCGATTGGGGTTGTCACCTGAGGCGCACGAGGCATTTTTCACGCAGATGTTGGCAGAGGTGGACGAGCCAACGCTGCCGTTTGGGTTACAGGATGTACACCACAATGGTTCAGCAATCGACGAAGCGCGATGCCCTGTAGAAGCAGGCCTCGCGCAGCGAGTGCATCAGCAGGCGCGACGGCTGAAGGTGAGCGTCGCCAGCATAATGCATTTGGCGTGGGCCCAGGTGGTGGCGCGGGTGTCAGGCCGTTCGGATGTGGTGTTTGGCACGGTGTTATTTGGTCGGCTGCAGGGAGACGTGGGGGCCGATCGGGTGGGCGGGATGCTGCTGAACACGCTGCCGATTCGTATCAATGTGGGGCAAGTGAGAGTGGCTGAAGGGGTTCAGGCGACGCACAGGCTGTTGACGAAGTTGCTCCGACATGAACAGGCGTCCTTGGTATTGGCGCAACGATGCAGTGGGGTGGCGGCGCCGATGCCGTTGTTCTCGGCCCTGTTGAACTATCGGCATAGTCAGAAGATCAATCCCTCAGCGGCCTCGCCGGCGTGGAACGGAATGACGGTGCTCAAGACAGATGTACGGAACAATTATCCCTTGACCTTATCGATTGATGATTGGGGAGAAGGGTTTGACCTGACGGTATTGGTGAGTGCCGGAATCCAGGCTCAGCGAGTGTGTGGTTATATGCACCGGGCTGTGGAACAGCTTATCACCGCCCTGGAAACGGCACCCGAGACGCCGCTGTGTCAGGGGGATATCCTGCCAGTACCGGAGAGAACACAACTCTTGCGAGAGTGGAACGAGACCACCGTTGCGTATCCCGATGCATATCCCGACACGCAGACCATCCATCAATGGATTGAAGCACAGGCGAGCCGCACTCCCGCGGCGGTGGCGGTGGTGTGTGAGGATGAGCATCTCACATATGCGGAGTTAAATGTGCGCGCAAATCAAGTGGCACATGGGCTTCGGGCACGAGGAGTAGGCCCTGGGATACGAGTGGGATTGTGTCTGGAACGGTCGCTCGATCTTGTAGTTGGGATTTGGGGGATTCTCAAGGCGGGCGGGGCCTATGTGCCAATGGAACCGACGCTGCCCCCTGAGCGGCTGATGGGATTGTTGCAAGATGCCGGAGTGGCGGGAGTGCTTACTCACGCAGCTGTCGCGGCGGAAACGCGGGCTGCGCTGGCTTCGATTCAATTGTGGGAGATGGCCTCCTTGCTCGGCGAGGCTGTCCAGGCGGGAAGGGACGAAAATCTTCCAGCTCCGGATCCCGAGAATCTGGCGTATCTGATCTATACGTCCGGTTCTACCGGACAGCCAAAGGGGGTGGCGGTGGCGCATCACGCCCTCGTGAATTATGTATCGAGCGTGCTGGCGCGTATGGCTGTGCCGGAGTTGGCCATGCAGTGGGCGCTCCTCTCGACGGTGGCCGCTGATCTCGGCCATACCATGTTATTCGGGGCTCTCTGTGCCGGTCGGACGCTGCATCTCCTCTCGACGGAGCGAGGTTTTCATCCCGAGCAGATGGCGGAGTACATGCAGCGCGAACAAATTGATGTGTTGAAACTGACACCTGGCCATCTGGCTGGCCTGCTGGATGCGACTCAGCCGGAGCAGGTGCTTCCCCGGCACTGTCTCGTGTTGGGCGGAGAAGCTTTGCCGTGGACTCTGGTGGAACGCATTCAGGCCCTGGCGCCGCACTGCGCGATCATCAATCACTATGGACCGACGGAGGCGACTGTGGGGGCGCTTACGCATCGTATCGAAGCTCAGGTTGTGCGGCAAGGTGCGACAGTTCCCATCGGACGCCCTCTGGCTCATAGCCGCGCCTACATCTTGGATCGTGATTTGGAGCCGGTGCCGGTAGGCGTGCCGGGAGAATTGTATCTGGGCGGCACTGGGCTCGCGCAGGGCTATCACGCCCAACCGGGGTTGACGGCGGAGCGATTTGTGCCGGATCCCTTTGTGACGCAGGCCAGTGGCCGGCTTTATCGGACGGGTGATCAAGCACGGTATCGGGAGGACGGCACGATTGAGTTCCTCGGTCGTCAGGATCACCAAGTCAAGCTGCGAGGGTATCGTATTGAACTCGGAGAGATCGAAGCCCAGCTGCGCCAGCACTCGGACGTCCATGAGGCGGTAGTGGTGGTACGGGAGAACCGTGCCGAAGTCAAGCAGCTGGTGGCCTATGTGGTAGCCCGGCCTGGCCACACGGTTCAGCCGAGTGTGCTCCGAGTCAGTCTTGCGCGACACCTGCCAGACTACATGGTGCCCCAGGCCTTCGTCAGTCTGGAAGCGTTCCCGCTGACGCGCAACGGCAAGCTGGATCGAGCGGCTCTGCCCGATCCGGAGATCAGACGGGAGGGGGGGGAGGCTGAGCGCGATGCCGCGCCCCAGACCGAAATGGAGCAGATGTTGGCAGCGATCTGGGCCGAGGTGTTGCGGCGCGAATCGGTGGGACGCCATGACAACTTCTTCGAGCTCGGGGGCGATTCGATCTTGAGCTTGCAGATTATTGCCCGCGCCCATCGGCGCGGCCTCAAACTCACGCCCAAACAGCTCTTTGACCAACCCACAGTTGCAGGACTGGCCTCGGTCGCCGTGCTCCGAAGGCAAGATAGCGACACCTCGTCAAACATGCCGGTCCTGGGGACCGTTCCCCTCACGCCAATTCAGCATTGGTTTTTTGAGGCCCAGCATCCGAATCCTCATCACTGGAACCAGGCGGTCTTACTAGAGGTAAGGCAGTCATTGGACTTTACTTGGCTCACGCAAGCCGTGCAGGCGCTGGTGGCACATCATGATGCCTTGCGGCTCCGATTTCACCAGAATGAAAGCGGGCAGTGGATGCAAACCTATGCGGCGAAAGAGTCTCACCCGATTTGTGAACGGGTTGATTTAGCGGCCCTGGAGCAGGAACAGCTTAGGCCATGGCCGGAGATATTGGAAGGGTTGGCGACTGAGGCGCACCAGAAACTGCACATCATCCACGGACCCTTAGTACGGGTGGTGTATTTCGATCGAGGGCCGGATGAAACCGACCGTCTATTGCTGATTATTCACCATTTAGTCGTCGATGGGGTGTCCTGGCGCATCCTCATCGAAGATCTTCAAATGGCCTACCGACAACTGGAGCAGGGACAATTAGTGTCTCTTCCGGCGAAAGCGACATCAATGAAGTCGTGGAGAGAACATCTCGGAAGCTATGCGGATTCTGAATCCCTTCGCTCGGAACTGGACTATTGGACAGGGGAAGGCGCCACACGTGCACACTTCCCATGTTCCGTGACTGTGGAAGACAATCGGGTCGGCAATACCGTCACGGTAACCGTGAGTCTGAGTGTGGAGGAGACTCACGCCCTGCTGCATGACGTGCCGCCGGTCTATCGGACTGAGATCAACGATATTCTACTTACGGCACTAGCCCAAACGCTGTGTGGTTGGAGCGGACAGTCATCGCTGCGTGTGGAGTTGGAAGGACATGGTCGTGAAGATCTGTTCGACGGCGTTGATGTCTCGCAGACAGTCGGCTGGTTCACAACACGCTTTCCGGTCACGTTGATGCCGGGGACCGCAGAACCGGGAGCAGCCATTCAAGCGATCAAAGCCCAACTGCGCCGAATTCCAAAGAAGGGCATCGGCTATGGAATTCTGCGATATCTCAGTTCAGATGCAACGATTCGAGGCAACTTCCAGGCTCTTCCTCATCCCCTGGTCACCTTCAATTATCTCGGTCAGATTGATGCCAGTTTCCATCATGGAGGCCTCTTTACTTTGGCACCTGACTCGGCGGGAATATCACGTGATCCACAAAGTAAGCGACAGGATTTCCTGGCGGTAAATGCCTTCATCGTAAACCAGCAACTGTGGATCGACTGGACTTATCCATTGAAGAAATCTGACGCAAGAATGCTAGAAGATCTTGCTCATCGGTATGTAGAGATCTTGCAGAACCTGATCGCTCACTGCACAAGTCCCGAATCCGGCGGAGCAACATCTTCAGATTTCTCCTTAGCTGGACTTAGCGATACGGAACTCAATAAGATTTTAGAAAAGATCAAGTAAGGGGCAATATGGCTGTTATTTCACAGTCTCTAAAGAATATTGAAGATATCTATCCTCTATCGCCCATGCAAGAGGGTGTGTTGTTTCACACTCTGCTGAATCCGAGTTCCGGGGTGTACTTGATGCAGGATCGCTATTTGTTAGACGGCAAAGTAGATCCTCTGGCCTTTCGGCAAGCCTGGCAACAGGTCGTCGAGCGGCATGATGTGTTGCGCGCTTCATTCGTCTGGGAGGATCAGAAACGCCCGCTGCAGATCGTTCACAAGTATGCGGATGTCCCCTTGGTCGAATTGGACTGGCGTGGCTGGTCGACGACTCAACAGGATCAAGAGCTGACCAAGCTCCTGCACGAAGAGCTCCGAACGGGCTTCAATTTTGCCAAAGCACCGTTGTTGCGGCTGCGGTTGATTCGACTCACGGAGCACACCTATCACTTTACTCGAAGTTATCATCTAATTCTCATGGATGCCTGGTGTTTTTCCATTTTCATGACGGATTTTTTTGCATTCTATAGTGCACAAGTTCACGGTAGTCTTGTCAATAGTTCCAAACCTCAACCCTATCGTGAATATATTGCGTGGTTGCAGAAACAAGATCTGGCTGCGGCTGAAACTTTTTGGCGGGCGTATTTGAAAGGCTTTGATACTCCGACTTACCTCGGTGTGCGAGCTTATGGGCAGCAGCTCATTGATGACCATACTAATATAGTCGATCACGTACAGTCTCTCTCGGTTGAGACCACCCGGACACTGTCGGTATTGGCCCAACACCATCAGTTGACGCTCAATACGTTTGTGCAGGGTGCATGGGCCCTCCTCCTGCATCATTATAGCGGTGTGCCTGAGGTATTATTCGGCGTCACAGTCGCGGGGCGCCCACCGGATTTGGAGGGAGTGGAGGAAATTGTCGGTCTGTTTATCAATACTCTGCCGTTGCGAGTCTCCGTGGCGCCAGAACAGGGTTTGATCAATTGGTTAAAAACAATCTTTGCTCAGAATGTACGTATGCGGCAATACGAATATACCCCACTAGTGCAGATTCAGGGCTGGAGCGATGTACCGCGCGGCCAGTCCCTATTCGATTCGCTTTTCGTCTTTGAGAACGCGCCGGTGGATCCGTCCTTAACACAGGACGCGTTGCCCTTTGGCATTCAGGCCGAAGGTAATCGGACTCATACGAATTATCCTCTCACGGTGGTGATCCTGCCTGGTGAAAGGTTAGGGCTCCAGCTGACTTATAATAGACGGCAGTTTGATGACGCGGCGATCAGCCGTATGGTGGAACAGTTTCGCTACCTATTGGAACAGATGGCGCAAGCGCCACATAGTCACTTGGGTGATTTGACTCTCCTTTCTCCGACTGAACAACAACAAGTAGCAGTGGCTTGGAATCAGACGGCAGCGACCTTTCCGAGCGACGCGAATGTCGCAGAGCTGTTTGACGCGCAAGCGACCCGAACGCCGAAGACGGTGGCGGTGCGATGTGGGGAGGAATCAATAACGTATGCTGAGTTGAATCAGCGCACGGAGCAGGTGGTTCAGGCATTGGTGGCAGAAGGGGTGAGGCCGGACAAGATCGTCGCAGTGTTAATGGAGCGTGGCATTGACCTTGTAGTATTGCTGCTTGGGATCTTCAAAGCCGGTGGCGGATATCTCCCGCTGGATCTGCAGCATCCAGAAGCACGGTGGCGGCAGATTCTGACACAGGGACAAGTTGAGCTGCTGCTGACTACCGAAGCGTTGCAGCCATGTGTGACTTCCAAAACCTGGGATGGTGGGCTACAGGTTCGGACGATAGAATCTCTTATGCGGGGCTCTGCGCCTCGGCCACGCCCCATGCGCCAGACCCATCCGAGTCAGCTGGCCTACGTGATTTATACCTCGGGTTCGACGGGGATACCTAAGGGGGCGATGGTCACGCAACAGGGGATGGTCAACAACGTCTGGGGCAAGGTACCGCTGTTGGGACTCACAGCGACGGATGTGGTAGCCCAGACGGCTTCGCACTGTTTCGATATTTCCATATGGCAATTGCTCAGTGCGCTGTTATGTGGCGGACGGGTGGAAATTATCGCCGATGAGATCGTGCGGGATCCACCTCGATTACTAGCAACGTTGGCACGCACTGGGGTGACGGTCGCAGAGTTAGTCCCATCATTATTACGCGAACTGTTGGCGGTCGAGCCACCGGTGGCCTTGCCGACCTTGCGCTGGCTTTTGCCGACAGGGGAGGCGATTCCCCCTGAGCTATGCCGGACCTGGTTCGCGCAGTATCCCGCCGTGCCGCTGCTCAATGCCTATGGCCCGGCCGAGTGTGCCGATGATGTGGCCTACTACAAGATCACGGCAGCTCCTCCAACGGAAGAGATGGTAGTGCCAATCGGACGACCAGCCGCGAACTTGCAGCTCTATGTGCTAAGCCAGGACCTCCAGCCAGCACCCATTGGGATAACAGGGGAGATTTGCATCGGGGGCGTGGGAGTTGGCCGAGGATATTTGCAAGATCCCATGCGAACAGCTGCGATTTTTGTACCCCACCCTCATAGCCAGAAACCAGGAGAACGGTTGTACCGAACGGGCGATCTTGGGCGCTATCGGGAAGATGGGAACATCGAATTTGCTGGACGTCGCGATCACCAAGTCAAGGTGCGAGGATTTCGGATTGAGTTGGGAGAGATTGAGGCCCGGTTGGTGGAGCAGGCACAAGTTCGGGAGGCGGTTGTCGTCGTGCGAGAAGATGGGGCCGGTGAGAAGAAGCTGGTGGGGTATGTGGTACCGGAAAGCGGCAGTACTGTCATGGCGGATGACGTCCGTGCCCACCTAACCCAGTCGTTGCCGGGGTATATGGTGCCGTCTCACGTGGTCTTGCTGGATAAGCTGCCGTTGACACCGAACGGCAAGGTGGACCGGTGGAGGCTCCCCACACCGGATCTGCGTCGCAGCGAGCAAGGGTATGTGGCACCACGGACGACGAAAGAAATGATTTTGACTAATATCTGGGAAGATGTCTTAGGAAAACACCCAGTTGGGATCCACGATAACTTTTTCGAATTGGGTGGACATTCATTACTCGCTGCAAAACTTATCTCTCGAATTCAGGAGATGATGAAAGAGTCATTGCCGTTAAAAGCACTTTTCGAATTTCCCACGATCACTCGCTTTCTTGAGTTCATGGAAGAGAAGTCAATTGCTAGGTCTTTTTTAGTTCCACTTAAGAAAACCGGTCTATTGCCCCCTCTCTATTGTATCGATCCAACTGGGACGATGGTTTCAGTATATGAACCGATGGCACAGGCTCTTGCGGAAGATCAACCTGCCTACGGAGTCGAATTGCGAAATATTTTTGGGTTGAGTAGCGAAAGAACGTCAATCATGACTCTTGCTAAAGAGCAAGCACTTGCAATCCGACACCATCAACCAAAAGGACCATATTATTTGATTGGGTGGTCTTTGGGTGGGTGTTTGGCTCTCGCAATTGCACATTTCTTAGAAGAACAGGGGCAAACTATAGAGTTTCTTGGAATCTTGGATACTCAAAAATCAGGAGTAATTCAAGAACAAATGACTACACCTGACCTTTGGACCGAAATCCTGTCATATCTACCAGAAGAAAATAGACAGGATTTTTTATCGCAATCCTATGAGGACCGCCAATCTTTGAAAGACAGACTTCTTGGTCTGCCCTGGGATCAGAAAATTGAGCAAGTTATTGTATGGGGGCAGGAAAGAGAAATTTTTCCGACAAATATCTCAAGGGAAGCATTGGAAGAGACAAAATTTAGATACTCTCTGATCAAGAATGTAGATGATTTCTTCGAGGCTTGCAAAGGCGAGTTTGTCAAATCGTCTCTTCATATTTGGTGGGCGAGTGAAACTCTCATCCAATATGATGGAAGGCCTCCTATTGATTGGCAATTATATACACAAGGTGCAGTATGCACCACTGTCATCAAGGGCAATCATCGAACTGTTGTAGATAGTCCTCTCGTTCATCAACAGGTTTCCCAAGTACTAATTGATCTCCAACCGGTTGGTTTGCGGGCGTAAAAAATCACATCTCTTCTCGAAAACTCTGAAGGTTCAGCGTGGGATGTATTGATGAAGCTAGTGCTCTGTCTCTGAAGTCCATGCAATAAGTTGTGCACCGCTGGTAGTCTCCGGTATCGAAAGGAGGACACCATGCGAACTGGACGACCGAGGGGCTGTCGTGCTCCCTTGAAATTAAGCCACCTGGGTTGCTTGTTGCGTTTGACTGACGTCTCCCCCGATGGGCTTTCGCCTGAAAGAAGCTCTTAGCGCAAGACGTATGCTGATGAAGCATGTCCTGTTATCCGCTATAGGCCGCATCCCCCCACTCGGGTCTCCTGGCCGTGAAGCAGGTCCGGCAACACTTAGCTGTCATGCACGTTCGCCGCCGTCTCCGCTACCGAATGGACTAGCTTGGTCTGGCTATCGACTCCAATATGCGCCTCTTCATGCCACAGGACCACTGATTCCCTTTCTTCGTCTGGTGCATCTCTGGATCCCGCTCCTTGGTGCGATTTTTTGTCGAACTGGGTGCACTGATGATGGTGACATCCACAATGGTCCTTCGACTGACCCGTAAACCCTGTGTAGCGAGATACTCGCCGATCTGTGCAAAGAGCTGTTCGCTCACTGGTGGGCTTCCAGTGGGTGACGAAACTTGCAAATCATCGTCTCACCCGGGACGGGCTCGCGGCCAAGATCAATCCCGACAAACTGTCGTAGAGCGCGCGAGTCGTACAGCGCCTCCTCCACGGCCGGATCAGACAGGTTGAACCACAATGGATACGAAGCATGCTCTCGGCGCCCACCGGTGGGCACCCCGGCCCATCCGCTTTCGGATAGACCAGTGCAATCGTGGCTGCTAGATTTTCCACGGTACGACACGGTTCATCTCGGCGAGAAATCGTTCCCGACGGGTGAGCTTACGATACTGTTCAAACGATGCCTCGGTAAATGTCTGTTGCTGCATGCGCCCCTCCACATGAGTGTGGCGCCTTACCATATCGCGCGAGGAGGCCAGCCTGTTCTTCCGGCTACTCGTGCGCTGCTACGAGCGCGGGAGATTGATCGTCACCAGCAAGAGCCTCGCGGACTGGGGGGAGGTCTTCTACAATCAAGTTCTGGCCACTTCTCGCAACTAGACATGGACTTGGCAGCGGAGCGCATCGGGATCCGTCCGGAGCTGACCGGAGATGCTCTTCACAGCAATCGGATCATTGGCATTCAGTGCCGTTTGTGAATGGTGAATCTGGGCGTTCCTGCTCTAGAAATAGACGCGCACGGTTCCAAAGGCGCTGATCGGGGCACCGAAACCATTGTAAGCGTTCAGATTCCCTGGACTCTCAATGTAGGTTTCGTTCAGCACGTTGCGAATATTGACCGAGACCTCGTAGCGTTCGTCGCCGCGATAAAACACGACGGCATCGACGCGTTGATAGTTATTGGTCCCGATCTGGTTGGGCAAGGTCAGGTCATATCCTCCTTGAAAATACACCCCTCCTCCAAACCCGAAACCTTTCAGCGGGCCGGACTGTAGTTGATAGGTGGCAAAGACCCTCCCAAAATAGTCTTGCGGGACACGAACCGGATAGCTGCCGACAAATCCTGCTCGAGTGTCTTCGGTAATCTCAGCGTCCAGATAGGTGACATTCGCGTTCAAGTTCAAGCCGGGGATTGGTTGACCGTTGATATCAAACTCCACTCCTTGGTGACGCTGCTCGCCGACAGCGATCACAAACCTGAAATCAGTCGGATCCTGCACCGACACGTTGCGGCGATAGGTGCGAAACAGTGCTGTGCTGATGCGAAGGCGCTCGTTTAAAAAATTCCATTTTGCGCCGATTTCATAATTGATACCAGTTTCCGGGTCCAGCAGTTGTCCACCACGTGTGTTGCCGAATGGTTGTGGCCGAAACGATTGTTGAATACCTCCATAGATGTTCATCCACGAGGTAACTTTAAAGGTGGCTCCGAATCGACCGGTCCAGGCAGACTTGGTCTGCTCGGTCAAAAGACCGGTGGGTTTATCCAAGCGACTCGAATCGGCCGAATCATATCGACCCGCTGCAACCAAGGTCAGACGTTCGAAAGGGCGGACGATCAATTGACCAAAAGCGCCGGTCTGTTTCAAATTGATGCGATATGGTTGGGACGCCGCTACTAGAAGTGAATCAGGGAGGGCAGGAAATATATTGGCTGGGTTAAAAACATTGTCGAGGATCGGAGCATTGTTACTCGGCAAATAGGAATAGCCCAGCAAAAAATTCATCGACATGTCGCGATGGTCGGCTCCGGCCAACAATTCGTGCGTTTGCCCTAGGAAAGCAAACTCCTTGCTGAGGGTCAGTTCGCCTGCATAGGTATCGAATCTGGTCTGTCGGAGTCCAGCGTTGACATAGGAATTTCCGCTCGGTGGAATACCGCCGAAGGTGTAGCTATAAATGTTTTTGTCTGATAGTTCGGAATTCGAGTATTTGCCCTTCACCGAGAGCTTGATGTCATGGATGAACTTGTGGTCATAGTGAAGTTCGCCGTTATAGCCTGTATAGGTGGTACGGGCGCCGTTGGGTGCCCCGCCCCCGAAGTTGCGCGTACGCGGCACGTTGAGCATGGTCCCATCGCTTGCCAGCGGCCAACCTGGATAACTGGCACCGTCGAAGTGTTGGTACGTCCCAACCAGCAGCAACTTGCCGGCGCCTTTGAATAGGTCAAACTCCACTGATGGAGCAACAGTGTATTGCCGGACTGGAGTATGGTCGATAAAGTTCCCCCCCTCTTCGACGGCAAAGACTAATCGACCCCGAATGTCCTCGTGATTCGGCATCACGCCGTTGGCATCGATCATGCCTCGGTACAAGTCATACGAACCGATATTGGCTTCCACGGTCGTGAAATTTGAGCGCTGCGGGGTCTTCGTGATGCGGTTAATGATCCCGCCAGGATTCGCGGCGCCGCCAACGATCGAGGTGGGTCCTTTGACAACTTCATACCGCTCGACGATCCCCCAATCCGGCGCAAACACGCCATCGGTGGGCAGCCCATTAGCTTTCATGCCGTTGAAATTATCATTGATCTCAAATCCCCTGATGGCGAAACTTTCTGCACGCCCCTGCCTGGAATTGCTTCGCGATACCCCACTGACGGCTTCAAAGGCGTCCGGCTGTGTACGGGCAAAGGTGTCGCGAATGACATCACGCGTGACGACGCCGATCGAAGTCGGTGTCTCGTCGATAGACATGGTGCTACGCGTGACAGTCGAGGCATGGTCCGCCTTGTAGCCGTCCACCGGAGTGGTCCAGGTCGGCCGGTCTCGGACATCCTTGACCACAATTTCTGGTACTTTGATCGGCTTCGACGGTGGCTCTCCGGATAGGTTGTCCTGACCCATTGCTCCTTGCTGATCTGCAGGCTGGAGCGTGACCGTCCCGGGATTAGAAAACAGAAACTGCAACCCGGTTCCAGCCAAAAGGCCTTTAAGTGCCTCCTCCGGCGTATAGTCACCCTGCACACCTTGGGTCCGGCGATCTCTTACGAGGTCGGCCGGGTACACCGACTGAATGTCGGTGTGCTTGGAAAAACTGATCAGCGCTTCTTCTAACTCGCCTGCTGGGATATCGAACCGCTGCTTTGCACCGCCTTGCATCTCCTCGTTTGCCGCCACTTGGAAGAGGGGTATCGGACTGCGGGCGACGTCCCCTTTCCAATCAGGATGCCAGTCTGTCCGCTGATCGGTTCTCTTCTCGAACGGATCGTGGTCTTGTTCTGGCTCGCGCGGGGTTGGTTTCCACTCATCCGCTCGGACATCGGACGGTAGGGTGGGGGAATAGACGCTCAAGGCCATGGCAGACAGGGATGCCAGGAAGTTCCACACAAACCGTCGAGTCGTACCAGTCTGTTCAGCGGTCGGCGCCAAGAGCGACGCCTGCACACGGGCTGCAGCAGATCGGTTCGCCGGAGTGAGGTGATGACGAGGGTGCTGCTTGTGGGGCATGGGATATCTTTCTCCTGGTTGAGTCTACTGGCGTCAGGCTCGCTACTGTACGTCTCATGCGAAAGACGACAGGCGAAGCGAAGGCACACGAGGAGTAAGACGAATGGAAGAGTCGTCACCCTCATGTTTATCAGGTATTATTTTTATGGATCGTAGACCCCATTGAATGGGAGCATTCTTCCATAGCCACGGAAATGGCCTATGGCTCATGACCCGTGATGGAGATATCGGGGGTTGGCTATTGGGGGGACTTAGATACCGGCGACAAGGCTGGCACCGGCTCGATGAGAATGAGATTCTCTCGGACTCGCTGAGCCCGAATCGGTAATGCAGCCTGCAGGGTTTCTACGACGCGATCGAGTTCTTGTATATTGAAGACACCACTGACCGGAAGTGCTCCCAGGTTCGGATCCAGCAATGTGATGTTTTCCGGCCGGTAGCGTGAGATTTCCTCCAGGACCTGTTTGAGCGGCTGTGAACGGAAGATCAGCTTGCCCTCTTTCCAACTCCCGACTCGATTCCGGTCAAAGAAACCGACGTCGGACATGCGTCCATCCGTGCCGTATGATACCTGTTGCCCTGCACGCAGCACTGCCGGTCGAGGGCTCGGAGTACCGCCGCCACTCGCAGGAACCTCGACTTCGACGATGCCTTCCCAGACCGAGACGAGCACCCCGTCAGAAGACTTGTCGACAATGAACTGCGTTCCGATGTCGCGAATCGTGCTATTCGCGATGTGCACGGTGAACGGACGCCGCTCGTCATGCGAAACTGTGAACCAGGCCTCACCTCGCTCTAAGCGGATCGCCCGTTGATTGCGCGAAAATTCCACAGTCAGTCTCGTATCGGTGTTCAATGTCACGCTGGAACCGTCTGTCAAGATCACCTGCCGTTGCGCTCCTTTCGCCGTCTCGTACAGCATGGTCTCGGGACGACCGGTCCACCACCAGGCGGTGACAATCAGCAGCAGCATGAGCGCCGAGCTTACGACGGCCGCCTGTGTGCCTGGCCACCACCACCATCGGCGCTCCCTCTGTCGGATCGCATCGTGACTCGTCCACAGGTCTTCCGCCTGCTGGATCTCAGCTTGTAATAGAGATTGCGTGTCGTTCAAGACTGACCACATCCGTGATACGGCGTCGAATTCTCGGCGATGCTCCGGACTCGACGCTAACCAGGCGTCGAAATCCCGGCGATCCGTGTTCGTGGCTGAACCAGAATGGAGCCGTACGATCCAATGAACCGCTTGTTCACGCAAGGAATCGGATGTGGAAGTTGGGGTCGGTTGTGTCATACGACGTGGATCATAGCTCTCTCAAAGTGAGACGAACAAGAGGGGGCTCACCCTCATGTGTGATCTGTCGGTTAGGAATACGATGGAATAGGTGGACTATGAAATCTCTTTGAAGCGTTCCCGGCAGAAGGCTGTCGCTTTGAGGATGTGTTTTTCTACCATGCTGATCGAAATGCCAAGCTGAGCGGCGATCTCGGCGTGAGAGCGCTCTTTGAATTTGTGAAGAAGGAACACATGGCGACAACGCGGGGGAAGTTCCATGAGGGCCTCGTAGAGGAGGCGGACCTGTTCCTTGAAGGCGAGAACCTTTTCTTGCTCAGCCGGCACGATGAGCGCAGACTGGACCACGTCGGCATCCAACGGCTCCTCGGCGCGACATTGCTGGCGGCGGAACTGATCGATCGTGAGATTGAATGCGGTCTTATAGAGAAAGGCGCGCGGCTGCTCGATTGGAACTGACGAGTCCTGCGTAAGGACGCGAAGGAAAGTCTCCTGGGCGACATCCTGGGCCTGGTCACGCGACCGCAACTTGAGCGTCAAGTGCCGGACAAGTTCGTCGTAATACTGGCGAAACATGATGAATCGTTCTGTCGCAATTTCGTTCGCCACAAAGGATAATCCCGCTCTAGGACCGCGAAGCCACTGGCCACATGTGATATTGAGAAGCGATTTCAATATTCTCCCCAAAAGCATGGTGAAGTCAAGACCTGAGTACGGGAGGTGCGTTATTTTCATGAGCTATCCGTTACCGCCGCCGGACCCGTTTCCGTTGACTGCCCAGCCTTCCCGCCGGAGTAAGACCCAGATCCGCAGGTTGCCAAACTGCGGCCGAGCATGCGCGAGATCACGAATGCGCAGGCACAGGGCCGTCTGATCCTTGGCCCGACTCTTCCGATACTTAAGAGGCCCGTCCGAACTGGGCCAACCGGCAGGCCCGCGCACAACTCACCGAGAAACTCGCTTGAAACCACTGGGCCAGTGCAAGGAAGGTCTGAGTAATTCCGGTTCTTACTCAGCCAGCTCTCAGAATGCAGAAAATCTGACTGGTTTCTACGCAGAACTCCGCCTGAATGGAACTTTCCATAAGGCAGAGATTCTTTAGAAATGTCTAGTGGATCCCAGCTGGTGGGGCCTGCGTACTATAGACATCAACTTGAAGCGTCTGGATCTCCAAATGAAGATAGTTCGCAAAACAGTGAGTCTGACGGCGTGCGTGTTGTTTTATTCCGTCTTCGCTCGGTTCGACCAGAGTCCAATCGCGATCAGTGCAAGCGTCAGCGCCTGCGGCACAAGGCTTTGCAT
The DNA here is from genome assembly GCA_019636815.1 of Nitrospira sp. Taxonomy (GTDB): domain Bacteria; phylum Nitrospirota; class Nitrospiria; order Nitrospirales; family Nitrospiraceae; genus Nitrospira_D. The sequence goes on from JAHBWT010000005.1 coordinate 101,057, forward strand.
AGTCGGGTGGATCCCCAGGAGCGGCAGCGAGACGAAGCGAACCCTCGTCACATCCAGCACACCGGCTTCTTGCAGCGCCGCAACACCGTTCCCCACAAAGATCACAGCCATGACCGCCAGCAGGCCCGATGCGACCGTGAAGAACGGCCCGATCGGCAGACGCACACTGTAGCGAAGGATCATGCCGCCGATCAGCACCAGGAGCAGCGCTGCAGCGGCGAAGCCCCACAGCACCGCACCATGCCCAAGCGCTCCGGCCTGTGACCACAAGGTCTCGTAGAATAA
>JAHBWT010000050.1 GCA_019636815.1 Nitrospira sp.
GTGGCGGTCGATCCTAAATTCACAGTTTGATCCGATCCGGCCCCCACCTTGAAGGTGAAGGTGGCGGATCCACCGCTGACGATGTCCGCGGTCTCTGATGACACGGCCTTCGCCGCTTTACTCACAATCTGATGCGATTGCGCAAGTCGGACGACTCGAATGCTGTAGCTTCCGGTCGCCTCCGAGGAAGAGACCGAGGCGGACAACACCGTGGAGTCGCTCACGGAGACCGTCGCCTTATCAAACGATGTCGACAGTCTGAGCGCCGAAGCCGCGCTCTGCAATGCCGCCACTTTGGTGCTCACCGTCGTCAGATCAAGGAGCTTGGTATTCAGGTCGGTTCGCTTCTTGGTCAGTCGATCAACCGGGAGTTGCGCAACCTTCACCAGTTGATCGACGACCTGTCCAAAATCCAGCCCGTTCCCTAGGCCTCCGAAGCTTATGGTCGGCATCTCACGTCCCTGTGTATCAGATCAGACATGTTCCCCAAAGAGCAGCCCTTTATGATCGGCCAAGTTTTTGGCTAGGTCGATCACCTCCTGAGGAGGTATTTGCCGAATCACTTCTCCCGTGTCCCCGCTCACAATCTTGACAATGGCTCGCTGAAGCTCTTGATCTACCTCGATTTGCAGATGCGAACTCGATTGCTGCAAAGCTTCCCTTACCTTACCCACAGCTTGTTCAAGCGCTATTCGATGTGTCGGAGACGCGGGACTGAATTCCGAACCCCGTGCATGCTCAGCCACACGCGTGTTCGTGGAAGGAGGATCGGCTTGACTTCCACGGTTGGCAGTGGTCGGGAGATTCACCTTGGATGTAACATTGGTGATCATGATACCCCCTTTATCACCCCGTCCACCGAGCCCCTCTCCTATTCAGGAGAGGGGCGGTGGACGACGCGCTGCCCTTATCCTCTGAGTAGAGCTAGCGCCTGTTGCGGCAAGGTGTTGGCTTGCGCCAACGTCGCAATACCCGCCTGCACCAAGATCTGGTTCCTGGTGAAGACGGATGTCTCGAGCGCGATATCGGCATCGCGGATTCGAGATTCTGCAGCCGTGAGGTTTTCGCTCGTGACCTGCAAGTTTGCGATTGTCGCCTCGAACCGGTTCTGAATCGACCCATAATTGGCTCTCGCGCTTGCAACCGCGCTGATGGCATTGTCGATGTTGGCCATCGCGCTCATTGCATTAGCGGAGGTTGATACGTTCACACTGGCCAACCCCAATGAGGTGGTGGTGATATCGGCGAGGTCCAGGTCCAGCGTATTCCCCGCACCGCTGCGGAACCCGATGGCGACGGAGAAGCTGATCGACGAACCGCTCGTGAGCGCCTGACCGTTGAATTCGGTCACCTGGGCGATTCGGTCGATTTCGGAACGCAGGGCGAGGAATTCCTGATCGATATAAGAGCGTTCCGTATTACCGACCGTGCCGCTCGCCGCCTGTGAAGACAGCTCGCGGAGCCGCGCCAGCAGCGAGCCGATAGTGGCGGCCGCGCCGTCGGCGATCTGCGTGAGGCTGATGCCGTCCGAGGCATTTCGAGTCGCCTGATTGATGCTGCGAATCTGTGCCCGCAAGGACTCGGACAAGCCGAGGCCGGCGGCATCATCCGCAGCTCGTGTCACCCGAAGGCCGGATGACAGCCGTTCCACCGAACGGGTCAAACCCATGGTATTAACCGAGAGGTTTCGCTGAGCCGCAATAGACGCGGGGTTGTTATTAATGATAAGAGCCATCGCCCTTCCTCCTTGAAACTAAACCACCATCCGTTGTTTCGCTTCCGACATCCGTGCAGAAGCCATGTTCCATTACGCCTCTACGTGGCGTGCTTGTCTTATCGGCCAATCCCAGTGGGACTTGAGCCTCCTGCGCAACTACCAGAGAGCGGAGGAACTGTTCTGCAACGGTAGCTAACGGATACTGCTGTTTCCGGAGGAAAGCCTCGGTAGGATTTCATATTCAAGCAGATCGGCCATACGGACCGTATCGCCGAGATATCGCGCACCAAGAAGCTCTTCCATCCATTTCGCCATCGCTCTGACATTCGAAGAAGCCTCGGGATTAGGCGCGTTGTGTCCGATCAATTCCAGTAGATCGGCGACCTTACCCAACCACCGATCCAGAGAAGAGAGGTCCTGCATACCCTGCCGAAGCTGACGTACCAGCGAACTTCCTTCCTGAACGACCAGCTCCTGGTATTGGTCAATCGCACCACGAGCATCCTGAATGATCTCTTCCTGCGTGCGTGACGTGGCGACAAGGTTGCTGAATTTGGCCGACGACTCTTGCAGTAATCTTGGCTCGAGATCTCGGTCAGTCAGCCGACGACGATCAAGCATCATGGTCGTCACAATACGAGCTTTTGCGTGAGCCCGGTCGCTCAACTCGGCAAAAACGTCCCCCAATGAGGCGTCTGTCGCCGCAACCCATTGATCATCATCTAATGTGATCTGCATACGATGTCTCCTTCTTTCAACAGAGATTCACGCCACTTGTTGCACCGACCCCGTCTGAGGCATATCCGGTCTGAGATCCGGTAAGAGACGGGAATCGTTTGCATGTGCACTGAAAAACCGTCGCTTGATGTCCAACACCCTTGTCAGCAGCGTTCGATAGGCGCCTGCATGGTGACGGGCCAGCCGGTCCAATCCCTTGACGTTGTCATTTTGGAGTTGGCGCAGGAAAGCAGCTGTAATCGGAGCCGTGGCCGAATTGCCAATGCCAATGAGGACGAGCCGTTCCTTTTCCCTCCCCTGCTCTTGCTGGAGCCGTTTCACTTGTGAAATGTCGATGGCTTTCCGACCGATCAGACGAGCGATCTCCTCGGCTTTTCGGCAAGCGGCCTCCAGAAGCGGCACAAGGCGTTGGATGGATTCTCTTGCCTGTTGCACGTCGGGTGGAGGCCCATCAGGAACTGGAACCCTACTACCAATTCTGGTGTGGGTTTCATACCAATACCGACGCCAGAAACCGGCATACCAAGCAGTCACAGCGGATTCTGTTCCTACCTTCAACCGGAACGTACCCAATCCATCCTCATCGACATCCGACATATACAAGCGCACACCCGAAGCCCGCGATGGGATCGGCGTGCCCTTCAGCACATGGAGCAGCAGGTCCGCCACGAGATCCGGCGAAATCCGATCTTTGCAGGCATGGTGAGCACAGACCTGCTCGAACCCGCAGGGGGCACAATCGAGTTCGGGCTGAACAACCCAATGGCCCGCCCCATATGGTCCTGTTTCCTGAAAATCCACGTGTCCCACTGAGAGATCGATCACCGATGTTCCTGCCGCAACCCCGACATGCATGGGACCTGTATCATTAGTCAGGAGCGTTCGGCATTCCGCCAATAGCGCGGCAAGCCGGCTCAAGGTTGTGCGGCCCGCGAGGTTCTTGACCGGATTCCGCCCCCCCGCCTCTCGATAGACCTGCATGACCTGAGCGATGGTCCCTTCCTCCTCGGAACTCCCGATGAAGGCAAGACCTCCATCCCATTGTTTACAGAGTTGCGCCAGCGACAAGCCGAACAGATGAGGACGCCAAGCTTTCATGCCGTCACTGGCCCCGGCTTGAACGGCAATCCACTGAGATGATCCCGCCAGAGCCTGCTTGGCCCATAGGCGATCCTCTGATGGAATCCTTACCCGTAGCGGCGCAAACGACCCGGGACCGCTGCCACCCAACGCGTACACATCCACGAGATTAAATCGATTGAACCGTCGGAATCGGTGGAAGTCACAGAAATACGCCATCCATGGATTGTCGACCACCATCCCGCCGTCCCATGCGCTTCGGGCCCCACGAATGTCTTGCGCTCCGATCGCGCCGGCCAAGAGGGCACTGGGCTGATTGAAGGTGAGGTTGATGATGCGATCGTACCGGCGCTCAGCGAGCGGCTGTACCCATGCATTCACCTCTTGGTAAAGCGAAACCACATCTTTCACCGCCGCGCGGCTCTCGTCGATCAGCACGTGGAAATCGAACGGAATCACATCGCGCAAACCCGTCATCAGCGCCGCCACCGAAGCAAACCTCCGATCCACGACCAGGTCCACAGCAGCTCCCGGCCATTCTTCTTGAAGCCGGTTCAACAGCGCGCCCATCTGAACGAGATCGCCCATTCGGGTAATGTTGATGATCAAGACCTGCCGCGTCATAGCAAGTCTCTCGTTTCGGCTCGATAACTGTCCAACATGAGAACCAGCAACTCCTCTCGGCTCAGTTCCCGCCCTGGCGCCCGTGCCCGGATGTCGGCGGCAAGATCCTTGAGCTCGACCCGTCGGTCAGAGGGAAATCGATTCAGCAACGGAGATAGTTCAGTCGCCGGCTCGGTCCGGCGCTTGAGCTCTGCCGCGGAGCGCTCGCCACGCAAGATCGAACCAATCCTATCGGGCTGATGGAGACCCACCGCAGCCAGCAGGTCCTGCATCCGGTGTCGATAGGTATGCTCCTGCAGAACTCGGCGTCGAGCCGCGTCGGCATGGGCGCGTCGACCGCCTGAATCCTTGAGCCATGTCGGAATCAATGAGGGAACGTCGTCCGGGCTCCGAAAGCACACCATTTCATCTGAAGAAAAGAGCCCGGGCAGCAATGTTCGTTCATCCACGAGTTGGAAGGCTCCGCATGCGGCAAGTTCAAACGTGCGAGGGTTGACGAAATCCGGATGCGCATCCAATTCCAGGCTTGAAAAAGAATGGAGGTTCAGATTGATAGCGGTCGCATTGAAGACCTTGACGCAGGTGTCTGTATCGATACGGGCTCCGTTTCGCTGGAGGACGCCGGACAGATCCGCTGCACCATCCCATTCGTTTCCCCACAACTTAAAAGTCCAATCTCTGGAGAGCCACCGAGGGAACAGACTGCGCCGATTGGCATAGCCTGCTCCGACAAATGAAACGTCGGCTCCATACTCCTGTTGCTCATCGGCCGTCAGCATCACGGAATGATGGACGACCGGATCCGCCGCCATGGGAAGATAATGAACCTGATTGGCACCCGCCCGCTTCAGTGCTTCGATACATTCTGTCTGTTGAATGACGAACCAGTAATCATACCCGGCAGCCAGTTGTTGCCAGTAAGTAAGATGCCGGAAGTTTTCCACGAACCACATGGCCGTCAGAAACTTCTTTTTCCGCAAATGTTGCAGGACTGCCAGCGACAACGGGGCTTGTGCAACGGCCAGGACGAGATCCGGAGGATCCTCCCCAATGGTTGCAATGGTACTGAGACTCAGCACATCGGCAAAGCGGCTCTGCACAGTCAGTCGAGATCGTTCATCTCGGTGGGAACCGAACGCCTGATAGCTGGCATGATGAACGTTGTGGTCGATACAAGTGACTCGATGGCCCAGCTCACCCAATGCTCGGACGACATAGCGGGCGATCGGGAGCGAGCCGCCGTAAATGGGACCGACCACCGCGACATGCAACCGGCCCCCTGTTTGTGCGGCAACGATTCGACGCAAGCTTGTCTCAAGCCGTTGGTGCTCCTCGGCATGTAATCGCGCCGCAGGCCCATAGGTAAAGAATCGCAGAGAGGTGGAGTGTGATGCCAGTTGCTCGGCCATCTCATGAGGCATCCCCGTGATCCATTGAATCGAGTCGAGCCAAGGACCGAGCGGCCTGGCTTCCAGCGCATCCTTGAGGACCGATGGATCAGGCACAACGACGGCGAGTCGGGAATTGTGCGGGTTCACCTGAGCCAATGCTTCGATGTGATAGAGCAATCCGACCCCGAGTACGACACCCAACTCCCCTGCCTTCCATTCACCGACTTGTTGTTCGGCCCACGTTCTGGCTTCTTGACGAGGATCGTACGCACTGTGAACCCATTGACCTTGGTAGGTGGCAGAAGGAGCGCCTTCACGCGAGGAAGCCATCGTGAGCCTCCCCCCGGAGCTTTCCTTTACGGCCGAAACGAGAGCCGGCCAACGATGGCGAAGCTTCTCCAAATTGTGATGTAGATACCCCACCGGATCCTCTTAGGCCACCGAAGACGGCTGCAGCTGCCGCCAGATCTGCTCTCGCTGAAGCGGCTCGATCGGCTCGTGCCCCCCCTCGACATAATAGGCGCCCAGATCATCTCGATAGCTTCTCCATAGCGACCAGTCCTTGACCGCAGCGGCAGAGCGATCATCCAGCAGTGCGATCGTTTCAGTGATCGGCCACCGGCTCGGCTCCACCGCGGCCATCCCATCCCTCTCTCCCGCTTCTGCTTGCCATACCCAATGGTTCGGTCCGTACGGCCCCGTTTCATGAACACGAGCTCGGGGGAAATACCAACCGATCACCTGAGTCCCGACCGCCGCAGCGAGATGAAGCGGACCGGTATCGGCCCCGATCACGGTCTGACATCGGGTCAGAAGACTCGCCAGTTGGACCAGCGAGAGCCTTCCCGTGGTGTCCCACACGCGACCGAGGAACAACTGGGAGAGCGATCTCTGAATATTCTGTGCCCGCTCTTGTTCGTGCCGATCTCCGACCAACACGATGCGACCGGCAGGAATACTCTCCAAACACTCGGTAATCACGCGCTCCCAGACTCCAATTGGAACCAACCGTTCTTGATCTCCTGCGCCCACCAGCACACCGATCCATGGCCCAGCGGATTGCCCAATCGGATCGAGATCGATGGGAAGCGCCGTCCATGGCAGCTTGATCGGCATGATTCGTTTCGGTGGCGACAGGCCACACATTCCGCAAAACGCATCAGCCAGGTGAACGCGATGGCTCTGTTTGGATATGGCCACCCTTTTGATGTACTCCGCCCACGGAGACAGCGTGTGGCTCAGCGGGCCTCCGCTCACGGCTCCGAGGGACTCCCGTGCGAGAAGCGCTCCGGCCATGACCGCTCGAGGATGTTGGTTCAGCACAAACGCGCGATCATAGAGGTCCTCGGTGATCGCACGAATCTCGGCATCGGCTTCCGCAATATGTTCGGGACGTACCTCCGCCTTGGCACTGGCCGCCCGCCGACGCCATGCGGCTCCATCCCATTTCACAGTCGTCGCAATTCCTGGAAGGATCCGCCCGATGTCTTCCAAGTGAGCGGGGCACAGGAGATCAATGGTCCATTCAGCATGAGCTTCTTTCAGTGCAGTAATGGCCGGGATCGTTTGCACAAGATCACCAAGCCTGGCCAACTGAATCAGAAGCGCTCGCTGTGTCATCGAGTTAGGACGAGGCCGCTTCCATAGTGAGGGCAGCCTCCCTTCCTGCAATCGCTTGACCGAGCTGACTCAGCCCGTCATAGGTCGGAGCCACCTTGCAAAGGGCATCATATTCCTTGCGAGCCGCTTCGATGTGCTCCGCCCGGAACAGCACACCGGCAAAAGCAAACCGTGCGGCCAGATCGCCGGGATTTCTCGTGACATACGCGCGCAATCGCTCACTCAACTCTTGCCAACGATTCTGTGCCGTACCAGCGCGGAGCAGCCAATGAATGGCCTCGGCATCATCGGGATATTCGGCCAGCACCTGAAGAAATCGTTCCCACGCTCCTTGGGTGTAGGCCCTTCCCATCGCGGCCATTCCCATTCCCATCAAGCATTTCTTGCGGTCCGCCCCTTGCTTCACGGCGAATGAGAAGGAGGTTTCCGCCTCCTTATATTGCTCCCTCTGCATGCAGAGAATCCCTCGCAGCAGCAACGCGTCGGCATCGTCGGGAGAATCCTCGAGGAGTTTGTTCAGATGCTGCTCCGCGGCGGCGAGATGTTGTTGCATCAGCAGCGTGCGCGCCAGCGACATACGCACGCCGGGTGATTCCTTCAGCTCCAGGTACCGCGCGAGAAATGACTGTTGGAGGGCCGGCTCTGTAAGTTTCTCACAGATCTTGGACGCCCAGAACAAGACATGGGCGTCTCGAGGCCAATCGTGAACGAAGCTCAACTCTTGTCTGACCCTGGTCCAATCTTTCTTGAGAGCGGCGGCTTGTGCGGCGGCCACGTGAGCCCATGCGGCACGCTCTCTGATATCTCCCAACAACTGAATGTTCCCCACGCATCGAGTCTCTGTTTCTGTAATAACGAATTTGTACCCGCCGGTGTGGTAGTGCAGATCTTCATCGACCAGCCACCAGTGAGATCCCCATCGTTCCAGCAAGCGCTTGGCGTTGCTTTCATCGTGTAGTGTGCGACCAGGAGTTTGGCTTTCGAGATGATAGACGACGCTCCGTGGCTGGTACACGACGCGATACCCTCGCTCCCCGGCTTTGAGACAGAGATCGACGTCCTCGAAACTGTTGCGGAACCTTTCGTCGAAGCCGCCCAGCTCCATGAAGAGCGACTGGCGTATCAGCAAACATGCCGCGGTGACAACCTGATACTCGCGTCGCTGATTCACGGCTGGCGAATCGCCCGAGAGCCCCTTGTAGATGTGATAGGGAAGTCCCTCCGACCGATTCAAGACGACGCCGGCATGCTGGACGGTCCCGTCTTGATACAGCAGTTTGCTGCCGACGATACCGACCTCGGGGTACCCCTCGACTTCGGCTACGAGAGCCTTCAACCAGCCCTTCAATGGGATGGTGTCGTTGTTGAGAAAGACCAGATATTTCCCGCGTGCGGCCCTCGCGCCCTGGTTGCAGGCCTTGGCGAATCCTAGATTTTCCTGATTCCGAATGATCCGAACATCCCCCGACAGCGAGGACAGGAATTCCGTCGTGCCGTCGGTCGAACCGTTGTCCACCACGATGACTTCGTAGGACGGCTCCGTCGTCACCGTCGCCAGTGCCGTCAGGCATTGCGCCGTGAGCTCCAGCTTGTTCCATACGGGGATGATGATGCTGCATGTCGCCTCCTCCGAAGCGGCCGGTCTTGAGGCAAACCGTTGCAGCGAGGCCTCGTACTTCATCGCGAGCTGGTCGTGCCGCTTCTCCGTCGGAAGCCCCAATTGCCGGAGGATGTCCTTGACGAACGCAACCCAGTCAGCGGTCGTCGTCGACGGGAAAGCCTGATACTGCAAATGGTAGAGCCCTCGAAACAAGACCCAGCAAAGCGGCACATCCTCGGCATGCACCCATTCGCGGTCGAACGAATGAAGCCGGCCGCGGTCGTCCCGAACTAGATTGAAGGGGATGCAATCGGCAAAGTCCCCAGGCAGCCAGGCATCCATCCACGAAAGACCGATCGCCCGCACTGTCGCCTCTTGCCCTGGCCACGTTGCGTGTTCGAGCAGCAGCCACACCCATGGCCGCAGCCATGCCGCGATGTCCTGCACCGGAGCTCGCCGGGCGATCAGGCGCATCAGTTCGGTCGAGAACAGGGTCCCGTCATGGTAGGGGCCGACCGCCTGAATCTCCTGCCGCCAGGCTGCATCCGCGGGTTGGGGACGTCCGTCCAACATGCGCCGTCGATGTACCTTGATCCCACCGTCAGTGTCCGGCATGAAAGTGGTTTCCACGCGCAGGCTCGGCCGGCGGTGCACCGACGAATAGTGGGTGGCAAGCCACGAGGTCTTGGAGACGGGACCCCTCGTGGCCACGACAAGAAACGAGTTGGCCATGTCCAGGAGCAGGCCGTTGCGCTCCAGCACCTGGGCGTTGAGGTTCTCCGGAAAGATCGGACGCCAGTCCCGCGTATAGTCACGACTCGAAATTCGACCGAGCAGATCGGCGACACGGAAGGCCGGGAACGATCGAGCAAGATCGCTGACGATCACCTGGGGCAGCTTATAGTCCGGGAAGGGATAGAAGAACTCCATCTCTTCGAAGCCGGCCTTCGCCAGACGCCGGCGGAGCTCGTTTCGGCCGAAAGTCACTGCCGTCCCGGGTCCGTACAGATCTCCTATGCCGTAGAACGGCTGTCCCAGATGGTCTTCGGAACTGCCCGCGAAATATTTTAAACCGAGCTGGTTCTCGATGGCGATGAGCAGCCTGCCTCCCTCCTTGAGAAACGAACGGGCCTTACGGAGGCATGCCCCGACGGGATCTTCCCCCGGCATGAACAGAGGAGAATACTCCAATACCCCGATCAGCGTGACGACATCGTACTGCCCTTCCAGGCGAAGCGTCTCGATATTGTCCGCAACCACGCGGACGTTTGACAGGTCGCGGCAACGCTCCGCCGCGATGGCCGCGCGTCGGACGCTGCCTTCCACCGCCGTGACCTCTGTCTCCGATTCGCCCAGCACCCTGGTGACGGCCCCGCAGCCACACCCCAATTCCAAGACCCGGCTTCCCGAGGGAAGCTGCAGACACCGGAGCAGATTCCCGCGCCTCGATGACAGGTGGTACTCTGTCGGCCAGTCGACGATGTGCCGTTCTAACTCCGTTGAGCCGGACGTCAGGTCTCCGGTGTTTCTGAGGATGGCCAGGATGCGTTCCTCCGTATCCTTCCCATCGGAATAAGCGATGCCGCTGTAGTCGTCCCGGTGCCAGACACGGAGCGCGGGATCGAAACGGTAATCCGACAGTCCGGCGGAGGGGATGACCTCTTCCACCACGGGAACAATCGTCGGCACCCGGCCTTCCCAACCGGCTTCTATCACGTCCATGATCCGGAGGGCACTCTCGCCGAGGCAGGCAAACTGTTGATCGCGAAGCCGGGCCGTGTCGACCCGCGCGCGATCGAGGTTGGCAAGGACGTCTGCCACTGTGCGCTGCAGCTCCGCGCGTGTCGTCCTGACGGGAAAATCAAAGGGGATCATCGCCGGGCGCGGCGGGTTGCGATCCGGGATCAGCCAATCCGTCACGGCCACGACCGGAATGCCCAGCAACAAGGCCTCCACCATGACGCTGGACTCATCGGTGACGAGTAGGTCCGCGAGCCCGAGGCATGCCATTATGCCAAGGTGTGGGTCGAGAACATAGACATTCTCCGCGCAGCCGCGATGCAGCTCGTTCATCCGCCGGATGTTTTCCAGTATCTGCGGGTAGGCCTCCGGCCAGGGCGCCTGCTTGAGCAGCAGATTCACCGGCAGGTCCTTCAGGGACTGGACCAGATCGTCCTGTTTGCCGTCGTTTTCCCAGGATGGAGCGTAGAGCACGGAGCGGCGGTGTCCGAGATGCAGGTTGGCCCTGAGCGTAGCCACTTTGCGTTGAAAGGCTTCCGGATCTCGAAAAATGTCGTCCGCTTTCGGCCACCCCAATTCATACACTCCCATGCGCGGGTGCGCCTCCGGCTGCCTGGCGCAAGCTTGCCAGCGCTTGCGCCAGGCCGGTCCGGGCAGTATTCCAATGTCGAACCGGTTCCACGGCTCATGCCGCCAGAAGTCGGGCCACATGTCATGTCGCTGGGCAAGGTCGTGCAGGAGGATGGCCGACAACCTCGCGTTGGAAGGATCCGGACGGTGAGAGCAGTAGACGCCGATTTCAGCGGGTTCATCCATGCGGTCCGTGAATCGGATCCGGTATCGGCGCCGCTCGGCCTCTTGGGCGACAGGCGCCAGAGTTTGCCGTTCGATCTCGTCGGTATAAAAGAATGAAATAAGTGTCCGGCGGTTCATTGACGTCCTCGTTGTAATGTGAAGCGGCGATCTATCCTCCACTCGGTCCTTATGGGCAGCGCCCTATCTTGGCTCCGAACGGAACCACCCCCATCTGTGAAGCAGGGACTCGGAGGATAATCCTTTTCGCGTATCCTGGCGTGCCGAAGCATGACCCTGAACGATTCCGATTGTGCACTCCTTAAACGGTACAAATAACATGCCATTCCAGGAGTCACGGACACGACACGCAAAACCTGATGAATTCAGGGGCGAACGGAGGATGACTCGTCGGTGGAATCGTTCCCACCCGGCAATGACTGCCCAGCATGAAGGCTGTACGCGGCAGGAATCTGCTTCGCTTCGGCGGCGGATCGGGTATGGCTGTCCCGCCCTTGACTGTCGAGGCTGACGATCCAATGCAACCACCGAATCATTTTGACACCGGCAGCGGCAGGCGTTCGTAACGAGCGCGCCGCCCGACTGGTTATGGTATCGGCGAATCTGAAACCGTCCAGCAGGGCTCAAGCCTACTGCGGTTTGGCCACCAATCGGTCTTCCGGTTCTCTCCCGAGAGATCGATACACGGCCTCCAGATTGCTCACGGCTTCGGTCGGATGCCCTTTGGAGACTGCGGCCTTGAGACAGGTAATCGCCAAGTCCACATTGGAACGATCGAATGCGATGACACCGAGATTATTATAAATCTCCCATGACTCGGTGCCCGCACCCGCAAGTTCGAGCAACAGGTCCAACGCTCTACTGGAATCCCCGTTGGCATACCAACGCTCTGCCTCCCTGCACAAAAACTTGTCCAATCGCCCCCTCGTGCACTGTAGAGACGGCCCGTCGCCCGGTGTGATGGCGGAGAGGGCCTGGCTCATCTTGTAAAAGAAGGGGTCCTGCCCTCGAACATCAGGTTCATGCCATTCCACCATGTATCGCCCGGCTGGTGCGGAGGGATAGCGATCAAGGAGAGTCGCCGGACTGGGCCTGTAAAACTTAGCTGTGTGAAGCTCCTTGATAGCACCGGGGTAGGCCGTCATGTGCGGAGCTTCGTGGATGGCGTTGTGAAGATGGATGGCGAAGGCATCTGCACGCCTGTCAATTCCCTCGATAGTGCGCCAGAAGGAATCTGCATCGGAGAAATAGATCAACGCCGCATAGGAGTACACATAGTCAACCGCTTCCGGGATGACCCAATCCGATCCGTCAGCCAGCCGGTATTCCACGTGAGACAAGTGGCCGAACCGCCGCTGGCACTCTCTGAGGGCCTCGACGGACACATCCACCAAGATGAGGTGTCGGCAGAACGGGGCGATGAGGCGGGCAAGCCGGCCGGTGCCGCAACCGTAATCGACGACCCGCATGTCCCGTAGGTGCTCGATCTCGACGTACCGCAACAGGGTCGCGAGCGTAGCATACGCGTGGCGCCCCTTCATTCGTTTGGGATCATTGGAGAGTAGTGTCTCCGTGCCGGCGGTCTCCTGAAGGTACTTTTCCCAGAAGGCCTTATACACAGACCAATCCATGGTGATTCCTCCTCTCTAGAGAGCCGGACAAGGCCGCACAGTCCTTCGTGCCTCCGATCAGGACAACAGCGAGCGGCTGGCTCGGATCTTCCAGCAGGCTGCGTCGAGAATGCGCCCAGCCGCAGCCGTACTGCAGAAACCGTTAGGTGCCAGCCTCGGAGGGCCCATGAGAAACCCGGGTTCGGGCATGGTCCGACCAGCAGATATTCCCTTCCTGTGAGATACGGGAGGTCTTTCCAGTATCATCAAAGAGCATGCCAGTGGTGGGACTCATCCCGGGCCATCGATAGGGCGCAATACCCATTGGAGATTGTCAGCCCGGCACTCGAGTATGCTCGGCCTGTAGGCAAAACCTGCCGATGCCGGCAATCTGAGTCGGTATGAATGTCCCGCAAGGCGCCTTGAAGCAGTCGTTCTCGGCAACTCATCGCGTAGGCTTGAGAACGAACGAACAGAATCAACCTACTGGTCCCAATAACCCCGAACGCAGCATGGCTCGACGGTAATCATCAAGTTCGACGCCTACTTCGCCGATACTATCCGCAGATCTATCTTTTGTCGGCAAATCCGACCTGCAATTCTTACGACTTGGAGTCTATGCCTCATGGCGACAAAACGTATCTCGATCGATCAACTTATCCCAGGCATGTACGTCATCGAAATGGATGTTCCGTGGTATCGGACGCCGTTTCTCTTCCATAAACGACTGGTTAACGACCTACAAGCCATTGCGCTCATGAAGCAACATGGGATTGGGATGGTCACGATCGATACCAGCAAAGGGGCTGATCTTCCTTCAGCGCCGACTCAGCCGTCCGTCAGCCCTCAACCAAGGGTTCCAAATACCCTTCCTCACCAGGAATCACAAGTGGGGCAGACCACCGAGCACGTATCTGGTGGTCAACCGGCTGTGGTCATTTATGCGCAGGCCCAAGAAGCGGTTGAGCGCATTTTTGATGACCTCGAGCGAGGAGTGCCTCCCTCTCCCGAAGCAACTAAAGCCATCGTATCCAACGTCTTGGATCACGTCCTCAACGACCGGACTGCGATCGCACTTCAAGTTGCCATTCAGAAAATCAAACAGTTCGATCGGTCCCTTACGGCCCACGCATTGGATACCTGCATCCTTTCCCTCATCGTCGCCGTTGAAAGCGGCCTCGAACAACCGCAGCAGGAACTGGTCGGAATGGGGGCGCTGCTCCACGATGCAGGCTATGTCCGTCTCCCGCGCAATTTGGTTCGCAAGCGAGATGAATGTACCGGGCAAGACAAAACACTGCTCGAACAGCATTGCAAGCTCGGCATGACACTCCTTTCCGAACACCCTGGCATGCACGAAGATGTTCTTCGCATTGTGCGGGAACATCATGAACGCCCCGACGGAACCGGCTTCCCAGCCGGTCTCGGCAACGATCACATCTCCTCTCCGGCCAAGATTGTCGGCGTTGTTGACGTGTACGACGCGATGGTCAGCCGACGGGGAACACGCCCCGCGATGATTCCGCACGATGCCGTTCGTCAACTCTTTCTCGCAGGCGAGCGCGGGCAGTTCGAGAAAACCTTAGTGGAGATTATGATTCGAAGCATCGGGGTCTACCCGGTTGGAAGCTTGCTTAAACTGAATACCGGCGAACAGGCCGTTGTGGTCGGAGTCAATCCGCGGCAGCGGCTTAAGCCTCTTGTCAGAATCACGACCGACCCACAAGGCCGTTCCTATGCCACACCGATTGAGATCGACCTGGCGGCACCGCCGTCTGACCATACCGTACGAACTGTCCTGCGTGTGCTCGACCCGATTCGTGAGCGCGTCAATGTCGGCATCCATCTGGACGAGACTCTGCCGCGAGCCGCATGATGAACACACCCGATCGGAAACGAAGGCGATGCCGCCTTCGAAAGACAGCGACCCAATCGGCTGTTCCCATTGCACTGGAGCTTCTTGACGGGCTTCCCTTCGCCACGCTCATTCTCGATCCAGCCCTGACTGTCCAGGGGATCAATCGAGAGGGCATCCGGTTACTCGGATCACGGTCCAACTCCGGTCATGGATCGTCGTTCCCGGCTCTATGGGCAAGACTCACCCGGTCCAGCAAAGCGCGCATTACGGCTCAGTTGAACAGAACATTCAAAACCGGTGTTCCTGTCTCCTCGACACAACAGCTTCTCTCAAGAAGCAAGACGATGAGCATCTCCGTAGAGTGGACATGCATCCGGACCGAACTCAAGGGAACGAGGGTTCTGGTCATCAGCATTCGAGATCTGTCCCATGAAGTGGAGTTGGAACGGGACCGTGATCGCTTAGCCGCCATCGCCGAGGAGAGCCCGTCACCCCTCATCGAACTGGATCGCCATTGCAGTTTGTTATATGCGAATCCGGCAATGATCGCGCTTCTCTCTCGATTTGGTTACAGTCTCGATGGGTTTCCGAACGTGGCGCCAAGCCGACTTCAAGGTATTGTGCGGCAATGCCTCAAGACCGGTCGTGCGCTTCACAATGAAGAAGTCGTCCTGCCGGAAGCGAGTTTTTCCTGGACGTTTTGTCCAATCCCTCACCATGGAGTGGTTCGCGGTTATGCCACGGATATGACGAGCGTCCACAAGACTCAGCGCGCGCTCCAATTATCCGCCGACCAGCTGCGTCAGAGCAATCAACGTCTTGACAAAGCGCTCGATGAAGCAAAAGAGTCCGCACGCGTCAAGACGGCGTTCCTTGCGACGATCAGTCACGAACTGAGAACCCCGATGAACGGCGTCATCGGTATAACGAGCCTCCTCATGGAGACCGCGTTGACCTCGGAACAGCAATCCTATGCCGAAACCATACGCCAATGCGGCGAAGCGCTGCTGCAACTGATCAATGATGTGCTGGAATGCAGCAAGATCGAAGCTGGCAAACTGGAGCTGGAGTGCCTTGATTTCAACCTGCGAACGACGGTAGAGCAGGTCCTCGCACAATTTTCCGGACACGCTGAGACGAAAGGACTTGAGCTGACCGGTCTTGTTCATGCAGCGGTGCCGACCGAGCTCAAGGGCGACCCGGGGCGATTACGTCAGGTCCTCACGAATCTTGTGGCCAATGCCGTGAAATTCACCGACAAAGGAGAAGTGACACTGCAAGCCTATCTCGAAGAAGACCGACCCGACTCCGCTGTCATCCGGTTTGAAGTCACCGACAGCGGCATCGGTATCAACCCGAACACCCAAGCAAAACTCTTTCGCCCATTCGTGCAGGCCGACAGTTCGACGACGAGAAAGTACGGCGGTACCGGGCTTGGCCTTTCAATTTCAAAGCAACTCGTGGAGTTGATGGGAGGAAGAATCGGCGTACGCAGCACTGAAGGACGGGGAAGCACCTTCTGGTGTACGGCCCGCCTTCTCAAACAAACCGACTCGCCGCGCGCGATTCTTCCCATGGGAGACCTCGCAGGGAAACATATCTTGATCGTCGATGACAATGAATCGAACCGTCTGATCCTCCATCACTTAGTATCCGGCTGGGGGATGGTTGACGACCTTGCAGAGGACGCCGATTCGGCCTTGCGCCGGATATCCGAGGCGACGGCCAGAGGCACACCCTACGATCTCGCGATCTTGGATGTCATCATGCCGGGAAAGGACGGGCTCCAGCTCGCCCGAGAAATCCAATACCACCCGGATGGGGCCGGGATTCGCCTTGTCGTGATGACCTCGATGCTCCAACGAGGCCACGCGGAACAGGCTCGTCGGGCCGGCGCCATGGGCTACTTACCGAAACCCGTTCGCCATGACGAATTACGAGACTGTTTGCGAACCGTTCTCGGCCTAGCCGAGAGTCAACAGATGAAGGAGCCTCGGGCGCTCTCGATTGTTCCTCAGCTCGTCACAAGGCATACGGTCGCAGAAAACATCCAGCACCGGCGTGTGCTCGTGGTGGAAGACAATCTCGTCAACCAGAAGCTCGCCGTCCGCATGGTCAAGAAACTGGGTTATCAGCCGGACGTCGTCGACAACGGGCAGGAAGCGTTGACCGCGCTGAGGAAGGGCGAATACGCTGCCATCTTGATGGATTGTCAAATGCCCATCATGGACGGCTATGAGGCAACCAAGAATATTCGCGAAAGTGAAGCCGCAGCCGCATCTCGTGAAGAGTCCGATCCCTCCGAACGTAATACGCTTCACGATTCACGCTTCGCGCCTCATATCCCGATCATTGCGGTGACCGCCAACGCGATGCAGGGCGATCGAGAACGCTGTTTGGCCGCCGGGATGGACGATTATCTTTCGAAGCCGATCAAACTGGACGAACTCCGCGCAGCCCTTGCACGTTGGGCCATCGAACCGCCTGCCAATGCAGTTTCTGAAAAACCAAAACCCGCTCAGACCACGGACGACCCTACACGAGGCATCTTTGACCCTGCCAAAATGTACCGGAATATCGGCAGTGACAACGACTTGTTTGCTCAACTCATCTGTCTGTTCATCGATCGTCACCGGACGATGCTGGCCGAGATTAGAACGGCGCTGGCCAACGCCGACTCGTCCGCAGTCGAACGGGCGGCACATACCTTCAAAGGTACCGCCGGAAATCTGTGCGCGTCGGAGGTCGCACTGAGCGCCGGACGCCTCGAAGCCGTGGGCCGCCTCAACGCGCTCCACGATGCCCCTCCCATCTACGCCCAACTCGAGCTCGAAGTCACGCGGCTCATCCGTGTGCTTGAATCCTACCGACAGGGGTACCACCCCACCACTCAGACAGCCGCCTGATGCCCGAACGAAGGTGCCTATGAAACGCGCCTTGCCGCCGCCGGTGGCCAAGGCGAAGCAGAGCGAAGGGGAAAGTCGGTGACGGGCGGAAATTCACTTGTGATCGCCGCCAGCGCTGCGGCGATGTCCGCCCCTTTCTTGGGAGGGACAATCTCCGTGAGACGGTCGAGAATATCCAACGAGTGCCGTTGCGGTGGTCGGAGGCTCAGACGGCTTGCTATGGTGTTGACATGGCGGTTCATCGACTACACACCGGATCGAGCCGGAGATGGTGACGCACCCTGCACGAGGTAATCCAGAATCTCTCCTTGCATCCGTTCAATTTCCAGACGATAGCCCGAACTCAGCGCAGGCCATTCCTGCGGCCTTGCCGTCTTGCGCAGCGATTCCAAAAGCTCCTCTATTGGGACTACTCGACGCTAGGCGGTTTTCTTGATCCGCTTGCTCGCGTGCAAGATGGTAAAGCCGATCACGTCTTCGCCCTCGTAGCGGACGATCACGTCATCGTCCGTCATCTCGCTGTCCGTGGCATGGCTGGGCTTCTTGTAGTTCACATACAGCGTGTCGGCCTCGGCGTCGTAGGTGAGCCAGACAGCATGCTGCGGTGCTCGGGTTACGGCCGGAATCAGTTTTAAGTATTCCTGAATGTCTGCTATGGCCATACCTGCCTCCTTTTATCCAGCGATCGAACGCGGCGGGTAAGAAACGCCGTAATGATAAAGCCGTCGTCCGCATGTTCGCGATACACGACCACAAGGTGTTTTCCTGGTTCCTGTTCACGGACCGCAATCAGTTCTCCATCATTCCCCAGCATAATCCGCTCTGGATGCGCCATCGCGTCGATGATCTCTGAACGCAACCCCGCCAGTTCGCAATGCTCTTCGGTGATATGTGTCCATCGCTCATCCGTGAGCCGAACGGCAATCCCATTTTTTGAGACGACGTGGTCGATCATACCACCTTAAGTGAACCCCAGCCCTTGCTGCCCTGGCGGAGTCGGCGCCTTCGGCAAATTCTCGATCTTGAGACTGTAATCGTCATGGTCCCATTCGCAGCGGGAGAGCACAGTCTTGGGGATCTTCTTGATCGTCAGATTGGAATACTTGTCGGCCTTACCTCGGAAAGCGGAGCACATCACCAAGAGCGAGTGTTCTTCGCCGACCTCGTCGCTCAAGGCTTGTAACTGGTCGTGGCTCAGGTTCTGTGTCGTGATGTAGATGAAGTTGCGTTCGGTGGAATAGCCCTGCTGCCAATAGACCGTATCGCTCGACGCGTAGGTGAAACCTTCCAGTTTGCAGACGGCTTGGGCCAGCATCGCCGGGTTGTACGCCTTGTTGATGACCCAGTTCCCCCATTTGTCTTTCTCTAAGAGCGGCGGAGCAAGGTGGTAATAGCGGAACCCACCCCCACCTTTCCAACCGACTACCTGTTCTTTCCGTTTGGCCACATCAGCATCCTTCTGGACCAGGCGCTTTTCGTACTCCTGACGAGTGGACTCGAGCAACGGGGCTGCAAGCGACTCAGTAAGCTTGATCTCTGTTTTACAGTTTGGACACATGATGGTTGGCTCGTTCATCCCGATTTCGTCCTTATCGCACCCGTCAACAGACTAACAACCGTGGCAGCGAGATGAATTATTACACGAAGTGCGTACCGTGGTACGGAATCAGCATACCCACTGCCTCCGCTAAAACCCGTAAATCGACTCGTATGTGGCGAAAAGGCTTACCGCTTTTTCTCGGAGAAAGCAACCATTCCCGCGGCAGGCCGGCCAAATTTGGCAAGCCTGCCGGTGTCATGAGATCGGGAAACCGCGGCGATCAAAGAAGGTAGGCACTTTGGTCAGGTAGAGTACCAGAACGAGCGGCGTCCTTATTGACTAGACCCGACATTCGGCGACAAGGCCGGCCTGCGGCGGTTCGGACACCGGAGCCCCGGAAGCGGGAAACACCGGGTGTCTGGTAGGAAGCTCTTCTGAGAGAACCAGTTGTTTCCCGAGTTTGGTCTTGTGACTGATGAGCAACGGGCCGCGCAGGTTCGCAGTGATGCAACCCGGATCGTCCGACGGGATCGTCAAGATCACGACGACCGACAGGTCCTTCCCTTCTTCCCTAATTTCAGCCAAGGCGTCGGGAGGAACATCGACATGATAGTCAGGATGGAACGTGGCCGGATCCAGAATCACAAACGCCAGCCCGGGTTCTTCAACCGATTGAAGCCACTTGAAGGGGGCCTCCGTGTCATGATCCAGAATCACGTACCGCCGCTGCTCGGGAAAACCGAGCAGCCCGGCAGGAAACGTCAGGATACTTCCGTCGGGAACCTCACATGATCCGAAACGGGTCGACGTACACTTCACAGATATGCCCTCACGAGGCCATCCCGCGTCCGCGCTTAGCAGGCATCAACCGGCGAAATGCGTCAAGAGGCACCACACGTGTCTTCGCAGCCAATCGGTTCTCTTCTTGGATTCTCGCATAGACTTCTTCCCGATGGACCGCGACCGCCGGCGGCGCTTCGATTCCGAGGCGGACCTGCCCGCTTTTCAAACCAAGCACGATCACGCGGATGTCGGGACCGATCGTGACACTTTCTCCGCATCGACGTGTAAGGACCAGCATACCACCCTTCCGTAGCGACACAGCGTTGCATAGAATTATCGGCCATACGTAAGACAAACTTGAGAAGGAGCTTACCGCAGGTGCTTCAGGAGAGAGTTATCGAAAATTCGACCGAGTGTTTCACCTGCAGCCTGAATGGCGTACTGTTGCAGCGTAAGATCGGAGATGGTTCGTGCCAAATCGATGTCCTCGAATGAGGACAGCGTGTTGGTGGCTAGCACTCTGGCATCTTCCAACGCCGAGGAGGTGGCTTCCAGGCGATTGGCAAGCGCACCGACTTTGGCCTGTGAGGCAGTCACTTGGCCAAGGGCTTGGTCCAAGGCCCCCAAGCTCTCGACGATTCCCGCTCTGAAGTTTCCGCGCAACGCTGAGAGCAGCTGCTGCACCGCATCGAACAGATTGACGGAGGGGCCGCTGAAGACCTGCCCGCCCGCAACGTTCGTGGAGATGACCTCCCCGTCGGCCACTTCAACCTCATAGTTCGCGGAATCTCCGGCATATTTGGTATGACTCACGACATGAAACAGATCTCCCGCAGCGGGAGCCGACGTGCCATTAGTTATGTGGAACTGAATTCCGTCGAAGGCAATCGGGGCGCCGGAGGCGTATGTCTGTCCGGCGAGAACCGTTTGGGGAGCGAGGGAGACGGTGAAGCGATCGCCCGTAGCCGGCGATCCTTGTTGCCCGTTTGAAAGCACGACGCGGAGTCCGTCGAATTCGACGGCACCACCGGACACATAGACGTTCCCGATCGAAAGGGTCGATCCGGTGGTCGTATTCAGGACGGAATACTGGGACGGCGACGTAAACTGTATGTCGTACGCGTCGAGTGTGATCCGTTGCGGATCGACGATTCCGGCATCGGATGCGCCCACCCGGCCCACATTGGTGGAATGAGCCGAGACCGTCACCGGCACCGACGTATTGACGACGTCGAAGGACGTTGGGCCGGTGAACCGAACGACGTAGTTATCGAACGATACGGCGTTCGCGTTGCGCACGTGTCCCTGGGAGGTCAGGGCTCCTCCGCTGTTTGTCGGAGCCGCGTTCGTCGACACCGTGACCGCGAACGTCGAGGCCCCGTCCCCGGCACTGCCTCCGTTGAATCCGAGGATCGCTCGGGCCGACCCGCCGAATACGTCCACACTCGAGCCTGCTCCTTCGGAATTGGAACTGATGACGAGGCGCGCATTCTCGTAGGTGACTGACACGCTTTTCCCCGCCGCGACCAAGGCGGAATCGGCATTGATCCGGCTTTGCACCCGCGCGGCCAATTCGGGACCGCCAAGAGTTTCGGTGCCTCCGGTCAGATCGATCGTGCCCGCCGTCACACCATCCACTCGGACCGCCAAGGTATCCGCAACGGCGTTTGTCAGCGTCACAGGCGCGGACAGCGCCAAGCCCGCCGCAAACCCATGCCGGCTTGTGCCTCCGAATAGCGGTTGGTTTTCATCGAACTCGGTGTTTCCCAGTTGGAGCAGATGTTGGAGTAACGCTCGGATTTCATGCCCGCCGTTCGCTCGCTCCGTTGCGCCATTGGTATCGGTTGCATATTGCACCGCCAGTTGCCTGATGCGGGAAAGCGTCTCCGTCGTACCTTGAAGAGCCGTGTCAGCCAGATCCACTCGCATGGTGGCGGTCGTGACATTGCGAAGATGCTGCTCAAGTTTCGCCAATGTCGTTCGTTCTCCGACGATTCGGTGGAAACGGCCGGGATCGTCGGAAGGCTGCAAGACCTGTTTGCCGGTCGCCAGATGTTCTTGCAATCGCAGCGCTCTGAATCGAGCCCGCTGATAGTTATTGATGAGGGATCCGAAGACCTGTTGTTCGGTCACGCGCATGGCAGCTCCTTCTCTTATCGCTTGAGCGAAATCAAGGTCGACATCATTTCATCGGCCGCGACGATCATGCGCGAAGCCGCTTCAAACGCCCGTTGATACTTGAGGAGATTGACCAGTTCCTCATCAAGCGAGACACCGGACACTTGGGCGCGGAAATTCTGGAGTTGTTCGTGGCGGATCTCTTCCGTTTCAAGACGCTGCCGTGCCACCTGGGAGGACACGCCCAGATCTGTCGCAGTTTTGCGATAGGCGTCGAACAGCGTCGCATTGTCGAGCCCGGTGACGGCTTTGGATTGGAGGGCGACGAGATCCAATCCGTTCTGATTGTTTCCCGGAACACCCGCCCGTGTCGAAGAAAGCGCAACTTTCGCCGGATCGGAGAGCGTAACAGCCAGGTCTCTCGCTGCATTGTCGCGGGAGTTCACGTGTAAGACATCGTTGGCCGCCGGCGCGCCGGAAACCGTCACCTCAATCCCGTCCAGATGAAATGTCTGAGGCCCGCTATACGTGCCGGACGCCGCAGTACTGACCCCGCCTGATAATCCGAGAGCCGCCCTTGCCGTTCCGCCTGTCACGTCCACCGAACTGACCCCGCCATGGGAACTTGACCGCAGAACCAGTCGATTCGTCGTGCGATCAAACAATACCGTAACCTGACGGCCGGCTGCGGCCAGTGTGGAGTCCGCATTGATTTTACTTTGAACCTCCTCGGCCAACGCATCGCCAGAAGTATAGGCCAAACCCGGTGATCCGGTCCCGTTGAGCGTAATCGTTCCTGAGGTCGTCCCGTCTACCGATACGACCAACGTGTCGTTCGCTCCGGTCTCAATGTTGACGGGCGCATCTACCGTGGGAGGTGCCAGCACCGTTCCGGTATAGTTCCCCCTGATACCGGTACCCGTTGTTGCATCGATGATCGCGTACCCGCTCGGTCCCGTGAATTGAATCTCATAGTCATGGAAAGTCAGGAGACTCGGTGCAGTGACCGACCCATTCGCAATCGAGGCGGCGCCGGTATTGGCGGTGGGTGTTTTGGTTGTGACCGATAGCCCGGAAAAGAGATCGTGTCCGGTCGAACCATCGAGACCATATCCCGCTCGGTGAATCTGGTTGACCTCGGTCATGAGAGAACCCGCCAGGGCGTCGATTCCTCGTTGGACGGAAGGAATCGTCCGATCCCGGACATCCAGGAGTCCGCGCAACTTCCCAGTTCCTATCAGATCGCTGATCACATATGGTTGAGTCCCTCCGATATCGTATCCGATATCCAGCAGGGCTTGATCGTCCGGTGATTCAACTCCGACGAGGTTGCGGGTCGTTTCCTGATCCACTAAGACAAGCCCACGAGCGGTGAACACTGAAACCGTGCCGTCCGGGCGTTCGAGGGTGAGCAACTCGACTCGTGTGGCAAGCTCATTAACGGCCAAGTCTCGTTGGTCGCGGAGGTCGTTGGCATTCTGACCGCTGACTTCAGCGGATTTGATCTGGGCATTGAACTGGGCGATCTTGCTCGTCAGGTTGTTGATCTCATTGATCGTCACACTGATCTGCACATCAACGGCGCGACGGGTTTTGACCAAATCCGTATTGAGCTGCGTGAATGCGCTCGACAAGGTCGAGGCTCGTGAAAGGACCACGGAGCGGGGAGCGACCTGAGCAGGAGTCGTGGTCGCATCTTGAAGCGCATTAAAGAACTCGTTCAGTTGCGTTGCCAATCCTTGCCCGTGAACATCTCCGAACAGCTGTTCCAGCCGGTGTAGCTCATCGCGCAAAACGGTGAATCGGCCCAGTTCTTCATGGGATTGTGTCAGTTCACGGTTCACGAATTCATCGACTACCCGCCGGATTTGTTCGACCCTCACTCCGGTGCCGACTTGGCCGGGATTGCCGTCTACCGGCCGTCGTTCGGTGAGGATGACTTCTTGCCGTGAAAAACCGGGAGTGTTGACATTGCTGATATTATGGCCGGTGACCGTCAACGCCCGCTGAGCGGTGAAGAGGGCGGTCTTTGCAACATCAAGCAGTCCGCTAATCCCCATCGATCATCACCCCTTACGCCTGATCAGCGTCGCCGGCGTGCCGCCGGTATTCCGGCCGCCTGACATCGAATAGACGTTGCTTTCCGGATCAGGCTGACGATGAGCTTCCAATGCCCGTACGATAAACGACTGAATATTTTTTACGAGCAGCCGGTTGACCGCAATATCCTGTTGTACTGTTCGAACTCGATGTGCGAGTCGCTCATACCGTTCCAAGACGGCCTGAGCCTGTGGAGTCTTCATCCGTTGTAGAACGTCAGGTAATGTTCGACCTGTTTCTGGCAGGCCATGAGCAACGGGTAGATCGCGCACGCACGCGTCAAACTCTTCCTTCAGCCCGCTCAAGCACTCAAGGATTGAAACTCTGGTTTGATTGATTGCGGCGAACTCGTGGAGCGCCATACGCTTCATGGCATCGCGCTCTTGGAGAATGCTTTGCGCAAGAAGCTCGCATTGCGCGGATTCACGACCGAGGAGATGGAGTAACTGATCGAGAGGGCGTGAGTCATTCACGATTGACAACCTGCCCATCCATGGGCCGGATCGGAGGCCCGTTTTCTGCCATCGCACCTACATGAGACTGAAGAGCCTTTAGAGGATGGCGTCGGTCAGAACCTGCCTTACAATGGCGTCACCTACGGCACGGCCACTGACATCGTACGTGCCGCTATCGAGAGAGCGCCTGATGTTCTCCACTCGCTCAGTCCGCTCGGAATCCGGCTGATTGACCAGTTCGCGAATTCGCTGAAGCTCCTTCGCCTGGGCGGAAATCTGAACGTGGTCCTTGCCCGCTTGAGTGCGAGCCGTTGCTTGTCGGGATCCGGAGCTTTCGGCTTCATGAACTCCGAGCAACACCTTTGCCAGATGATCAACCTTCCCATGACCTGAGATCTGCATATCTCACTCCTTCTCTAGTCCCTTAGACGAACCTACAAGCCGACATGCACCATGGCCTTTACCCCGATCGTGATCGTTATCGGCTCCTACTCGGGAGAACTTGAGCCCTCTACCGAAGGCGCCGGGAAATGTCTATCCGCATACTCCTGCACCATTCTGGCAATGCCTATACCCCCGGATTCCGCTGCTCGAAACCCGATTTCCTCATCATAAAACGAGTAAAAATAGGCCCCTTGTTTGTTCCCAATAGCACCCTCCGGAACTGTTTCCCTCATAACCTTCAGTAAAAATGAGATGAAATAGGACTCAAACTCCCGACCAGCCTGAATCAACTGCTCGCGAGTCTCGGTAGCACCTCGCAATTTCATGGAGTTCAGCCGGTTGTCAAGATGACCGGTTCGGATGCCAACATCATGACCTCCATGTGATAGTACTGGTGAAGACACCCGTTGAGAGCCTTCCGTTGATGAATATTTAACATTATTAATCATGATGTTACCTATATTATCTCAAGATTAGCCTGAAGAGATCCTGATGCCCGCAATGCCGATAGAATTGCCACGAGATCCCGAGGAGTCACTCCAACCGCATTGAGTGCTCGTACGACCTCTCCCAATGTTACCGTTTCATCCACGACGATGAGACGCGATTCCTGCTCCTTTATTTCAGTCTGAACGTCCGGAGTGACGGTTGTTTGCCCGGCTGCCGAACCAATGAGCGGGGCCGACGGTTGAGACACGTTCAACGTATTCTTCACCGAGATCGTCAGATTGCCATGAGAAATTGCACAGGTCGAAATCCTCACGTGCTCGCCCAGCACGACCGTTCCGGTCCGTTCATTGACGACGACCTTAGCCACGGCGTCGACGGCGACATCGAGCCCCTCGATCGATGCGATATACTCGACCACGCGACCCTGAAAAGCCGATGGAATCGTGGCCTTGACATATCCGGCATTGACGGCGGACGCGCTTCCTTTCCCGAATGCCCCTTCGATGGCTTCAGCCGTCCTAATCGCAGTGGTGAAGTCCGGCTGTCGTAAGAGTACCGACACTGTTTCCCACGAGTCGATATTGACGAGCAGTTCCTTTTCTATGATGGCTCCTCCGGGCACGACGCCGGCCGCCTGATGATTCTTCGCCACCGTAGCGCCCCCGGCGCCTCCCGTCCCGCCGAGAAACCCACCGATGGAAACCGACCCCTGCGCGACGGCAAAGACTTGTTGGTTGGCGGCTTTCAACGGCGTCAGCAAGAGCGTGCCGCCTTGCAGGCTCTTGGCGTTCGCCATGGACGACACGACTGCGTCCAGCGTCATGCCGGGCTTCGAGAACGGAGGAAGCTTGGCCGTCACCATCACCGACGCGATATTTCTCGTCAGTAATTGAATGGGGTCAATTACGAGATTGACCCCCATCTTGTTCAACATGGACATCATCGCTTGAATCGTGAACTGTCCGCCGATGACTCGGTCTCCAGTGCTATCGAGACCCACAACCAACCCATAGCCAATCAACTGGTTTTCGCGCACCCCCTCGATCACGCCTATGTCCTTGATCCTCACGGCATCGGCCGTGAGAGGAGAGAAGAGTGTCCCCGCAAGCACCGCCATATTGATCAAGAGTGAAAATCGTGAACGCATACGCTCCTGCCTATCGTATCCTCGCCTGACGTCGTACTGGAGTCGGCATTGGGCCCCCTCATCAGAATGGATAGACCCAGTCAAGAATGCGAACAAACCATCCAGGCCGCTGGACATCATCAAGGACACCGAGACCGGAATATTCGATCTTGGCATCAGCAATGGCGGACGAGAGGACTGTATTCTTGGTATCGACATCTACCCGACGCACGATTCCACCGATACTCATCAACTGTTTTTCGCTGTTCACGGAGACTTCTCGCCGGCCCTCGACGCGAAGGTCCCCGTTCGGTAGCACCTCGGTGACAATCGCAGAGATTGTTCCGGTGAGAGTCCCGGTCCGACTTGTGGCGCCTTTCCCGCCGAATTTATTATTGGCGTTGGCATTGATCCCCATGCCACGCCGTGTTTCATCGCTGAATCGTATGCCTGGTATTCCGATATAGCCCATACCGCTCCCGACAAGGCTGTTTTGGATCGTCGATTCGCGTTGTGCCGCTGTGTCGGCGGATTTTGATCCCTTGTGATTTTCAACGATCTTCACCGTGAGAATGTCGCCGATGCGCATGGCACGGAGATCTTCATAGAGATACGCCCGCCCGTTTTCTTCCTGCCAGAGAGACCCTATGGTCTTCGGCGGAGGCAAAGGAGCCACGGCGATCTTGCTTGAGACATCCGGAGGACTCGAACACCCTTGAAGCAGGAGGACTAAGGCTGCGCAGAAACAACAGACTGATGACCGTAGGGATAAACAGGCTCCGTTGCGAAGCCTGAGCAAATCGTTGCCCTGAGTCCTTGCTCCGCCCAATACCATAGGCTTCTTGACCACGAGGATCTCCATTAATATGCCGTTAGAACTCCACCTGAACAAGGCTAGGACCAATCACCTTGGCTGTCAGTTCCCTACCGGAATCTAGATTGGCAACCGTAATGGTCTGGCCGATCTGTCCGCTCGATTTCGTAATGCCATAGGTTCGGATCGACAGGCCTCCATGTTGCGCTTCGATGAGGACCCGATCACCTTTTTTAACCACCAGAGGGAGCCTGACGAATGCGTGGCGCAGGGGCACGTCCGGCGGAAGAGGTCGTGCCGCACTCATCCCGATGACTTCGCTTTCGGCCGTAATAAAGGGATGATTCACCTGATGAACCCGCATCCGTACGGTCTTGATATCTCCGGCATCGATCAGTTCGTCGGCCTTAAGGAAACGGTTGGGGACAACAGCATCGATCGTCGCCGTCACATCCGCGACCACTTGAATAGTCTTCGTCGATCTGCCGTTCGTCGCCGCCACGCGAAACATGCGCCGCCCCGGACCGCCTTCGGCAGGGCTAGGAATGACTTGTAGGCCGACTGACCCACCAGGGATGGCAACAGGATCAGTCGGTTCCAAGACCGCGACAGACACCGACGCCACTTTCTGTCTCCACTCGTTTTCGAGGTACTTCTGCACCGTCACGCTCAATAAGTCGGCGGTCACTTCGCTCGTACCTTTTTGCTCTCCACGGCTTGCGCGCTCTCCATGAATCGCCGGTTGCTTTTTCACGGCGGTTGAGCGGACATCTTCACTGGTGCCGGCAATCACCGTCGCCTCGGTCCAGAAGGCCCCGATGAATGGGAGCAGGATCAGGATCAAGTACCTCGTCACGCGGTACTCCTTACCGTCGGAGATTATTGGCGATGGCCATCATTTCGTCGGAAGCCTGAATCGTCTTGGAATTGATCTCATAGCTGCGCTGGGCAATGATCATATTGACCATTTCTTCGGCAAGATTGACGTTGGAACTTTCCAAGAACCCTTGCTGGATCGTGCCGAACCCAGTGGTAAATCCGCTCGTTCCCTGCGTCGGTGGTCCGGACGCAAAACTGTCGATAAAGAGATTGTTCCCCATGGCAACCAAGCCGGAAGGATTGTCAAATCGCGTGAGCTGAATTTGCCCGACTTGCGAGGCTTGCGTGACTCCTGGAAGCAGGACTGAGACGGTTCCATCCTGCCCGATATCCACCTTGAGCGCGCCGGAAGGAATAGTAATGACGGGGTTGAGGAGGTCTCCGTCGCCGGTGACAAGATTGCCGACATTGTCGCGTTTGAAGGAGCCGTTGCGCGTGTACAT
>JAHBWT010000051.1 GCA_019636815.1 Nitrospira sp.
ACCACGCCCTAGTGCTGTGCTAGCTCAGGGTTCTCTCGCAATCGTGATGCCCGAAGGTCCTGCTTAGTTAAGCTATCGCCAAGTGATTCCACGATTTCAGCTAAATTGAGTTTCAATTGAATCTCTTTCTTGCCTCGTAACGTCTCCGGTAATGTCTTGAGAGCGCTCCACGCATAGACGGACTCCTCCATCGCCTGCCAAATTGGGTAGCCTTGAACGGTCTCGAAGGCACGCGCTTCCACGCGGACCGGACGCATGGCCACCCCAAACAGATAGCCTCCACCAAACCATAACGGGGTACTGGTCAGGAGTTCGACTCCAAGGTTCGCTCCAAGCCCAATTGGATTCCAGGACGTGGCGATTCCGAGGGCAATGCTTTCCACGGTCATATCGGTGAGCATGCCCGCCGCCAACCACTGCCATCGGATTTTCCCATAGTCCAAGATACTGCCAGCGAGAACGAGATCGGCTCCCAGGCGTTGGCGAAACCCTGCTAGCTGTTCTGCATTCGGAATGTCGCCCGGTTTCAGGTGTAACTCATCCGCCAATGCGTCCGTTTCCGTGAGCGAGACGATCTGAAACCCTTGCCCGGCGGCCAAGCGACTCACAAGTAACCAGCGGGCTTCTTGTTCTATCTGCGACAAGGCCACTGCCAGCTGAGTCGCTTCCTCCTCAGGCGAGAGAGTTTCCTCTACAGTTTGCACAGTGGAGAGAGAGGTAATTTCTCGGTCAAAACCAAACCGTAGTATGGCGACAGCGGGTCGTTCCCGAAGATCCTCGACCTTGGATTGAACGGCTGGGTCAAAGGCGACACAACCCGCAAGAATTAAGCCCGGTAAACTCGACACCATCAAAATGAGTCGAGCAGAGTGTACATAGAACCCCATGATGACCTCCTCATCGGAATAACTCTGGTCGCAGAAGAATCCGTATAGACCCGACCACTCAGGTCTATACAGCGCACCAACTCGATGTGAGGTGAATCAAATACGATAGACCGATAGCTGCTGATAGAGAGGGAGAGAAGGCCCGTGGCGCACGAGACACCCACACGGCCGGACCGTGCTTACTGGAGGTGCGACGAGCGGTTGAAGGGGCGCCATCGGCGTTGTGGTGAAACTGGGTTCCTCTAGGCTTAAGAGATCTGACTTAAGTCCAGAGGCTAACTGCGCGAGAGCTTGTTCGTCATAATCCTTGCCCGCTTGGGCATCTTCTGTAAAAGCGGGGATGATGTGGGATTCATCAATCAGTTCCAGGCAGCTAAAGAATACCCAGAGTGAGAGAAGGCACCTGAGAGTGAGGCGAAACACTGACGTACCAGGATTCAGAAGCATATGTTCCGACAACCTATGCCAACATCCTCAAATTTGTCAACATAGATAGACGCGAGCTGAACTCAGCTACAACTCCCTGCAACTTTCCTTCTGAGTTACAGTATTTACAATTGGATACGTGCGACCTGCGTGGGGCCGTAGAGGTGATTCAACAGGCAGAGCTGGAAGCGAAGCTCACCACCGTTGCGAACTTCGATGCGATGTGTCCAACCTTGGGATTCAATTCCGTCGCCAATGTCTGCCTTCCCTGCAAACGAAATTCCGACATGCTGTGCAAACATCCATTGCCAGATTCCTGCAACGCAACGCGTGTGCAATCATCTGTGTGCTTAGTACCTGAGGCCTGCCGAATCTCTTCTGATACCTTTTCATCCTGCCAGACCTTATGCACCCCCGCCGATGTGCCCGACTCTACACTTCCTTCATCCTCTCAAGCTTCAGATGATCCGGTAAATTTTGAACCCTCTATCTTGGCAATCTGTTTCTCCAGATCATCTCTTTCCTGTATCCGCTTGTCGCGCCCGGCTGGAATCGAACCAGCGACCCTCAGCTTAGAAGGCAGATGTGCTGAACTCCCCAGTCTTGGAGCATTGGAGGGCCACAAGTCTGTGCGGATGAGGGCAGGTTGAGCATCCTGATAAACCTGCCCTGGTGAGCTGTGACTGGACGGGGGCAACGCTCGTGTTCACACGGGCTATTTTTTCTTGGGGCTGACGTAACTAAAGGCGAGTGCTTGGCTGATTTGTACCACTGTTTGAGCTGTCCGAGCAGCCGTTGACGGGTGCCGCCAGTGAAGCGCCACTCGCACTCCTTCAGATACCAAGAAAAGCTCTCTTTGCGGATTCCGTTGAACCGGCGCAGGTGTCATTCGGCTTGGTTCCAAACGTTTTCGATGCCGTTGATGGGGTGGCCACGTGTGGAGACGACTGTCTTACTGTGGTCTACTGCCCGTGCCATCGTTCCGGCTACACAATGCTCCAGCAGCGTTCCTTGCTGCCATCCACCATCCGACTGCGTCTCTGATCCATCCCGCTAAGCTACCCTGTTTAGGCCTGCTTAGCTACGTCAGCCCCTATTTAGGTTCAAAAACGACCAGTTCTGGATCAATGTTACTGAGGCGACTGACTGCCTGATTCAACGCGTAGATGAACGTAGCCGGTGGGCTGAAGTTTCCCGATTGAAGTTGAATAAAGACGCCCTTCACCAGCACGCGGTCTCCATCACGCACTACTTTCATTCCTCCTCTCTGATTGCCACACGTTCCCATCACTTCCACACGAATAGAACCAGATTCGTCCTCCAAGTCGAACACATAGTCGCCATAGTAGAGTACGGGCTTGCACGCTGGCACCGGCAGCCACTTTTCGACGTCTTTGGCAATACTGGCTACCGCAATTTCGTGTCCCTGATATGACTGGCCTCTGCAAGCAGGGGTTTGATCATGATCGGCTTAGTTGCGGATTGCGCTTCTGAAGAAATCGGAGAGCCAGTCAAGAGGCCAGCGAGTAGGACGATTGCGAGGACGCAGCGCTTTCAGGTTTCAAAATCGCCTCCGTGATTTAGGTGGATCACCAACATTTGTTTTGGACTGCTGGAAGGTTACACACAACAACTTGATAAACCAAGGCTTCACTCCTAGATTTGGTTGAGGATTTTGAACGCTCGACGGACGCTCATCGCTGCTTCTCCAAACGTGCTGCAATTCTCGAATCGGCTGAAGCCCAGCCGGCATCGAACGGATGGCCGGGTTTGTCAAGGTCGATGACCACCGGTGCGTGATCCGAGGGCATAGGTTTTCCTTTCCGCGCCTTGCGATCGATTTCGGCCCAGACTACACGCGATTGTAAGGAGGTGGTCACCAATAAGTGGTCGATGCGCATGCCGAAGTTTTTGTGAAAATTGCCGGCGCGGTAGTCCCACCACGTGTACCGCCCGGGTTCCGGGTGATGCAATCGGTACGCGTCGACGAATCCCGCGCTCGAAAGCCGCGCAAACGCTTGCCGCTCTCGCTCGGATACGTGTGTACCACCATGACAGGCGCGAGGATCCCATACATCGATATCGTCGGACGCCACATTGAAATCGCCGCCGATGACGGCCGGTGTATCAGGAGTGATGACCTCGTTGATCCAGCGAGCCAGCCTGTCGAACCACACGAGCTTCGCTTCATAAAACGGTGAATCTATCTGCCGGCCGTTCGGCGCGTACACGGAGATGATACATACGCCGCCGCAGTTGGCACTGACCATCCGCGCTTCAGTCAACGGTTCGTCATCGCCGGTCTCAGAGGTTCGCGCCAACTGTAACGGCTCTCCAAAATTTGTGATCACGCCGCTGATGCCGCATCGGCTCGCGATTGCCACGCCGTTCCATCGGCCCTCACCATGGTGCACGAGTTCGTATCCGGCCTGCTTGAATGGTGTGACAGGCGCGTCCGCATCCGCCAGCTTGGTTTCTTGCATCAGCAGCACATCCGGCTTCGCCCGATCCAGCCACCACATGACCTTTTCCAGGCGAGCTTTCAGCAAGTTGACGTTCCAGGTCGCAATCCGCATGTCTTAAAGGTTCTCCATCTGGGCCGTGTCTGATGACGGTCATTACTTGGCATCATGGAAGATGACGCCTAGCGTAACGCGTGAACCCGAGCGAATCGTGCTCACGCCGTGCCGCATGTTGACTCGGTGATAGCCTCGGCTTCCTTGTACGGGACGGTGCCGTGTCGCAAAGACCACGATTTCACCCTGCTCGGGGGCCAAGACCTCACCGCGTGATTGTGCCCGCGGCCGCTGTTCCACGAGGAGAAATTCACCGCCGGTAAAATCGCGGTCAGGACGACTGAGGAAGGCGGTGAGCTGCAGCGGAAACGCGACCGTTCCATAGAGATCTTGATGTAAGCAGTTATAATCCCCAGCACCGTAACGCAGTAACAGCGGTGTGGGCTTGGTCTGTCCGTTCCGACGACAGCAGGCGAGCAGTGTATCGTGGCTCAGCGGAAACATCTCCGGCTGACCCAATGCCTTTGCCCAGGCATTGGCGATCACCGCAAGACGAGGATAGATTTGTTCACGCAGAGCTTGGACCAACGTCGGCAACGGATACCTGAAGTATTTGTACTCCCCCTCGCCAAACCGAAAGCGCTTCATGTCGATCCGGCTTCGGAACAAGTGGTCCCTGCTATACAGGGCGATGAGCGCATCGCATTCTTCAGCTGTCAGCAACGGATCAGTTTTGGCATAACCACGTTGCCATAACGAGGCTTCAATCGCTTTCCAGTCCAGGTGGGTCAGTCTGTCTTGGATGGTCATGCTGATTGTGGTTTCCCTATCACTGTGGGACGCTCATAACTCATGGATTTAACTCAGCACAGACTCGATGTCGATTTTGGTCATCGGGAACGACTATAAGTCAAGAAGAGCCTTTCACAGTCAAATTGGAGGATCGTAAGCCATGAAATATCTGCTCATGTGTTGCCACGAAGAGAAGAAATGGGACTCCATGTCCAAAAGTGAGTGCGACGCCGTGATGGAAGAGACCATGGCTTATTGCGAGGCGCTGAAGAGGAGCGGTTACCTCCTTGCGGTCGAGCAACTCGACCCCATAAAGACGGCCATAAGTGTAAGAGTCCGGAGCGGAAAGTTGTCTGTGACTGACGGGCCCTATGCTGAAACGAAGGAGCAACTCGGTGGGTTTTTCCTGATCAGCGCCCGAGATTTAAACGAGGCAATCCAGGTCGCCTCGAAGTTTCCATCGGTGCGGTTCGGGACCATGGAGGTGCGGCCGGTCAGGGAGTTCCAAGTCAGCAGCCGCTCCTTATCAGAGGCATCGTAAAGGAGTCCCGCGTGTATCCGGGCTGTCTCACAACCGTCGCGCTGATAATGACCGGATCAATATCGGTCGGCGACCTCACAGCGTTCGCCATAGATAAGCTTTATAGGTGTGACCAAGAGACCAATTAAGGAAGGAGACGTCCATGAAGGAACACAAGACTGGAACACGTGAAGAGTGGCGGACGCCCAAGATAGTCGATCGAAGTACCTTCCAAGCAGAGCTGGACGCATTGCGGGTTCGAGAGAAGGCACACACGAGAGAAGCCGACGCCATTGCGGCCGCTCGCCGACGGCTTCCCATGGTTGAGGTGGATGGTGCCACACCGCTCATTAGCGAACGCGTCGCGGTGACACTATTGGATGCTTTTGAGGGACGCCGGATGCTTATTGCGTACTACTTCATGTGGCACCCCGGCGAGCCGGCGGCGGAGCAGTGCGAGGGCTGCGCATTATATACATCGCAGGTCCGCGAGTTATCCATTCTTCATTCTCGCGACGTGACCTACGCCACGTTCTGCCAAGGCCCGTACGAAGAGAGCGCCCGGTACCGTAATTTTATGGGCTGGGAGATGCCTTGCTACTCGGCGGAGGGGGACTCGGTCCACAGTCTCTTGGTTGGACGCCATGTGGGCATGATGCACATCGTTTGCTACCTAAGGAAAGTCTCCAAGGTATTTGAGACGTACTGGACAACGAGGCGCGGTGTGGAAGCAATGGGAAACACCTATCGATTGCTCGATATGACGGTCTACGGACGGCAGGAATCGTGGGAGGACTCACCGGCCGGCTGGCCACAACGGTGGTCCGAAGACGACAATCCTTACCGCACCGATGGACGTCCCATCGTCCAATGGCCTCGCCTGAAGGCGGGGCATTCCGACGAACTTGGAATCGGCAAGGGTTGAACCGCGCTTAGGATAATAAACTCTCATCGAAACCAGGCTGAGAAGGAAAGGAGAAGTAATCATGGGAACCAATACCATTCGACTCCATCGTGTGTTTCATGCGACAACAGAACGAGTTTACCGGGCGTTCCTTGATGCGGACGCCATGGTGAAGTGGTTGCCGCCTAATGGATTTACAGGCAAGGTTCATCATATGGATGCCAAAGTCGGTGGCACGTTCAAGATGTCGTTTACGAATTTCACCACAGGCAAAAGCCACTCGTTTGGCGGTCAGTATTTAGAACTTGTGCCGCATGAACGGATTCGCTACACGGACAACTTCGACGACCCGAACCTGCCCGGTGAAATTCGTGTGACGGTCACGTTGAAGAACGTATCGTGTGGAACGGACGTGAATATTGTGCAAGAAGGCGTGCCCGATGTTATTCCAGTTGAAGCGTGCTACCTCGGCTGGCAAGAATCCCTCACTCTGCTAGGAAAGCTGGTCGAAGCGGAGATTCCGGAGTGATACCCCTGGAGAAGATACAATGTGGGTTTACCGCTGTGCGCTTCTTCATGCTTTGGATGGTTGGTGGTTGCGGCACAGGCAGGCTCGGCCACGCCGGTAGTCATGGCGCGCGCAAAGGCACTAGTCAGGATCAGGCCATAAGAAGTACACTGCGGAGTCACGATCACGATGGCTACGTATTGATTTGAGATCCATGAGCCTCTACGACATCGACCTCGTCACGATCGACGGCAAGCCGCAGAGGATGGATGCCTACCGCGGCAAGACGCTGCTCATCGTCAATGTCGCAAGCGAGTGCGGGTTCACGCCGCAGTACGAGGGGCTGCAAGCGCTCTACGATAAATTCAAAGATCGGGATTTCGTGGTGCTCGGGTTCCCCTGTAATCAGTTCGGGCACCAGGAGCCGAGCGGCGAAGCGGAGATTGAACAGTTCTGCACCAGGAACTTCGGAGTCACCTTTCCGATGTTCGCAAAAATCGACGTGAACGGAGCAAATGCGCACCCGCTCTACCAATACCTCAAATCGGAGAAGCCCGGGATTCTCGGTACCGAGGGGATCAAGTGGAACTTCACCAAGTTCCTCGTTGGTTCCGATGGCTCGGTTCTGAAGCGCTATGCGCCGAGCGACAAGCCGGAGGCGATCGAGGCCGACCTGACCGCGAGGCTCTAGACGATCACAGGTCCCCTGCGCGTGGCTGCTCCTCTTTGTCTACGATCTCTTTCACCGGGCGAATAATTCCACAACGTGAGCGGTTGTGGAGACTTCACCGAAGATACCGCCTTCCACGCCGATCATGGCCAGCGCGGCTTTGTGCAGGGCTGGATCTCCGGATGCACAGGCGTCACTCACCGTGATGCAACGGTAACCAAGATCGACCGCCGAACGCAGCGTAGAACTGACACACACTTCCGTGGTGACACCTGTCATGATGAGTGTCTCAATGCCGTGTTTCATCAATACTTGATGTAATCCCGTGTGAGAAAACGCGCTATAGCCGGGCTTGTCGATGACAAGTTCCTGATCCAGGGGGCGTAACGCATCCACGAAATCGTGTCCAACTTCGCCCCGCACCAGCAGGCGGCCAAGCGGGCCTTTCGAGCCGATTTCTGCACCGGCCCTTCGACTGCGCTCCAGTTTGTATGGTGGACAATCGGATAGGTCAGGCACATGGCCTTCGCGGGTATGCACAATCAGCAGCCCGGTTTTACGTCCAACTGCGAGCAACTGTTCGATTGGACGGATGGTCGCGGCCAAAGGCGTGATGTCGAGCCCCGCCTGTGCCGCGTACCCTTCTGGCAGGAGAAAGTCACGCTGCATGTCGATTACCAGCAAGGCAGTTCGCGCGGGCGTCAGAGAGTCGAGCAAGCTCGCCGTCGGTCGGTTCATGCCATACGACTGGCTCGGAAAGGCTCCCATGTTACCGAGCAA
Source organism: Nitrospira sp. (assembly GCA_019636815.1). Lineage (GTDB taxonomy): Bacteria > Nitrospirota > Nitrospiria > Nitrospirales > Nitrospiraceae > Nitrospira_D. The sequence goes on from JAHBWT010000051.1 coordinate 8,004, forward strand.
GGTAGCAACGCCGATACTGGCTGCGATCTTGCTTCCTTGAACCAGGATTTCACGCCGCGATGAGCCATTCTCCCTCGTAGACGCTTGGTCTCCAACAAGAGGATCAGTCATATTGAGGTGCTCCGTTCTCATCGCCGTACTTTATATTGCGGCGATCGGGATAAGCTGCAGGATGGTGCCGACCGGATACTCTTTGTCCGGCACGCTGTCGCGGAGGATCCGCATCGCCTCTTTCAGCTTCTTTGGGTCATCGTGTTTAAAGTATGTGTTTCTGGCCTTCGGCCAGTCAAGGATGCAACCAAAGGTTTGCTCGGTCACCGTGATGTCTTGCGTCGACACGCCGGACAGCATGAACAGTCCGAGTCCTGCAGCAAGAATGCTCGTTTCAATTCGTCCGACATCCGATCATAACGTCCAACACGGTGCAGATCGGCCATGGTCGTGAGGTGGTGCACCAGACATTTGTTTCAGGCAGATCAACTCTCAGCCTTCCGCAATGAGAGGGCGTTGATGCAGAACCGTAACCCGCTCGGTTCAGGCCCATCCGGGAACACATGGCCGAGATGAGCATCGCATACATTGCACGTCGTCTCGATCCGGTTCATGCCATAGCTGCCATCCTGATGATAGGCGACCACGGCCGGCGCCACGGGCTGGGTGAAACTGGGCCAGCCGGAATGGCTTTGATACTTGCGTGCCGCATCGAACAGCACGGTATCGCAGCAAAGACACCGATACTGTCCTGGCTCGAACAGCCGACACATGTCCGAGCTGTGTGCCCGCTCGGTCCCCTTCAGACGTGTCACACGGAATTGATCATCGGTGAGGATCGTACGCCACTGCGCATCCGTCTTCTCTACTCGGCGCGGTGGAGGAGGATTGCCATGACGAGCCAAACGGATTACATCATCCCATTGCAAAATTTCCAGTGAAGAGGAGTCGCCCTCCGCGCGGTCGGCTGTTTTGGAACGGTCTTCATACTGCATCATAGATCCTCCGTTCAACGGTCCGATGAGGCACGTGCTTGAGATACCACAGATTGGTTCATTCCCCGCTGTCGGGCGTTTTTATCGGCATGACGAGCAACTCGCTCTCCTGTGACAGGAGAAACACCAGGAGCTTGGCCGGTTCGGTCTTGCTCGCATTCTTGGATACGACATGCGGTTTCTTGGGAGACTCATACCAACTCTGACCTTTCGTATAGGTCACGGGCTGCTCTTCCCCTAGTTGAGAAATCACGGCTCCCTCCAAGACGTAGGCGAACACCGAACCCGGATGGAAGTGCTGGTCTGATGCGGCGCCCGGCGCATAATCCACGGTGATCACGGTCCCTTCTTTACCGGCCATGTCGGCCAACCGCTCCTTCATCAGCACCGATACGGTGTCTTCGGCCAGGGCGGTCTGGCCCAGTAGCAAAGTTGCCCCTGCCAGCGCCGTCCACTGCAGCGGCTGTCTCGTGACAGTGCGGATACTTAATGTGATCGTCGTCATTCGGGTGCTCCTTTCCTGCTCATCTGCCACTCCTGCGTGATGTGGAGAACGTTCTTCCCGTGCATAGGTTTCTGCTCGTAGGCTTGCCGAAAGTGCTCCATCGCGAAGACGGAACCCGCGAGAGGTCGAAGGACGCCGGTATTGATCAGGTGCGAAATGTTCATCAACTGATTCCGGTTCGGTTCGATGATGAAGAAGGCATCGCGCACCCGTTGCTCCTTCACCCCTTCGGCATCTGCCGCGATGGTCACCAGCCGGCCACCCTTTCTGAGCACGCCCCAGGAACGGTCTCTCGTATCTCCTCCGATCGTATCAAGGACCACATCGACGTCTCCGACGGCCGTTTCAAACGGCGTTGTCCGGTAATCTATGACTTCATCGGCGCCGAGCGCCTTGACAACGTCGGTGTTCGCCGCCGAAGCCGTTGCGATCACGTGTGCCTTCTGATGCCGGGCCATCTGCACGGCAAAGCTGCCGACACCGCCGGCTGCACCATGGATCAATACCCGTTGCCCTGCCGAGAGGTGGGCGCGATCGATGAGCCCCTGCCAGGCGGTCAGGGCTGAGATCGGCACCGCTGCGGCCTGAGTATGGTCAAGTGTGACAGGCTTCGGGGCAATGTTGGCAGGAACAGTCACGCAATATTCCGCCTGCGCACCGTCTATGAACCAATCGCTCAGTCCATAGATACAATCCCCAACCTGGACACCCATGCAATCCGGTCCGACCGCTTCGACCACACCGGAGAATTCGTGACCTAGAATAATTGGAAAGGATCTTATTCCACCTTCAAGGGTATGGAAGGTGGGATACCAGGCGAACTCCGCGGGTGTGATCGCTGCGGCATAGACCTGAACGAGCACGTGAGTGCCTTTTGGAATCGGTTTCGGCGCATCTTCATAGCGAAGCGACTCGGGGCCACCAACTTGATGTAACCGTATCGCTTTCATGGGAAGAGCCTCATGGTATGACCGTCCTTCTCAATACCCTTTCATCACAGCCGGTTCATGCCTTGAGCCAGCCATATGAGTGGCATACATCAGGACCCGCTTTCAACTCAACGGTTTTGCCTTCTGCAGCGACTTCGTCCATTCCGTGAGGGCCTCGAGTAATTCACGGATTTTCTGAGTGGCTTTCTGGTCTGTTAAATTCCCTTCACTGTCAAACTTATCTTCGGCGTGAGCGATCATGACTTCGGGCTGGTTCAACGGGTACATGTTGAGAAAGACAAACATTTGGCGCAGGTGATATTGTGCCCGCGCCGTACCAAGCGTCCCAATTGAAGCACCCAGCACGCCAACCGGCTTCCCGTCCCAGGCACTGTCTCCATACGGCCGGGAAGCCCAGTCAATGGCATTCTTCAGCACTCCTGGCACTGAATAGTTGTATTCAGGAGTCACGATGAGGATTGCGTCCGCGGCTTTGACAGCCGTCTTGAACGCACGCACCGCGAGAGGCGGTTCGCGCTCGTGATCCTGATTAAATGGCGGTATATTGTCCAGCTCGAACGTGTCGAGTCGGGTGTCGCGGGGTACCAGCGTGATTGAGGCTCGCAGGAGAGATCGGTTGTACGAGTCTTTCCGCAAACTGCCGGCAAACCCCAATATTGTAATTAGTTCTCCCATGACAATCCTCCACAGTTCAGCGCACGACCTGGCTCGTTATTGCTTGGGGTACACGTAAATAGGAGTATCTTTTCTTAGCCCGCAAGAATGTTTGTGGAGGTCACACCTTCCCTCGCTCCTTTCTAAAAGAATTGCTCGCTGCGTTCTTGTATGGCCCTGGATTGGCATCCGGTAACCGTAGCACATCTTCCCAGTAAGGTTGTGGGTTGTGGTACTGCGCAGACCGATCTTCATCGGTTCTGTCACATCAATGGAAATCAACCGTGTAGGAGGTTTCGCAAGCCGTGTCATGACCAGAGGTCCTAACTCGACCACCTTTCTCACGAAGTAGGCAGTCGCACCCCAGGTAATCGCAGGCGGGCGTAGAGTTTAAAGTATGAACTTCTCAACAGGCACTGTCAAAGAGCGTGAATGGAAATTATGAAGTTGCCTGGCTCGCCTTTCCCTACCCAACCGTCTTGGCCCACTCGGAAAACGTGGTCAGAGGAATCCCGTATTGCTGTTTCAGCTTCGGAATGTCGATCGCGTAGCCGATCTTGTTGAAGCAGCGGAACATGACGGCGAAGTCATGTCCGGGTGTGCTCTCGGCTTGTTCCAATGGAAATTCTTGAAAATGGATCGGTCTGTCCATGGCCTTCGTCAAGAGAGCTGCAACCCCTGGGATCGTGAGTTCATCTCAGGCGAGATCGATGGCGTGGCCGATAAAATCCTTCGGACGTATAAAGGCTGCCGCACTGAACTCATCGATGTCCTTGAGCGCGACCATCGCGAGTTCATTGTTCGGTTTCATGGGCGCCGTGATGACGCCCTCCGCCGACGGTTTCGCAAACGTGGTGAAGTTTTCCATAAACCAGACGGGCCGCAGAATCGTCGCCGACAATCCGATCTTCTGTATGTGCTGCTCCACCTTCCATTTGCTCTCGAAGTGCGGAATCCCGGTATGGCGATGTGCGCTGCCGACGGACGTAAGCGGTGGCGGTCATGGCCGACACAACCCTACCAAGATGAGCTATCGAACTGTCGCTCGCAATTTACAACCAACCGACTGATTCGGTTGAGTCCGATCATGGAAGAATGTCCTGAGACGCACAGGCTGCGATTGTGGGAATGGTCTCGACAACAGTCAGTGAATATCGGCTCTTGCCTCTCGCGGCAGCGAGGTGCATACTGGTTCTATGCCTACGGCGAAAGCATACGCCGCTGCCAGTGTGACCTCGTCGCTGGCCCTCACTACGATTCCAAGGCGCGAACCTGCTCCACATGATGTTCAGCTCGAAATTCTCTTTTGCGGCATCTGCCACTCTGATCTCCATCAGGTTCGCAACGAGTGGAGCGGCGTTATGCCCACGGTCTATCCCTGTGTCCCCGGCCATGAGATCGTCGGACGCGTCATCAACGTGGGATCGGCAACCACGAAGTTCAAACCAGGCGACCTTGCCGCAGTCGGCTGCATGGTCGATTCCGACAGGACCTGCTCGGAATGCCAGGCGGGCCTTGAGCAGTTCTGTCGGAACGCGACCTTCACGTATAACTTTCCGGACCAGCACCTCGGCGGCGTGACCTATGGCGGCTACTCGGATAACATTGTGGTCGACGAGCGCTTTGTCCTGCGCGTCCCTTCCAATCTCGATCTTGCCGGAGCCGCGCCGCTCTTATGCGCCGGGATCACGACGTATTCGCCGATGCGCCATTGGGGTGTCACCAGAGGCAAGAAGGTTGGCGTGGTCGGTCTCGGAGGTCTGGGCCACATGGCCGTGAAGTTTGCTCGTGCACTCGGGGCCCACGTCGTGGTCTTCACCACGTCACCCAATAAAATAGAGGACGCACTCCGTCTTGGGGCCGACGATGTCGTCGTCTCCCGTCACGCGGATGAGATGAAGAAGCACGTCGGCAGCTTCGATTTTATCCTTGATGCTGTCTCTGCCGATCACGACATTACTGCCTATATCGAACTCCTCCGCCGCGACGGGAACATTACCCTCGTCGGGGCGCCCGAGAAACCTCTGTCGGTTCCGGCATTCAGTCTGATTTTTGGCCGGCGCAGTCTTTCCGGCTCTCCCATCGGCGGCATCGCCGAAACTCAGGAGATGCTTGATTTCTGTGGGAAACACAACATCACCGCCGATGTCGAAGTCATCCCCATTCAGAAGGTCAATGAAGCCTACGACCGACTGCTCAAGTCCGATGTGAAGTACCGCTTCTCGATCGACATGGCTTCGCTCCAATCCAAATAGTCGGGGGAAAGAAAGCGGTGTCGGAAACCGATGATCACCGTTCGCACAGCGTGTCTCTGGTTTCTGGGAGACCTATTCACCCGTGTGAAGCGATCGGTGAGAGGTGTCGTGGCGGCAAAGCCGCATCGAGCAGGGCACGGTGTTTCCGCAATGCTGTTTGGGCTTTGGCAACGGTAGATAAGACAAACGTGACGGTATCTCCAGGAGCCGACTGCCCCGCGAGGTGCAGATCTGCTGAGATGACGACGGCGATTTTGGGGTACCCGCCGGTTGTTTGCCGGTCGGCCATGAGGAGGATCGGCTGTCCATCGGCCGGGATTTGCAAGGCTCCCATCGTCGTGCAATCGGAGATGAAATGCGGCGAACCTTTTTGGATGATCCGTGACCCAGCTAGGCGATAGCCCATGCGATTGGACTCTGAAGTGATTCTGTAAGAAGAGCCGGTTAAAGTTGCGAGGGCGGTTGCGGGAAACAGGTTTTGTTGGGGACCAGGAATGATCCGCAACGTCGTGGTCTTCCCATAGCGCGGGACCAGTTGATCTGGGAAGCGCTTGCCCATCAGACTCTCGACGGATTGCAGGGGCTGGCCAGTGTGTAAAACGTCTCCCTGTCGTAACGGTCTTCCGTTAAATCCACCGGTTTCACTCGCACAGTGGGTCGAACGGCTGCCGAGAACCAACGAGACGTCAATACCGCCGGCAATCGCCAGGTACGAGCGAGCTCCGGCTCGCGGCGTGCCGAAGCAGAGCCTACTGCCACGCGAAATCCCGATACATTCCCAGAGTGGAGCGCGTGTGCCGCCGATTGTCGGAGAGAGGTCAGCTCCGGTGATGGCAATGCGTGAGTCTCCCTCGAACTCCAGTTCTGGTCCTTTCAGGGTGAGCTCCAGCACCGCCGCATCGTCTGGGTTGCCGACAAGGCGATTGGCGACTGTCGCGGAGAACAGGTCCATCGCTCCAGCAACCGGCACTCCGTACTGCTGATAGCCGTAGCGTCCTAGGTCTTGTACCGTCGAGAGCCACCCCGGTTTGACGACCTGAATTTGGATTGTTTTCACATCCATCAGTGTGCCCGAGGCCTCGCGATACGTGCGTCTGCTGATTCAATCTCAGTTCGAACGAGGCGGACGAACTCAACGGCATGGGGAGTGTCGATGTGAACACACAGACTGTCGGACTGTAGGGCTACTTGTTGCCCATCGATACTCGTGACATAACCGTTCAAGATTTCGTGCAGCTGACGGCGTACGTGATGCTCGGTCTGTAGCAGCGTGCCAGACTCAGAGCGTGGGACCAGCGTTCCGTCAGAACGGTAGGCACGGTCGGCAAAGGCTTCCTGAACCATCGAGAGGCCGGCGGCCCTGCCGCTGTCAACGAGAGCCGATTCTGCCAAGGCAAAGAGAAGCAGTTGTTGATCGAATGATGCCACCGCTCGCGTGACTGCATCGGCAATCGCACGTTCTTTGGCCGCCAAGTTATAGAGCGCGCCATGAAGTTTCACGTGGCTGAGCGTCAGATGATCCGATGCCAGCACGTCGGTCAGAGTCTTCAATTGTATAGATACGAGAGATTCAACCTCTTCCGGGGAGGTCCGGCGATCGTGACGACCAAAATCCCCGGCATGAGGAAATCCCGGGTGTGCGCCGATCGCTGTCCCATGTTGTGCCGCCAGCCTCGCCGTCCTGCGCATGAGGTCAGGATTTCCAGCATGAACTCCGCACGCGATGTTGACGGACGTGATCAGGGGCATGAGCAGGGCTTCACGTCCCAAGAAGTCCTGGCTTTCGTACTCACCCATGTCGCTGTTTACATCAATCGTCCGCACGTGCGCTCTCGCCGCTCAGTCTATCGAACTCGTCTTGATCGATCGAATTGAATTGGACCAGGTCGCCTGCCTTGAGAAGAAAGGGGGTTGATCTGCTCTTGCGATACAGAGGAATTGGTGTCCGGCCGATCAGGCGCCAGCCGCCAGGCGTCGAGGATGGATAAATGCCGGTCTGACGATCTGCAATGCCGACCGAGCCGGCTGGAACTTTCGTTCGGGGTGTGGAGAGCCGAGGCATCGCCAACCGTTCACGGACGAAGCCTAGATAGGGGAATCCCGGGCTGAATCCCAGCATGTAGACTTGATAGCGGACGGATGTATGCAATGTAATAGTTTCAGCAGGCGAGAGGCCCGCAAAGATAGCCACGTCTTCCAGATCAGGCCCCCATTCACCGCCGTACAAGACGGGTATCTTGTGCAGCCTTCCGCCAGACCTAATCGCATCAGAACTTTGGCGCGGTACCCGGCGTAGTCTCTGAGCCAAGTCCGGAAAGGTCCATTGAAGAGCATCAAAATAAATAGTGACAGATCGATAGGTCGGGACGATATCCAGGATGCCTTTCCACCCTTGGTCGGCAACTGTGTTGGTGAATGCGACGACGCAGGCATTGATGCATGGATCGATCTCGTCTCCGAACTCGACCGTAATCGCGGAGTCGCCCAGCGGCGCGAGACGGATCGATCCTTGTGGCGTTCGCTGAGTACGTCGTAAGGGATTGGAGGTCGGCATGGATCACACAACCGATACACGATTGTAACCTAAGCGGTGTGTGGATGCAGAGGAAGAACGTGTGAGAGGAAAAGGCGAGAGCCGTGCCGGGCCTGTGACGAATATTACCGTGCTTTGGTTGTGGCCAAGATGGACCGGGCGGCGGTGATGCCGGAGAGCGCTGCTCCTTCCATAAATCCCTGCCATTCGTAGAACGAATTGGTGTGCTCGCCCGCAAAAAAGAGATTGCCTGCCGGAACACCTTCCAGTCCGGCTATCGCTGTAAATTGGCCGGGGCGATAGCAGGTGTAACTGCCTTGGGTCAGCGGATTGGACGGCCAATGTTCGAGGTGGGCGAGATACCGACCCTGTATCAACGTGGCAGCCTCCAGTGCACCTGGATACACGTGATTGAGATCCTGTAAGAATCGCTGAGTTTCGATGTGGACGTCAGTCGGGTTCAATCGAGCGCCACGCTGTCCGCTTGAATAGTCGAGCAGGATCGCCCGCGTATCCGAGCCCCGTGTCGGGTTGGATTCCCAGGTCGTTTGGTGGTTGGACAGATCGGAATAGGATGTCCCGTCGCTGCTAAGCGCGTGCCAGGGACGGCTTGAGAAGCCGATGTTCATTTTGGCGTTGGTGCCGTACCCCAACGTGAGGATCGCCTGGCGTTGAGCCGGTGGCAGTGTGAGGCTGGCGTCGAGTTCAACGAGACGCAAGGTCGAAAAGGGAATTGCCAGTACAGCCACATCATGGGTAACGATGGCCGTGTGAGCGCCCTCTTGGAAGGTCAATTCAATTCGTCCGTCACTCACACGCCGTACGCGGAGAAGCGTGCGGTTATAGGTGATTTGCCCGGGGAGTTCGCGAGTCAAACCTTCAATGATACGATCATTGCCGTCGACGAGATGATAGCGTTCGTCACCGAAGACACCGAATGGGGTGAAGGTCGAGCGACGATCGGGATGCATGAACAGGAGAAAATTGAGACAGCTTTGCTCGCTTGCCGCGCGCCCGTATTCTGCTTCATAGGCAGCGATGATGGCGGCCTTGGCAACCGGTCCGGCTGCAATCCCCGCCGTATTCTGTCCTCCCAGATAGGCCAGCAGACTGATCTGGTCGAGCGCCGCGTCATCCGTCGTATGGCCGATGGCTGTCACGTCCCGCGAAAGGCGATGCAGGTCGGTCCGCATGATCGAGACAAACTCGCGAAACTCGGCGACCACTACCGCTTCCGTATACCGCTGTCCTGAGAAGTAGTAGATGACTTCTCCAGGCGCTTTATTCACATCTTCGAGCTTCAGGCTAAATCGTTTGGCGTATCCCAACATGGTTTTGTGAAGCGTGTCGATCAGCTCGCCTCCACGCTCCGCCACTTGTCCGGAGAAAAAGCCGCGGAGTGACCAACAGCGGCCACCCGAGCGAGTCCCCGCGTCATAGATCGAGGCTCGAATGCCACGCGTCTTGAGTGTATCGGCGCAGGCCAGTCCAGCAAGGCCTGCTCCAACGATACCGACGGACAGGGTGGGGGATGTGGATTTGGCGGTGGCGAGCTTACGGGGATACTGTGTGCCGAAAGCGAGCGTCGCACCTACGGCTGCTGTCTCGACCAGGAAGCGGCGTCGAGAGATCAGCCGTGATGAACGAGTCGGTGAATACTCTCTCAGCGATCCGAGCGCATCCTGTGCCGAGCAGTGCCGACGATCAGCCAGCACAGCCGCGATCATCAATCGTGCGAAAGAGCGAAATGCGGCGCTGCGGGCCATCGGATAAGATCCCAGCCGATCAGAGAGGGAGGTCGCGTGCCGACTGAAATGGGAGATCGACGAACGGTGCCCCTTTCGCTTATGTCGAGCGCATTTCCCATTGATTACCCATGAGGCCGACTCGATTGCGGTGGCGCCGTGGGTCGTCGTGAGGCAGCCCGTCGATGCTCATGCGGATATCGGCGTTGACGTGGCCAACCAGATAGTAACTGTGTTCAACCCGACCCCTGACGATGGGTGTGCAGTCCACCTGGTGGACCTTGCTATGCACATGGGTCGGTCTGGCCGGGCCGTTTGATCCCAGCCGATCCGGATTGCCTTTTGTAAAATCCGAGATGACGAGAGCCGCATCGCCACGATTATAGTAGACGCTGACGCTTCTGGCCAATTCGTGCGCCCGGCCTAAGGGTTGTCCCTCTTCCAGAGCCGTATCGTCCACATCGGCTGCGCAGAGAAAGACATGTTCGAAAATGCGAGGCAACGCATTGCCCGGCGTGAAGGCATCGCACCGTTCGATCGCGTGCTCCAGCAGGTAGTTCCCCATGGAGTGGCAGAGGATATGAAGATCCTGTTTGCAGAGTTCTTCTTCCGAGCGGCGCAAGCTCGCGAGAAAGTCGCGTACTTTCAGAATACCGCGGCCGACGGCGTTGCCGGACCCGGCCGCTTCCGACCGGTCTGATTTATAGGAGACGAACGGCAGCGCCATGCCGTCGGAGGGCCATGTGAAGAGGACCACTTGCACCTGCTGCTCGGAGTCTCCATCGGGACAGCGGCTCAACATTTCTTGCAGTGACAGGGCCGTGCCGACTGCATCGGTCCAGGAGACGTTATAGCCATGGATGAACAGCAGCACATCGGAGCTTTGGCGCATGATGGTTTGCAGATCTGAAAACGCCGACTTGGAGCCCAGCTTGACGTTGTCTTGTTGGTCTTCGGCGACCGACCGGTTGATTTTTTCTCGATAGGCCACGATGTTGGCAGACTCGGCGCACTTGCTCAGATATTTGATCAATCCCTCGCCATCGCCCTGTCCCATAGATCCGCAGTCCTTCTCGATGTACTTATCTATTTTGGATTCATCGACCTTCACCAAAGCGCGACCGAAACGAAGATTCTCGATGCCGTCATCGCTGAATTTCTTTCCGTAGCCGTTCGGATGCCAGCGGTCGCTGCCGAGATGGTTGCGGTTCGTGGCATAAAACAGTCGTCGCTCAGCCATGTGGGGCTCCCTTCTCTCATAACGTGAGGTGCGATGGCCCGGTCAGACGGTGCCTTTGGGGAGATGTGCTTAGCGTCTTCAGCAGGGAATGTCAAGAATGGGCGTTCGCGCGCCATTCAGTCAGGAGAAAGGACCTGACTCGCGCGCGTGCGTCTCGCGAGGGCTGCCCTGCTTGGCCGTCATTTTTCCACGAGCCGATCAAAGTGCTGTGGGCGTTGATCGATTGTCCCTCCGACTGGTATTCACTCGCGGGGATTTCTCCATCACGAAAGCGATCGCCAAATTCGCGGCGCAGCGTCTGTTGTTTTGCACGATCCGCCATACAATCGGTTTCGAACCGTAACCCATAGATCATCGCCGCGCTCTGTCTTGCGATCTGGAGATCGTCGGTCGACAGCCCCAGGGATTCCTTATCGGTATCCGTAGACTGCCAGAAGCGCATGGGCAACGCCGGTTGAGCCACCACGACTGCGCCGACTCGTGGATGATCAAGCAGGGCCAACGGAATCGGACCGGTCATGCAATTGCCGATGATGCCGATGGACTGAGCGCCGTGCCGATCTCCGATCGTCTGCACCACGCCTCGCAGCCAGTTGATAATGGGGGTGCTGCCCTGCGCGGGGACGCCCCATTCACCGCCGGGAAAGAACTCGACCAGTCCACGAAACCAGTAGGCCCAGAGCCCGCTGGAAGGAGAAAACCTGCCTTTCTCGCCGAACAGCAGCGGTACGTAGACCGTGAAGTCCTTCGAGAGTTCTTCGGCATAAGCCAATGTTCCGGGAGACAGTCCCGTCATCTCGTGGAGCAAGAGCACCGGCGGCTTGAAGGCCCCGTCATTCAGGCAGAAGACAGAATGGGTGATCCCTCGGTGCGAAAAGGGCCGCTCGAAACATTCGACCCAATTCTGACTCGGCGCGCCTTCTTCTTGTGTGTGCGGCGCACACATCCCGAACTGTGCGGCTCCACAGCCGATCTGCAAGAGCAGCAGGATGATCGCAAGGGATTGGAGCAACGAACGGTGAAGTGTCGCCATAAGGAGTCATTGCCTCACGAATAGAACCATGCTGGGTGCGTGTGTCGTACGGTGGAGCAGAACGGAGCTTGCCAGCATTGGTGAATCCGCGCAAGCCTTGTCACACGTGCGGGGATAGGCACGTCACGCGGGATTGTGGATGACGTGGAAGTTCCGGAAATACCTGGTGGATCGATCCGGCCATGTGATCGGGAAGTAAGATCCTGGGATGAATCCACTGTCACGGAGGATCAGAAGTGGCCTTGGCGAGGAGTCAGGGGAGAGAGGCCGAGTTGTCACCCTGAAAAAATGCTGACCACGTGTTTGAGCCCATGGTTGGCTTTCCTCCACTTTCTTGAGCAATCCGTCGCGCTATGAAATAGTGGCGGAACGGTACGCGGCACGCCTCTCTCGTCAGCCCTCATTATTTGATATGTGGAGGTCATGAACTATGTTGCCTATGCTCACAGCTTGCCGATATGCGGTGGTGCTGCCTGCCATGCTGGTCCTGGCGGCAGGGTGCACTCAGTCTCGTCTGCCGAAACATTCGTCACAGGAATATCTCGGGATGGGAATCGTCTCGGGGACGTTGGGCGAACAACAACGTGTGGCGTTGTGTGCCGGAGAGCCATCCTCCATGTCCGTGGTCGGCCAAGTGCAGGCCTTGGAGGGTGGCGCATATCTTGTTCGAGATGCTCAGGGACATGAGGTCCGTATTCCCCATGATGAAAACACGCGAATCGATCGACCGGCTCATGTGGGCGATCGCATTCAATCCTGGCTCGACCGCCATGGCCGCGCCGTGCTCATCCGCAATCTCGATGGAACCGGTCAATAGCTCACAGGACCCCTCGTAGAGAAACACCTGCTCAATAACGGAACCTTATGTAGTCCTCAATGAATGGGTAGGCTACTCATCCCATCTTGCACACACTGCCTTCCAGAGATCGATTTCGCTATGGCATGCCTCAGCTATGTTTTTGTCGCTGAAGAGGATCATTCCAGTGGAGATTGGAGGAAGCGAGCGAAGTCACGGTCCCACGGTCCATGGAGTAGAGGGTCAACCCATGCTCGATTGCTAACGCCGCCAGATGTGCATCGGGCACCAGGTTCGAACGTCCGAGCGTATCGCTGAGTAAGGAGCCAAGGATCTCTCGATGGTGTTCTGTGGGCTGAGGAATCAAGACGACCGGGGAACTCAGCCACTCTTCTACTTGAGACCATGCGGCTGAGGTTGGTTGCGGGTGCTCAAAAACTCGGGGATTGGATACAAGGCGCACAAAACTCAGCAGCGTCGGCCATGGCATTTCTACCGGGGTGGGGCCGTTCAGATGTGAATCGAGCCAGGTGCGTGCGGTTTGATGCTGGGGCAGGGAAGTCACATAGGCATAGACAAAGGGGTTCGCATCGATCAGGATCATGGGCATGAACGTCCGACCGATCTGAGCATTCTTCATTTTCGGAATCTCTGAAACGAAGGTCCTTGGGGCTCTGGTTAAACCAATGCAGTTCTACGTCAGCGTGCTGCTGCAAGCGCAGCAGGTGGGTATCGGTCTCATCTCCCCGTGACGATCTCGCTCCAAGAACCGAGAGGCGGCCCGCCGCACATCTATGTTGATCAAGAAGGTGGCGCAGCTAACAGCTGACATACAAAAAAGGAAACACCATGTCTAAAGAGACACGTGTCATCATAATCGGCGGCGGATACGCCGGCGTCATGGCGCTCGCAATGTGGTTTCCCCAACCGAAACCCGCGCTGTTTTGGAGGCGTTCCAGCGCGCGATCGAGTCAGGAGACCTGCAGGGTCTCCTTGATATTCTCACCCCCGGGGTCGTTCTTGTCGCCGACGGCGGCGGCGTCAAGCAGGCGGTACTACGGCCGATCGTCGGCGCGGAGAAAGTGGTCCGTTTGATCGCCGGTGGTCTCGGCAAATCCAAAGCCACGTTCACAGCTGAGCACACGATGATCAACGGCAACCCGGCGCTCGTTTTGCGCCTGAACGGCGAGATCGACGGCGTGATGTGCGTGCGTGTCGAGGACGCCCGCATCGCCATCCTTTATTACGTTCGCAACCCGGAGAAGCTGTCCCATATCGACTCCGAGACCCTACTCACGTTGCGATGAATACCGTAGCGAAACCGCCACATCGTGCCGCCATAGGCGAGGTTGGTTGGCGGCGTGTCGCTCGATATTGTTTCAGTATGAGTCGGTTCGGATCGAAAAACTGCCAAAGAGGGAGATTTAGATTGTCCAGCATTGATGAACTTCGTGCGCTCTACCTGCGGCTCCTGCAGGGCTGGAATGATCGAGACGCCAACACCATAGGCTTAATGCTTCTCAGAGGCCGTTTCGAAACTGGTTGAGTGGTCGAGAGCCGCGTGATTCCAAGCGGTTGCTGAAGCTGCTTGGAGATTCGTGATGTGGACCCCGACCATCCGCGAGCACTATAGCCGTATAGCCGTCGCGGAGCGCACTAGAGGATTGTCTAGGGTTTTGCAGCGGAAAGAGTTCGCCCGAGCACGTCGCTGATGTATCCGTTGACCGAACCACTGGTCTCAGACATTTAGGCAGAGCCAGAATATTTTTCATACGCATTTCGAAGACTACGCCCTGTTTGAATGCAGCGGGATAGTAGCAATGGCGAATGGGCAAAGATATGACTCGTTGGGTTAGGAAATTATGGATCTATTACAGGGATCTATATGGCTCTATTTCTCGACCGAGTATAACGGTCATCAGTGTGTTTATGAAGGTGACGCAGGTGAGGGTATAAGGGAATTCTGTGAGAGGACGTTAAAGGACCTAGGCCCTCAGATCTTATTCGAGTTCGGTGATTGAAAAGCAGCGACGGGCGAAGGAACGTTACTTCCCTCGCTCTGTCTCGATCAGAACTGGACGGGAGACGCTCAGCCGCTGGGGTGCTTCTGTGAGGACCAAGGGGGTTTGTTCAAGCTCATCGACGACCGGGTGGGAGCCCATGTCGATCGATCCCTTGAAGAAGGCTCCTTCCTCCATAGAAAAAGACGGAGCAGAGACGTCGCCGAGCAGGATCGCAGACTTGAGTAATTGAATTTTTCCGGTGGCAGTCACATTTCCATGAATCTTTCCTCTGTTCACGACGGTCTCGGCGATGATCGAGCCTCGAATGACTGCATTTTCGCCGATCACCAACATCCCCTTGGCATGAATCTCTCCCTCAATCGAGCTGTCGAGTTGAACGGTGCTATGAAAATGGACGACGCCCTTGAACGTGACATCCTTCCCGAGGACGGTAAAATTTCCACCCTCGCCGTCCGTGTCGCCTCGCTTCTTATCCCACATAATGACGATCCTCTTTTAAGCTGGAAATAAATCGATCCGTACCCGTTGTATTCGATCGTACAGGCAGGTCATAGTACGATGTCGCCCATACCAGGACGCTGTGGAAAGCCGCAGACAACATACCGCAGTCTGAAACAAGAATCAAAGACTCATTTCGAGAGGTGACGAGGCTGGGATTGAGCGCTATTTTTTGTCAGAGGGTTGTTTCCGAGGGTGTGTCTTTTCCGAACTATTCCCATGAACGGATTTGATGGTGTTGCCGACCGCAGCGCCGATTTTGGGAATCTCCTTCTCGATGTTCTGTGCGGCACTTCGCACTCCGCGGGTGAGGTCTTCGACGGTGAGGCCTTTGCCGGGCTCAGCCTGCTGAGATCGGGCCTGCTGGGGTTCGGCCGCGCACACAACATTTCCCAAAACCAGAAGAACGGTCAGGAATCGCAGGGGAACTATCATCACGGTTTGGTGGAGCACGACTGAACTATACCATACGGCGATGGATGCTCCGTCTCGATCTGCCGGATGGAGTATTCGGCCGAAATCACGTATGATCGCGCCGGTCGGCGATAAGGATGTCGGGAGAGCTGTGGGTTATGGATGTTGATACTTCATCGCGATGGTTGGTTTTGATCGGCTGTGTCAGTGCCGGCTTGGGCGTGGCAGCCGGCGCATTCGGCGCGCATATGCTCAAGGACATGCTGGAACCACCGATGTTGACTGTCTACGACACGGCGACTCGCTATCAGATGTATCACGCCTTCGGTCTGGTTCTGAGTGGCTTCGCGGTTCGCATCGGGCGGGATGCGGGAGCAGCCAGAGCCGGATGGTTGTTTCTAGCCGGGACGCTGTTGTTCTGCGGAAGTCTGTACGGTGTGTCGCTTCTGGGGATCCGTTGGCTGGGAGCGGTGACGCCAGTCGGAGGAGTATTGTTTATTGTAGGGTGGGTGTTGCTGGGATGGCGCGCATGGCGCGGATCAGGAGCTTGAAGAAGCCCTAGGGCTGACAGGCAGCCGTTCGCTTACCGGTAATCGATCCCCATCCTCCCGTATTGTTCACGAAAGACCCTTCGATCTTTGCGTCATCTTTGATGAACAGCAGACTGTCTTCTTGAATGCGCCCGTTGTTTTCCCACTTCAAATAAATGGCATCTCCCAAGACAACAGTTTCTGACGGAGTCGCGGCATGGGCCGATGTCTGCCCGGCCGGAGGGAACATGACGACCGCCTTCTGCTCTCCATGGTTCTGATGATTGTGGATGGTCCATTGCCAGGTCCCGCAGAGCCGAGCCAGGCCTTTTGCTTGACGAATGCGATCTTTCCACCTGTGGACATCCCACCAGGCCTTGGTTGCCTGCTGGCTGGCCTCAAATGCCGTACGCTGGGCAACTAACAACAGTTTGGTGTGGTGTCGGTCCGAAGGTATCTCAGGGGCTCCAACGGCCTGGTTTTCTTCAGAGAGGCGAAATAAGTCGGAGAGCGATGCGTTCCGGCCACGAGTTCGCAACCAATCTTGGCGGGCTGCAGAAAACGCGGTGGCCGTCGAGGAGTGGCCGACGTCACGGTCGACGGAGTCGGCAAGTTGCCAAACGGCCAGCGCGCCCATCAACTCAGAAACCGACTCCGATAATTCAGCCAATCCGAGTTTCTTGGCGACCCTACTCGGGAGTTGCTTGGCTCCCAGCGCTCCCGCGGCATCTTTCAAACCTAGAGCGGGGCCGACGTCAGTGGTGAACAGTGCCATGGCCTTTTCATCCGAATCGACCGCCGCGAGTTGGTCGGCGCGTTGAGCGATCACGTCGGCTAACAATGTCGGGGATGTGTGCTCCTCTGCCGGTGCGAGTGATGGGAGGAAGCTCACGACTATGACGAGCAACACGCATCCAGCTAGGGACCGGAGCCGGTGCTGCGGAGATCGAGGGTGCCTTCGGCCATGAACCTGTGTATGAATCGAGCGGGGGAGAGGCCGACTGCTGCGCGTCATGTTCCTTGGAAGCAAGACTTCAAAAAGCTCGCGGTTCGTTCCCAGGCGAGGGTCGAACTCTCCAGGTTATACACGCTCGGTTTCATCTCGTTGCAGAAGGCGTATGAAGCTTCCGGATAGAGATGAATCTCGACTCGCTTGGCATATTCCGCAGAGGCGCGTCGCAATTGCTCCACGTCGTTCTGGGTGACCAAGGGGTCCTTTCCTGCATGATGGTAGAGCACCGGGGCAAAGAGATCGTTCAACGGTTCGTGAGAAGAGAGCATCTTCCCGTAATAGGACACGGCTGCGCGTAACCGCTTCCGCTGACAAGCGAAACTCAGCGCATAGGATCCGCCCATTCCGTACCCGACGACTCCGTGGATGTTCTTCTTCGTGATGATGCGCGTATTGAGATATTCGCAGCAGGAATTGATATCGGTAAGGACCTGCGTATCATTCTGTCGTTCCAGCAGGGCGGCTGCGACGTCGTCGTTGGCGGTCACCATCCCACCCAACCGACCGTAGAGATTCGGGAGGACCACCATGTACCCTTCACAGGCGAGTCTGGCCCCCAGGTCTTTCATCTGTCCCGTCAAGCCCCACCGATCGTGCAAAAGCACAAGCCCTGGATAGGTACCCGGTGATTGGGGCCAGAACAAGAGACAATCGACTTGGTGCTCCTTGGGCATTTTAGACTTGAAGTACGGGTCGACCATCTGATCGGTATGGGTGGGGATCGGCACGCCGCTTGGGAAACGGGCGGTTCCTGTTCCGATCTGGTCCAACGTGAATGGCGAGGGGTGTGTCGTGAGCATGGTCGAAATGCCTTTAGGAAAGTGGCCTTGCACTTATCATCGCACTACTATATGAAGCCGCTTGCGGGAATGTCAAATACGTGCCGGTGATGGCTTCCCACCCAATTTTTGCTCAGCCATCGGTGAAGGGGCATGGCTACTGAACGCATCGGAATCGGGTTGATCGGAGTAGGCCGGCATGGGCTTCGGTACGCACGGCATATTGTCAACGATCTGCCGGCCGCCTCCCTTCAGGCCGTCTGTCGACAACATCCAGAACAGGGGTTCGAGCTGTCCGGAGCATCCGCGATCAAAGTCTACGGGAAGGCGGAGTCGTTGATTGCTGATCCTGCCGTGGATGTGATCATCGTTGTGACTCCTCCACTATTCGCCCCGGATATCTGTCGATTGGCGGTTGAAACCCGCAAACCGATGTTGATCGAAAAGCCGCTGGCCACGACGGCTGCCGCCGCCCGCGCGATGGTCGCCATGACTTGCAAAGCCGGAGTGCCGCTGATGACCGCGCAAACTCTCCGGTTCGACCACACGATTCAACAGATGAAGACGCTTCTGCCTCGTATCGGACAGTCCGAGCGAGTCCATCTTATCAGTCGAATTGAGAAAAGGACGACCGTCCCAGGCCATGCCGATGGCTATGGCAAGCGAGGGGCGTTGCTGGAGATCGGTGTGCACATGCTCGATCTCGTTCGGTTCATGACGGGCGAAGAGGTCGACGAGGCGCGTTGTACGATGGACGTGCGCCCGGCGGTCTCACCGGAAACTGCGGTCTCGATTCGTCTCATGACGTCCGGGGGAACGACTTGCTACATCGAAATTGCCCGAGTGTCGTCAGGCCGGGTTGGTCGAGCGGAGTGGTGGGGGTCCAGGGGGCGATTGGAAGTCGACTGGGGAGCATGCCGAGTTCGCTGCCACGACGGCACCGGGACCCATGCATTCGATCTCCCTCCCTCTCAAACCGTCCTAGCCGCGGTGACAGCCTTCCTGCAGGCGGTGAGAAACGGCTCTCCGATGCCCGTGACGGGAGAGGATGGATGTCGCGCGGTGGAAATCGCCGAAGCCTGTTACCGGTCGGCACAACTCGGTGGGGCTCCGGTCACTCTTCCATTCTCGGCTTAAGGGTCCGCGACGATATGCGTGTCGGTCTCTTCGACGCCGTCGATCGCATGGATTTTGGTGATGACCACGTCAGAGAGCGCCCGTTCGTCATGCACACTGATAAACACGAAAATATCGGGACGGCCGAAGCAGGAGTGGGCTTGTTCGACGCCGGGAATGCGTTTGAGCGCCCCGACAACGTCCTTGGTTTTGCCTGCTTTTACCTTGATAAGAATGTAGGCACGGGTTGCCATGTGTCCCTCCTTCGGTCATGGTTGAGCATGAAGATGTCTTGGCGAGATGAATATTCCAGACATTATCTTTCGCGAGCAGTCGCTCCCGGCATCGCGTTTCTATGATGGGTGTACACCTCTTGAAAGCTCTGCCCTCGTGTCTCAATCGCCGATCGTCCATCGCGCACGAGCTGCATCAACCGCCTAAAATCGTCCACGGATAGGTTGAACTGGCCGAGACCGGCTGACAGGTCCTCTAGGTCCTCGGCAGATGCACGCGCATCTGCATCCGCGAGGGCCTCCAGCATGTCGGTGGTCCAGCCATTGGAACGGAATCGTTCCAGAGCGATCGGCGCGTTCGTACCGTATTTGTCCGCTAGAGCATGTCGCACAAAGTCCTGGATGGATGGATCGGTGCCTTTGGCAAAGACGGATTGAAGTTGGATGACGGACTGAATCACGCGATCGGCTTCTCGACTTCCTTCAGGGGGAAGGACCTGCGCCTGTTCAAGTGTCGCCAGCACCGCCATGGCTGATCCGACAAATGGCGACGTGCCGGTTGCGCGCTGCGTCAGGATCGAGGCGCTCTCGCTCATCGCAAACGAAGCAAGGCCATTTACCGGGAAGAGGAGAAGCCAAAGCGCAACACCGAGGAACAAGATCGGGCAAGCCTTCCAACAGATCGTGATGGGCTCAAAAAGGTCATTCCTCCAGGTGGAGGTCAGCGGCATATGTACGGATTATACAGAGTGGAGGTGAGAGGCGCCAGTAAAGAAGTCGGATCCAGTTGCCTGCGGAACAACTCGGTTATTGCCAACAATATGGCTGAAATGTTCCATAGCGGTGCCAATGTCAGAGTAGGTTCAGGATGCTCAAAAAGGCTGTCCGGCAAGGCTGTAGCGAGCGAAGAGGCGAGGCATACGCTTTGGTACGTTGAGCCTCTGAGCGATGCGAGAACGCCGCTGGCGGACTTTTTCAGCATCCTGTTGGGGGTTTGATTGAAACCCCGATGGAGACTTCCTATAATGCCTGCAAGTCGGCCGCGGTCCAGAACAGAAAGGCACTGGTTTCATGCTTGCCAAGGTGAGGAGCGCGGCA
>JAHBWT010000052.1 GCA_019636815.1 Nitrospira sp.
GGGTATGTCGTGCTGGCCGGACTGGCCATCCTGGTCTTTCATATGATCCTCGGATGGCGGGGAATACTCGCAGCGATTGTGGTGCTCAGCGTGTCATTTTTGACCGCGTACCAGGTTTCCTCGTCATTTCACGAACGGGTGAATCTCACCGTCTCGAGTGTCACAGGGTGGAATCCAGAGGTAGCTGTCGTGGATGATGCGGTAGGCTGGCGATTGGAATTTTTCTATCATACGGCCGAGATCATTCAGGACCACCCCCTGATAGGTGTCGGTACGGGAGGGTTTGTTCAAGCGTACCGGGCGCGTGTGGGACAGGCCGGCTTCGATGTTCCTCCTCATCCTCATAATCAATACCTCTTTATCATGGCGCAAGTCGGCATAGTCGGACTCGGTTTGCTGCTTTGGCTCTTCGCGCAACAGTGGTGCTCGACCGCGCGAATCGAAGGCGCCACCTATCGATTGCTTGCCAAAGGGCTGGTGGTGACCATCGCGCTCGGAAGTTTTTTCAACCCTTTTCTGGTGGACCATACTGAGAAGCTGTTCTATTGCTGGTTCTCCGGCCTGATGTATTCGGGGATTGATTCACGAGTTGATGAGAGAGCATGAATCTTTCGGTGTATATCATTGCCTACAACGAAGCTAAAAAAATCGCCGATGCCATTAACAGCGTGATGTGGGCCGATGAAATCATTGTAGCCGATTCCGCCAGTACCGATGAGACTGCGCGGATCGCACAGGAGTTAGGAGCCCGAGTTGTTCAGATTCCGTTCCAGGGCTTCGGCCATCTGCGCAATCAAGCCATCAAAGCCTGTACCCATGAATGGATTTTTAGCCTCGACACGGATGAACAATGTACACCGGGAGTGCGCGACGAAATTCTCGCGATTCTTGCTGGAACTCCTCGTCATGACGCCTACCTTGTCCCAAGGCGAAATTACTTTATGGGACGGTGGATCAAGCATTCCGGCTGGTACCCGAATTTTCGCCAGCCGCAATTGTTTCGAAAGGGGACGATGAGATATGTGGAATCTCCCGTCCACGAAGGATACGAACTCTTAACCGCCAAGCCGGCCGGTCGTCTGGAACATGCGATTTGGCAAATCCCCTTCAGAGATTTTGAAGAAGTCGTCAAGAAAGCCAATCGCTATTCGTCTCTTGGAGCATTGAAGCTCGCAGATCGGCGGGTGTCCATGGGTACCGCCCTGTTTCACGGTTTCTGGTCGTTTCTGAAACATTACGTGGCGAAACTGGGATTTCTGGACGGTTGGCCAGGGTTTGTCATTGCCTTTGGAAATTTTGAAGGCACGTTCTATCGGTACGCCAAGCGGTATGAGCAGCAGGAAATGTGGCCGCTACCCAAACAAGCTCCGCTCCGAAGACATGACAACGCACCGTCGAAATGAAAACGGCGGTGATCGTCACGACGTACAATCGCCCCGATGCGCTGGCGGTTGTGCTGGAAGGCTATTGCGGGCAAAGCGATCACGCGTTTGATTTGATCGTGGCGGATGATGGATCGAGAGAGGAGACGGGGGACGTTGTTCAACAATATGTTCATCGTGCGCCGTTCTCGGTTACGCATATTTGGCAGGAAGACCGAGGATTTCGAGCTGCGGCGATCCGTAATCGGGCTCTTGCGTCGACGAGCGCCGACTACGTGATCTTCACGGATGGAGACTGTGTCCCCTCCCGCCATTTCGTACAGGTGCATAAACAATTGGCCCAACCTGGGTATTTCCTCGGATCAAATCGCGTGTTGCTGTCGGCCGAGTTGACGGCTCGTGTGGTGTGCGAGCAAATCCCGATTCATGCGTGGAGTGGGAGTGAGTGGGCACGTCGGTGGTTGCGCCGTGATGTCAATCGCATGCTTCCATTGGTGAAGTTGCCCGACGGTCTGTTTCGAAGATGGTCGCCGAATCGGTGGAGTGGGATCAAAACCTGCAATCTGTCTGTATGGCGGACAGACCTGGTTCGGGTGAACGGACTGGATGCGTCTTACGAAGGCTGGGGTTTGGAAGATTCCGACTTGGTCATTCGACTGCTTCATGCCGGAGTGAAACACAAGAACGCACGATTCGCCGCGACGGTGTTTCACTTATGGCATCCGGAGCACGATCGCGCGCAGCTGCCGGCCAATCAAGAGCGCCTGCAGAATCTTTTTCGGTCGAACACAGTCCGCGCCACAATCGGACTCGATGAGCTTGGCAACGTCTAATGTCGGTCGGCTCTCGTTTCATTCGTCGTTGCCCGGTCGGTTGTGATGGCGAGCTGCGCGAAACCACGGTTTCGTTGCCGGAAGGCTGCCTTCTTAGCTGTTCGAGTTGTGGCCAACTTGTGAGCCAGATCGACGAATCTCGCTACGAAACAGCGCTGACTCAGTTTAATTCCTGGCAAGGGACTTTGCCGCCTCAATCCGCTCAGCGGCGGCATAATCAGCGGGCGGCTCGGATCTTCAAACGCATCCGTCTTATGCTGGGCTTCGATGAGCGAAGGTCTCTACGACTGTTGGATGTCGGATGTTCCACCGGCGCATTGATCATGAGCGCCTTGCGGAACGGTATCGAGGCGGAAGGCGTGGAGCCGGCGGAAGTGGCGGCACGATCGGCTCAAGCCGCCGGGTTGAACGTGCGCTCCAGCATGCTAACCGACGCAGCCTATCCCGCGGAGAGTTTTCACGCCGTGACCTTGATGGAAGTAATTGAGCATCTACGTGATCCCGGCGACCTCTTGCGCGAAATCAGAAGAATTCTTGTTCCTGGGGGTCTCCTTGTTGTCGGCACCGGTAATGCCGCGAGTTGGACAGTGGATCTGATGGGAGGTCGGTGGGATTACTTTCAAGTGGAACGCTACGGCGGCCATGTCAGTTTCTTTACGCCCCACTCGCTTGGCTGTCTCGCGGCTCGGTGCGGGTTTCAGCTCGAGTATCTTGAGACCAAACGTGTACGGTTTGCGGAATCCCATCAGGCTTCTCCGGTCATCTATCGCGCGCTGAAAGTCCTCGCGGAAGTATGCAGCATCCCGGCAAGCTTCATGGATAAAGGTCATGACATGCTCGCGTTCA
The DNA here is from genome assembly GCA_019636815.1 of Nitrospira sp. GTDB lineage: Bacteria > Nitrospirota > Nitrospiria > Nitrospirales > Nitrospiraceae > Nitrospira_D. The sequence goes on from JAHBWT010000052.1 coordinate 3,062, forward strand.
TGAAGAAAGTCTAGCAGGGCGTTGACTGCCCGCTATGGGCCGGTCGCACGATGAAGCGAGACATCGGCAGCGCATTGATCGTCTGTACGCGTCGAATCGGGGACGTTCTCTTGGCCACACCGGTGATTCGCTCGCTTAAGACTGCCTTGCCCCATCTCATGATCGACATGCTGGTCTTCGAAGGAACTCAGGATATCCTGTCAGGCTACAGGGACCTACGGCGAGTGTTGACCATTTCCGAACGTCCATCGGCTGAGGCCCATCTCGATCTGCTCCGTTCGATCTGGAGCCGTTATGATGTCGCGATCTCGGTGTTGGCCGGGGATCGGCCGACGTTTCACGCATGGGCGGCGGGTCGATATCGAGTCGGAACGCTCCTGCCGGACAACAAATCATGGTGGAAACGGCGTCTGCTTCACGAATGGGTCCCGTTCGATAACGTACAGACCCATACTGTCGCCATGAATCTACAGTTACTCGAGCCGTTTGGGGTGACAGCGCTTGGAACGCCCGTTGTCAGTTGGACGCCGGGAGATGAGGTATCCGTTCAGAGCCGGTTTCCTCAGCGCGACGTGCAGCGATATGCAGTGTTACACGTCTCGCCAAAGTTTGCGTATAAGACGTGGACCGTGGGCGGGTGGATCGCACTTGGACGGTGGTTGATGGAGCAAGGGATCACGGTCGTGATTGCGGGAGTGGAATCAGCGGAGACGGCGTATTGCGCCCAGATTGTCCAGGGCTTGCCGGGTGCCGTGAATCTTGTGGGTCATGTGACGCTGCCGGCGCTTGGCTGTCTCCTCAGCCGTGCCGCATTGTACGTTGGAACGGATACCGCCGTGAGTCATATGGCGGCCGCCGTCGGCACGCCGTCGGTGGTGCTGTTCGGACCATCGAATCCGGTGAAATGGGGACCTTGGCCGAAGGATTTTCCTCCGACAACCCACAGCCCATGGCGCAGGCATGGGTCGCAGCGGCAGGGAAATGTGTTCCTTCTTCAAGGGGAAGGAGATTGTGTGCCTTGTCTGGGTGAAGGTTGCGACCGCCACATCAAGAGTTTGAGCGACTGTCTTCAACAACTTCCTGTGCATCGTGTGATCCAAGCTGCCGAAACCATGCTTGGACTGCGCGAGTGCCTTGTCCCGATCTCAGGTCTCGCATGAAACACATCGTCGCCCAGCTCTTTCACGCTCTTGCCGACCGATATGGAAGCACGGTGCTCGCCTACCGATCATCATTGGTCATAAGCGTACAGTTGATCCTGATTCTTGCGGCAAACCTTAGCGCTTTCATGCTTCGATTTGATGCGGATATTCCTCCTGAATATCAACGGGTGATGTGGGATCACATGCCCGCCGTGTTGCTGATATTCGGTTCCGGCCTCTGGATGTTTGGAACGCTGAGCGGGCTGTGGCGATACGTCGGCCTCCACGACATTGGGAAGATCATTGTCGCCTCTCTGGCCAGTGTCGGGGTCTTTTACGTGCTCCTTCATGTGGTCGGTGGGGTCAGCCAATATCCTCGATCCGTCATCATCTTAACGGGTCTGTTGAACGCGTTGTACTTAGTCGGCATACGGTTGGCGGTGCGCTGGTTCAAGGAGTGGTTGCGAATGGTCGGACCGACCGCCCGAAGAGCGTTGATTGTCGGCGCCGGGAATGCGGGCGAGCTGCTCGTGCGAGATATGCTGTCAGGTGGAGACTATGACTGCCGTCCGGTCGGTTTTTTGGACGATGATCCTATCAAGCGCAAGATGAGGATCCATGGGATTCCAGTCGTGGGAACGACCACCGCGATCAAGGAGGCTTCAGAGAAGCTGGAGGCCAACGAGATCATCATCGCCATTCCTTCGGCCTCGACCACGGTCATGCAAAAAATTCTTACGGCGTCGGAAGGCTGTACGATTCCGATTAAGACCTTGCCGAGCGTCATACGCTTGCTCGATGATCCGGTCTCGCTCCGGCAAGTGAGGCCGATGAACCTGGACGATTTGTTACAGCGTGAGCCGGTCGAAACGGATCGCCAAGCGCTCGACCCCCTGATCGGGGGGAAGGCACTGCTCGTAACAGGAGCCGGGGGATCGATCGGATCGGAATTGTGCCGACAAATCGCTCAGCACAAACCGCGCTCGTTAGTCCTGTTCGAGCGGTATGAGAATGCTCTCCATGCGCTCATGCTGGAGCTGGGAACGGCGTTTCCGGATGTGAACATCATTCCGGTTATCGGAGATGTCACGGTGCCGGACCGCGTGGCGGAAGTGTTTCATCAGACAAACCCCGATATCGTATTTCACGCTGCAGCCCACAAACATGTTCCCCTCATGGAGCTGAACCCCAAGGAAGCCATTCGTAACAATGTTCTGGGGACTCGTGCGGTGGCTGAAGCAGCCGTGAGAAATGGTGTGGATCGATTCGTGCTGATTTCGACCGATAAAGCGGTCAACCCATCGAGCATCATGGGCGCCACCAAACGCGTTGCCGAGCATCTGATGCAGGAGTTCAACCAGGAAGGTCTGACTAAGTTTACGGTGGTGCGGTTCGGCAACGTGTTGGGAAGCAACGGGAGCGTGGTGCCGTTGTTCTATGATCAAATTCGCAGAGGCGGGCCGGTCACTGTGACCCATCCGGAGATCAAACGTTTTTTCATGACCATTCCGGAAGCCGTGCAACTGGTTCTGCAAGCGAGTGTCATTGGGAAGGGCGGAGAGGTGTTTGTCCTCGATATGGGGGAGCAGATCAGGGTTGCCGACCTTGCGAGAAACATGATCGTTTTGGCTGGTCTGGTCCCGGGTAAAGATGTCGAGATTGTCTTTACCGGCCTACGGCCTGGAGAGAAACTTTATGAAGAACTGTTCGAAGAACACGAACAAGCCGAGCCAACGAGCCATCCGAAAATTCGTCGAGCTGTAGGGGCTCCTGTTCCGGTTGGCGAGCTGGGAGCATGGTTGGAGTCCTTGCAGGGGAATCTTCCGAAATGGAGCGAAGAGAGGTTGCTTCATGATCTCAGGAGGCTTGTGCCGAGCTATGAATCGTTTCTCGCTCGAAGGGCATTCTGAAGAATTCCAAACGTCGCGGGTATAAGCTGCCAAGGTCTTTCGTGCATCGTTCACATACGACGCATCTGGTCATAATAGGATCATGAGCATCCTCGTCACCGGCGGAGCCGGGTTTATTGGCGCTAACTTTGTTCTCGACTGGCTGGCGCAACGCGACGAGCCCGTCATCAATCTCGACAAGCTCACCTACGCGGGCAATCTGGAAAATCTCGCCGGTGTGCAGGGCGATGCCCGGCATATCTTCGTACGCGGCGATATCGGTGACACCAGACTCGTCGGCCGACTGTTGAACGAACACCGTCCTCGCGCTGTGATCAATTTTGCCGCAGAGAGTCATGTCGACCGTTCGATCCACGGGCCAAGCGAATTCATCCAGACCAACATCGTCGGCACCTTTTACTTGCTTGAATCCGTGCGTGCGTATTGGGGTGCATTGGAAGGCGAAGCCAAGGAACGTTTCCGGTTTCTGCATGTCTCCACCGATGAGGTATACGGTTCATTGACGAAGGATGCACCAGCCTTCAGCGAAACGAGTCGCTACGAGCCCAATAGTCCCTATTCGGCCAGCAAGGCGGCCGGGGATCATCTTGTGCGTGCCTATCACCATACCTATGGTTTGCCGGTTTTGACGACCAATTGCTCCAATAATTATGGTCCGTACCACTTTCCGGAAAAACTCATCCCGCTTTGCATCCTCAATGCCTTGACGGGCAAGGCGCTTCCTATTTATGGAGACGGACTTCAAGTCCGAGACTGGTTGTACGTCAAGGACCACTGCAGCGCTATCCGACTGGTGCTTGACGGTGGGCGTGTGGGTGAAACGTATAACATTGGCGGCTGGAACGAAAAAACCAACCTGGATGTCGTACAGACCCTCTGCGACATTCTGGATGAACTGCGTCCCTTGAATCCGGCGAGTGGTGAGGGGCAAGTAGGCAGTGGTAAAGACTCATCCTCACTTCCCGCTTCCCAGCTCCCACTTTCTACTGCCCACTCCCCACTCACTACTTACCGCTCTTTAATCACCTTCGTGCAGGATCGCCCGGGCCATGACCGCCGCTATGCCATCGATGCGAGCAAGCTTGAACGTGAACTTGGCTGGAAGCCTCAAGAGACCTTCGAAACAGGTCTCCGCAAGACGGTGGTTTGGTACCTGGCAAACCAGAGCTGGGTTGCCAATGTGACCAGTGGTGGGTATCGGAGATGGGTCGAGAGACAATATGGCGAATAGCAAGTAGCAAATGGCGAGTGGCAAGCCTCATCAACGGCTGGAGCTTTGGCAACAGGCAATGCTGCTGGTCAAGGAGATCTACGCTGTTACCACCTCCTTTCCGAAGGAAGAAATGTTCGGATTGACGAGTCAGATGCGGCGCGCAGCCATATCCATCCCTTCCAATATCGCTGAGGGTGCGGCCCGAGAAGGTGACAAGGAATATTCTCATTTCTTGAGTATTGCCCGTGGTTCGTTAAGCGAACTCGATACACAAGTTCAAATTGCCGTGATGCTGAGCTACCTCGCTGAGGATCACCCTCTGCATGCCACTCGCCGCCCGACACTCACCAAAAGCATTACAGCGCAGGAATAGAATGAGGATATTGTTAACCGGCAAGCATGGTCAGGTTGGTTTTGAACTCCAACGTGCACTGGCTCCATTGGGGGAGGTCTGCGCCGTGGACTATGCTGAGTGTGACTTGGCCGATACCTCTGCGCTCTGTGAGCTGGTACGGTCAGTCAAGCCAAACCTGATCGTCAATTCCGCAGCCTATACGGCGGTGGACAAGGCGGAGTCAGAGCCGGAACTGGCTCACGCTGTCAATGCTGTTGCACCGGGAGTCCTCGGAGAAGAAGCGGCAAAGCTGGGAGCATGGGTCGTGCACTATTCAACCGACTATGTCTTCGATGGCATCAAGCCGAGCGCGTACACTGAAGATGATTTGACCAACCCACTCAGTATTTATGGGCGGACAAAAAGGGACGGCGAGATTGCGCTAACAGAAAGCGGAGCGCGGTACCTGATCTTTCGCACGAGTTGGGTGGTCGGGGCACATGGGAGTAATTTTGCAAAGGCTATCCTGCGATTGGCTCTCGAGCGAGAGCATTTGAATGTCGTAGCCGATCAATATGGAGCTCCGACTTCTGCGGCCTTGTTGGCGGATGTGACAGCTCAGTTGGTTCGGCAATGCCAACGTGAGGGCGACGAAAACTTTTCTTACGGCTTATACCATCTCGTCGCTAGCGGGGAAACCACTTGGTACGAGTATGCAAGGTTTGTTGTGTCGGAAGCTCTGGCTGTTGGTCGGCCGCTCAAGCTCTCACCGGATGCAATTCACGCGATTCCCTCGTCTGAGTATCCTACAGCCGCCAAGCGTCCAGCCAATTCACGATTGGATACCTGCAAAGTGCGCAGGACATTTGGCATGGAATTGCCCGATTGGCACAGTGGGGTTCGGCATATTCTGAAACAAGTTCTGGCTGAAGGGAAGTAGCAAGTGGGGAGTAGTGAGTTGTAAGTTCAAAGAATATTGACTACTCACCACTTACCATCAATCAGCAATGGGTAAACCACACGAACAACTGGAAGCATGGAAATTTTCGATGGAATTGGCTAAATCCGTGTATCAGATGACTGCTACCTTCCCAGCGGAGGAACGTTATGGACTCTCTCGGCAAATGAGACGCGAAGCAGTGTCAATACCCAGCAATATCACCGAAGGCGCCGGGCGAAATAGCATAAGGGAGTTCTTGAATTTCATTGGGATATCGAGAGGCTCGTTGGCTGAACTTGAAACTCAGCTGCAACTGGCGGTTATGCTTGGCTTCGCCGCACCGGATCACCAAGCCTTTGAATTGGCCAATGACACTGGAAAGCGGCTAACCGGCTTGCACAAAAAACTGAGCACCACATGACTCAACTCACTACTGGCAACTCACCACTTACTACTGACCATTCCCTCCTCCCCAGAAAAGGCATCATACTGGCCGGCGGTACGGGAAGCCGCTTGCATCCGGCAACAGTAGCGATCAGCAAGCAACTGTTGCCGGTATTCGACAAGCCGATGATCTATTATCCGCTCAGCACCCTGATGCTGGCTGGAATTCGAGACATTCTCATTATCTCCACAGCACAGGATACCCCGCGGTTCGAGCAGCTACTGGGGAACGGTAACCTGTGGGGGCTGAATATCGAATATGCAGTACAGCCCTCACCCGATGGTCTGGCGCAAGCATTTATCATTGGGGAGTCCTTCATCGGCAATGATCCCTCTGCCCTTGTATTGGGGGATAACATCTTTTATGGCCATGACTTTCATCGCTTGCTTGACCATGCTATGAGCCGCACCGAAGGCGCAAGTGTGTTCGCCTACCATGTCCAGGACCCCGAACGTTATGGTGTCGTCGATTTTGACTCAGCTGGCCGAGTGAGATCGTTGGAAGAAAAACCCAAGCAGCCGAAATCCAACTATGCCGTCACGGGGCTGTATTTCTACGATCAACAGGTGGTGGACCTGGCCAAAAGCCTGAAGCCCTCCCTGCGCGGCGAGCTGGAGATTACGGACCTGAACAGCATCTACCTAGAACAAGGCCAACTAAACGTCGAAGTCATGGGTCGAGGTTATGCCTGGTTGGACACGGGGACTCATGAATCGCTGCTCGACGCCAGCCAGTTCATTGCCACACTCGAAAACCGGCAAGGCTTGAAGGTGGCCTGTCCGGAAGAAATTGCTTTCAGACAACAGTGGATCGATGCCACCCAACTGGAAAAGCTCGCGCAGCCATTGACCAAGAACGGGTACGGGCGATACCTGCTGCGGGTGCTCAAAGAGGAGTTATTTTGATCCAGGTCACCCACTTAGCCATCCATGGCGTTGTACCGCTCCTGTTCGGTCTAACACGTACTGTGAAGGTTGCGCTACCAAGTTCAGCAACCTGAGGGAAAACTGATGCGCGTTTAAGACGCTTAAGGTGGCTGTGGACCTCCGAACAAGTTCGCTTACGCCATTTCACCGATGCAACAGTTTCGTACGTCCCCTCGTGAAATCGCCGTTAGTCTCTGGCGCAACCGCAACCTCGTTATAGCCTTGACCAAGCGTGAAGTGGTGGGCCGCTATAGAGGCTCAGTGATGGGGATTGCGTGGTCGTTTTTTAACCCTGTCCTGATGCTGCTCGTCTACACCTTCGTATTTTCCGTGGTGTTCAAAGCGCGCTGGAGTGTTGGTGGCGGTGAAAGTAAAACCGTCTTCGCCATCGTACTTTTCGTGGGCATGATCGTCCACGGACTGTTCGCCGAATGCTTGAACCGCGCTCCCGGCTTGATTCTGTCTAACGTCAACTACGTCAAGAAAGTCATTTTTCCGCTGGAAATATTGCCGTGCGTGGCATTGGGCTCGGCGCTGTTTCATACTGCCATCAGCCTAGTGGTCTTGCTGCTGGCACAGTTGATTCTGAACCAGCAACTCATGTGGACGGTGCTGTTATTCCCCTGCGTGCTGCTACCGCTTGTGTTTGCGACCATGGGCTTCGCGTGGTTCTTAGCCGGGCTAGGGGTGTATGTGCGTGACATCGGGCAAATCACCGGTATGGTCACCACTGTATTGCTGTTTCTGTCGCCCGTGTTTTACCCGATTAGCGCCTTGCCGGAGCAATACCAAGCGTGGCTCTATCTGAATCCACTGACCTTCATTATCGAAGAAGGCCGCAATACATTGATCTTTGGTAAAGTGCCGGACATCGGGACATGGGGAATGATGCTGGCGGCAGGTATGCTGATCTCGTGGGCCGGATTTGCTTGGTTCCAGAAAACGCGAAAAGGGTTTGCCGATGTCCTGTGACAACTTCAAGCCGGCCGATGTCGTTTGGCATGATGGGCATGTCCAACCCGAGGATCGTCGTCGCCTATTTGGGCAACGACCTCTAACAGTATGGCTGACTGGTTTGAGCGCATCAGGTAAATCCACCCTAGCATTTACGTTAGAGCGTCGTTTGGTCGATATCGGCCATGCTTGCTACGTGCTGGATGGCGACAATATCCGGCATGGGTTGAACAAGGATTTGGAGTTTTCACATAGGGACCGAACCGAAAATATCAGACGTATCGCGGAAGTGGCGCGCTTGATGAACAACGCGGGCTTAATTGTCATCACGGCATTTATCTCACCCTACCGTGATGATCGGCAATTAGCGCGAACGATTGTCGGCGCAGAAAATTTTGTAGAAGTCTATATCAACACGCCCATTGAAACATGTGAAGCGCGAGACCCAAAAGGCATGTATAAACGGGCGCGGGCTGGAAAAATATCAGGATTTACGGGCGTGAACGATCCGTATGAATCACCAGGAACGCCTGATTTGACAATCGACACATCGATCGCCTCACCTTCAGAGTGTGCGGGGAAGGTGCTTGCCGAAGTAATGGCTCGCATTGCGGTACCCGAAGGCGACAGGCAACACACATTCAGAGACTTCCGATGAGCGGTGACGATATTGCCATCAAGGTCAGCGGTCTTTGTGCTACTTCATCGTTTGTTACCGATGAGGCTCAAGAATGAAAAATATCATTTTGCATCATCATTTCTTTAAAAATGCAGGCTCTACCCTGATCGACATACTGAAACGGGAATTCGGTGAAGGCTTCGCGGAGTATCATCCATCAGGTGAGAGCGAGGGCTCTTTCACGGACGATATGCTTGCTGGCTATCTTCACGGTAAACAGCTGAATGCAATCTCGAGCCATCATTTCGTTGGACAAAATTACAATCTAAGCCTGTTGCTGAATAAGCAATTCAGGTTTTATGACTTCATTCTGGTGCGCCATCCCTTCAAGCGGTTAATTTCAATGTATAGCTATTATCAAACTATAGAACAGAGCAATCACCCTATTGCGCAGGCAGCACAACGTTCCCCCTTACATGAATTTATCCAATTCCTGATCCGTGAGCATCCTAACTATCTTTTAAGCCCTCAAGTTGCGCATCTTTCAGCTTGTCCCGTATGGCCTCCCCTGGCGAGCCATCTTGATGAAGCGATTGCGAGGCTTAGAATTTGCGCCCTTTGTAGCACCGTTGAAGACTTTAAGAAGGCGATGATTGCTACCGAACATTTCCTTAAACCAATGTTTCCAAACTTACGCTTGCATTACGCGACAGAGACCAATCGCTCACCAAGGATTGAAGGGTACGATGGTACGTTGTCTTCCTTGGAAGAAGTCCTTGGAAAGACATTGTTTTCAACACTAGTCAGCATGAATGAGTTGGATATCGAGCTGTGTAAAGCAGCAAGTGGTGAGTTGGAGTGCCGCACAAAAGAAATCCCTTATTATGCGGAATTAGCAAATGACTTCGAGTCGCGTTGCGGAGGCGTCATCTAGCAGGGCTTCCTGCGGAGAACATAGCGCACATGGAGCACGAATTAGGCACCATGTTCAAATTTTCCTAGGTAGAGGTTGATCGTCGCATCCTGGCTCTTGAATAGAAAATGGCTGTATTTAAAGCTAGCACGGAGCTGATAGAAACGGGGCAAGTCTGATGGTTCCAATCCCGCAAAATTCGCGAGCGTTCGCTGCGCAATCACATGTAAGCGAGGCGAGGGCTAGGAGCGAGACGGAAAAGGGGCAGTGTGAGGGAGTCCATTCTTCCTTGTCCCATCAACCCGCATACGTGGCCGACGACGTCGCCATTCGGGTACAAAATCTCAGCAAGTGCTACCACATCTACGACAAGCCGCATGATCGATTGAAACAGTCGATCTATCCACGTTTGCAAAGATTTGTCGGGAAACCGGTCAAGCAATATTGTCGAGAATTCTGGGCACTGCGAGATGTGTCCTTCGAGGTGAAGAAAGGTGAGACCGTCGGCATCATCGGCCGCAATGGCAGCGGAAAATCCACGCTGTTGCAAATGATTTGCGGCACGCTCAATCCCACCAACGGCACGATAGAAACACAAGGTCGCATTGCGGCTCTATTGGAACTCGGCTCAGGTTTTAATCCAGAATTCACCGGTCGTGAGAACGTCTACATGAACGCCGCCGTACTGGGACTAAGCAAGGAAGAAACCGATGCGCGATTTGAAAACATTGCCGCCTTTGCCGACATCGGTCAATTTATCGAGCAGCCGGTTAAGACCTATTCCAGCGGCATGGTAGTGCGTCTGGCATTTGCAGTTCAATCGCAGATCGATGCTGATATTTTGGTCGTCGACGAAGCCCTGTCAGTTGGCGATGCCAAATTTCAAGCTAAGTGTTTCCGGCGGTTGCGTCAGCTTAAGGAAAATGGAACGAGTATCCTGCTTGTAACTCACTCAAGCGAACAAATCGTCATGCATTGCTCGACCGCAATTTTGCTTAATAATGGTACGCACTTGGAGTCTGGTGATCCAAAACGTGTTGTTAACCGTTATATGGACTTACTTTTTGGTAAAGAGAAAATAACACTAGAAAGTCTGCCTGTCCAATCAGTCAATGCGGCTGCACCATCCGTTGCTAATACTGCATACACTTTAAGTAATTCTGAAGATATATTTTATTCCCGCCCAGGCTACAATCCCGCTGAATATCGATGGGGAGATGGAGCTGCAACGATTTTGGATTTCTACATAGCCGCAGATGATGAGCCGTACCCTTCAGCGGTCACCATCGGGCAAACTATACTGTTCGGGATATCAGCAAAATTTAATAGTGATTTGTTGCGGCCTATATTTGGTGTTATCACCAAGACTAAGGAAGGTGTTGCAGTCAATGGGACCAACTCGGAGATGCTCGAATGCGCTGATTTTCAAACACGCTTTCAAAAGGGGGCAGTCATACATGCTGAGGCAAATTTTAAGTGCAGACTCGCTCCTGGCGATTATTTCATTTCGATAGGCATTGCCTCACAGCAAGGTGAAGAACACACTCCCCATGATCGACGTTATGATGCAATACACTTTGTCGTCCGCCCTCACGCCAAATTTATTGGTCTTACTGACCTTGAGCTTAAATTATCAATTTCTGAGATATTAAAATGAGAATTTGCATTGAATCATCACCCCAATGGTTGCTGGCTAAATATCATGCTCAGTAAATTATTCAAACGGACAAGCACAATAAGATCTTTGGAGGACCTTGGTCCACTGTATCATTCATATCATTTATTCGGGGTTCAGAACCAACAGTTGCCGGGCATCTTTCAGCCCAATCAAGCCTGCAAAGAACCGATAATCCTATCTTATATATTGCTTGCGTTGGCAAAATGCAGGACTAGTACTGACACACCCGTTACTTTTGCGGAGTTGTTTTGTGCGGATGGCTATTATGCGATGGCAGCACGGCATTTAGGGATCTCGGCATCAATAGGAATTGATAATAATCGTGATGGTTTTTTCACTATAGCAAATAAAGTTGCAGAACGGCTTGGCATTGATAACTGCACGTTCATTGAAATGGATGTAAACGACATAGAGACTCTCACTCCCCTTGATATCGTGGCTAATATTGGGGGCCTCTACCACGTTGAGAATCCTGACGCGATTCTGGACAAGTCTTATGCTTTGGCACGCAGATTTTTAATTGTACAGAACGTAGTTTCATTGGCCTCTGAAACTGTTGATTATTACGAAAGCCCTGCTCCAGGCTGGACATGGGGTAGTCGCTATTCTCGCCGCTCATTTGAAAAACTTATAGAAAACAAGGGGTGGAATATAATTGATAGACATTTCAATATTCTTGAGGGAAATGAACGATTGGAAGATAAAGGCAGCGTTTATTTCCTTATCCAAAAGGATATTTGATGCAAAGCACATTGCTAATCTCAGGCTACGTGCTTAACCAAGAACTGCACATATGGGCAAGACTTGGTTTCGCCGGTATTAATTACAGTGATGGCGATGAAGCTGAACAACGCATTGCCAGCGTCATTAAACAGGCGTCTGATATCACCATCCTCTCCACAGAGCTTCGTCGGCATTGTACCGACTGGCCTTCGCTTTATCATTTGAGTGGCGCACGCGCCAATATCATGCGTCCCTTCGAGAATATTCTCAAAGGCGACATTTTGGAGATTGGTGCTGGCTGCGGCGCCGTTACGCGCTACCTCGGCGAATGCGGCGCAAATGTGTTAGCACTTGAAGGTAGTCCACGCCGGGCGGCCATAGCCCGCTCTCGAACCCGCGATCTTGAAAATGTGACTGTTCTGGCCGAGAAATTTGAGCAATTTCAATGCGACCATCAATTCGATGTTATCACCCTGGTTGGCGTACTTGAATACGCTAATTTGTTCACATCTGGAGAAAATCCGCCACTTGCGATGTTGGAGCGAGTACGCTCCTTGGTCAAGCCCGATGGAAAGCTAATTGTTGCCATCGAAAACCAATTGGGCCTGAAGTATTTTGCCGGCGCGCCGGAAGATCATCTTGGGCAACCAATGTATGGCATTGAGGGGCGTTACCGCAGAGACCAGCCACAAACATTCGGCCGCGTAGTCCTCCAAAAAATATTACGGGATGCCGGATTTATGCACACGGTGTTCATGGCACCATTTCCGGATTACAAATTGCCATTTTCAATAGTCACGGAAGCTGGTTTTAATGCCGAGGATTTCGACGCATCTGTATTTGCATGGCAGAGTGTTCGGCGAGACCCGCAGTTGCCTCCAATATTGTGTTTTTCTCCCGAACTCGTGTGGCCCACTTTAGAGAGAAACGCACTTGCTTTGGACTTAGCAAATTCTTTCTTGGTACTTGCAGAAAAGCGTGAAAAACATGACCCGGTGTTGCCCGTTTATGCATGGCACTTTAGCACTGAACGGGCGGAGGCATTTTGTAAACAAACGTCCTTCCTCCGAGCTGATAATGGATTAATTGAAGTGCACTATCGCTTGTTGTCAAAGAATCGATCTAGATCCGTCGATTGCAAGCTGTTGAGGTTTTCCGTTCCAGAAAAGGCCGAGTATGCGCAGGGCAGACCTTTGTCACACGAATTCATTCGAATTGTTAGCCGTGATGGCTGGTCTATTGAAGAGGTAGGTGGTTTCTTTAAACATTATATTTTGATATTGCAGGCAATAGCTCATTCTAGGGGAAGCTCAATTGGGCCATTCTCAGCTAACACACATCTTCCTGGCGAGTTTTTTGATTATCTTCCCCAAAACATAATTATAGATGGCTTCGGATCTTGGCGGTTAATTGACGAAGAATGGGTGCTGCACAAGGAAATATCAGCGAGACAACTTATTTTTCGAGCATCTTTTTCGCTCCTTAACTTAATATCCCGGTTTGGTTATTGTGCAAATCAGGTCATTAGTTCACCGCTAGAGTTTTTCCAGGCTTGTTATGCTTCCATAGGATTTAATATTACTTTCGAGGCGCTGGCAGATTGTGTAAGACAAGAGTACATAATTCAGGCCGAGGTTTCGCAACAAGTTGCCGACAGCAGTAATATTCATGCTTGGCTGATATCCCCGTCTTTGCCGAGACAAACCCTAGATGGAGCCGTGGCTGAGCGGGACGGGAAGATTGCGAGCCTGCATCGAGCGGTGAGTGCGCGGGATGGGCGGATTGCCAGCCTCAATCAGGCGGTGAGTGAGCGGGATAGGCAAATCACTGAAAGGGACGAACAGATCCGATTGATCGTGAATAGTCGGTCGTGGAAGCTGACACGCCCATTGCGCTTCGCTTCGCGCTTGGTCTGCAACGGGTTAACCAACAACGATCGTCAGCGAATAACACAACAACTGAGAAATTACTTCCACCGGTTGCCCCTCCCGGCTCCAGCGAAAAGATTTGCCAGTTTTGCCTATCACGGATTGCGGCGCAGGGTGTTTCATGCAAACCGCCATTTTTCTCCAGCAACCAAACCGGTGGCTCGGCAAGAAGGCTTGCCAGATTACATCGTTTGGGGGGTTATTCCGTGGCACTTTCGCCACCAGAGGCCTCAACAGCTATCGATAGAGTTGGCTCGTACACGACGGCGTGTGTTTTATGTCTCTCCTAATCTGGTTGACGATCATCGAGCCGGTTTTCAAATCGACGCGTTGGATTCGTCAGGTTTGCTGTTTCAGATCAAGCTGTTTGCAAAAAGCGCCCCTCAGATTTATTCGAAAGCGCCCACTTCTCCCCTTGTCAGTCAATTAAGGGCAAGCATTGGTGAAGTGTTGGAATGGGCGGATTGTGGGAAGATTATCTCGCTGGTCCAACATCCGTTCTGGTGTGATGTAGCTTCCGTACTGCCGAATAGAGAGCTTGTTTACGATTGTATGGACCACCATGAAGGGTTCGGAGGTATGGGTGAGGATTTGGTTCAGCTTGAAAAACGACTGTTCTCCGATTCAGATCTCACTATTACGACCTCTGCATGGCTGGATCAATCCGTCGCCAAGCACGCCCAGAATCGTGCCCTGATCCGCAACGCAACAGACTACGAATTATTCTCGCAGGCGCCGGAGAGTCTCTATCGTGATTCACAAGGTCGCCGCATTATCGGATATTACGGCGCAATTGCAGAATGGTTGGATCTCGATTTGGTTGTGGCTGTCGCTCAGCAACATCCTGAGTGCGTCGTCGTCATGATTGGCGCCGACACAGTCAACGCCAAACACAAGGTTGAGAAACTGCCGAATGTCACTTTCATGGGTGAAGTGCCCTATCGAGAACTTCCGCGTTACCTGCATAGTTTTGATGTTTGCTTATTACCCTTCAAGGTGGGGCCGCTAACGCTCGCAACCAATCCTGTCAAGGTCTATGAGTACTTGAGTGCAGGCAAAGCTGTTGTTGCTACCGATCTGCCTGAAATGGCCCAGTTTGATGGGTTGGTATATGTTGCTGCCAAGCAAAGACAATTTGTGGAGACAGTTAGTTCGATTCTTGCCGCGCCGGAATCGCAAGAGTTAATAGAGGGACGCAAGAAGTTTGCACAGGGGCAGACATGGAGACATCGTGCAGAAGCGCTTACACAGCAGGCGGAAGCATCGGATCGTGAAGCCAGAGTCAGCGTTATTGTCGTTACGTACAACAACCTTGATCTGACCCGTGCCTGTTTGGCAAGCATCGATGAGCATAGTCAGTATGACAATCTGGAAGTTATCGTCATCGATAATGCTTCCTGCGATGGTTCAAGAGAATTTCTCGAAAGGTGGGCTTCCGTCGACAGCAATCGCACGTTGATTCTCAATGAGAATAATCGGGGGTTTGCAGCAGCCAATAACCAGGGGCTGAACATGGCCACGGGTGATTTCCTCGTTATGCTCAATAATGATACCTATGTAACTCCGGGGTGGGTACGGACTCTGGTTAGCCATCTGAGGCGGGATAAAACCATTGGCCTAATCGGGCCCGTTACCAACAATATTGGCAATGAGGCCAAGATCGATATTACCTACGCAGACATGGACGAGATGCTTGCCAAGTCCGCAGCGTATACGCGCCGACATGTCGGACAGCTGTATCCATTACGTACCGCCGCGTTCTTCTGTGCGATGATGAAACGGGAGACCTTTGCGCGTGTAGGGCCGCTCGACGAAGGCTTTGGCCGTGGATGGTTTGAAGACGATGATTATTGTCGGCGTGTAGAACGGCTGGGTCTGCGCATCGTCTGTGCTGAAGATGTATTTGTTCATCACCACTTATCTGCCTCATTCAATAAGCTTGAACAACAAGATCGTCAACAACTGTTTGAAGAGAACAAGAAAACCTACGAGGCCAAGTGGGGCGTATGGATTCCACACGGTTATCGACAAGCGGTGTCCGATCGTGCTGTGCCGGAAATGTATGCCGACTGGCGATACATTACCGGTAATTGCATCGTCTGTGGGAAATTGACCCGTTTCTTCTACAAAGACGAGGCGCTTTGGCGAGAGTCGCTCAATTGCGAACATTGTCGTACGACCAGCCGTTACCGGTCAATCGCCCGAGGCATTCTGCGTGCTATCGGTGAATTGACGAGTACTGAGGCATTGTCTTTGACAACGTTGCCTCGCGTCGGCACAAGGAAACTTCATGCGTATGACACGCAGCCTCCATTCTACTGGGATGGCTGCGCCTATCCGCTCCCCGATCTGCTGAAGGCAACGGGTTGGATAGAAGTCGAGCTGTCCCAATACAAGCCAAATAAGCCACTTGGGATCGTACTTGCCAATGGAGTAACCAATCAAAACCTTGAGTGCCTAACCTTTTCTGATGAGTCGCTTGACCTCGTCATTACCAGCGACGTCATGGAGCATGTGCGTCTGGATGCTCTGGCGCACCGCGAGATTTATCGGGTATTAAAACCGGGCGGTGTTTATATCTTTACTGTGCCTCACGATCGCTCTCTGGAGGAGACCATGATCAGGGTCCAAGTCAATGACCCAAATGACCCAAAGAAGGATGTGCATTTGCTTGTGCCCGAATATCACGGCGACACAAATTCTGATGGAGGTCTCGGTGCGCTGTCCTACCGTGTATATGGACTGGATCTTGAATCCTATTTGAGTAGATTGGGGTTCGAAATAGAGTACTCACGCAAAGACATTGCCAACTTCGGGATATTGAATACCGAATTGTATTACTGTAGGAAGAAGCCCGCTAGGACAGAGTTCAGTCCAGAAAATGATTGAGGATGGTGGGCGCCGGTGCTTGCATCCTTGGAATGTGGTTCCTCCAGTTTCCGATCCGTGTCAGGTCTTTGTTTCGTTTCCGGGTATCCACCGAAACCTGCATGGTCTTGCGCACTGGTGTTCCAGTAGTCAGCACGATCCCGTGGCCTACGCACCGGTTGTGCTGATTCTCAACGCATAGCCTGAGAAAGAATTTCCTTTATAGTCGTTTCCTTGGGGTAAGGCGCGCTGTGCGGAGATGCCTTTTTTGGCCCGTGAAGTTCATTTACTCAAAGCTTCCACCTCACGTGCACCATGCCCTAGCACAACAGAAGTTTGTTCGTTGTATAAGAGGATTGCCGTCGCTCAATCGGAGAGACCTCAGTTGGAAGGATTTCAGAGCCCACGTGTTGGCTCAGCGCAATAGCTATAAGGGAGTATTCATCCAGGAGGCAGTTATCGATTGGAATGTTCCACTATTCCAGCGCCCTCAGCACATTGCGGCTGCACTTGGCAGGTTAGGCTATCTGGTTATTTATAAAACCTTCAACCTTGATGGCGACAACGTAGATGGATTTAGAGAGGTGGCTAAGAATGTCTGGCTCACGAATAAAAACCACGTAAACAAATTGGAAAATGTAGTTCGGCTGGTTTGTTCAACGGATTTTGTTCATACGCCTGATCTCTTACTGAGCAACCGGAAAAGTGGGCTTCTTATCTACGATTATATCGATCGCATTGATCCTCAGATTACTGGGGCTGATAGTATCCAACGCCTCATAGCTTTAAAGGACTTCGCCTTTTCCGGGGGAGCAGACTATATCGTGGCCTCTGCCCGCCAACTCGAAGCCGAAGCAGTTGAAGCGGTAGGGCGGGACAAAGTTATTCTGATCCAGAATGGCGTCGACGCGCGGCACTATCGCGACCCGACCCACGAGACTACGGACTTGTCCCCAGATTTTGTGGCTTTCAAGAGCCAATATTCGAATGTCGTCGGATACTTTGGCGCGATTGCTCCATGGCTGTGGTATGAGGCAATCGCGGAATTGGTCGAAAGGCGAAAGGATCTTGGGTTTGTCTTTATAGGACCCAACTACACCGGTGGCCTTGATCACTTGCCGACATCGGAGAATGTTCTCTATCTTGGTGTGGTTGAATACAATGTGTTGCCGGCTTATGGGCGGCAGTTTGATGTGTGCATTATCCCGTTTGCTCCAGGCGAAATTGCCCGTACCACCTCGCCACTGAAGTTATTTGAATATTTCGCCCTTGAAAAGCCGGTGGTTGTGACATCGGAAATGGTCGAATGTGTGGCATTTAAGGAGGTCTTTTCTGGTGATTCAGCCACTGCCATCAGCCAAGCCATAGACAAGGCGATAACAGTCAAAGCTGATCCGGAATTGAAGAGGCGACTTGCTCAGTTAGCGGACGAAAACGGTTGGGATGAACGGGTACGTAACATGGAACTGTTTACATGATTGACGAATCGAAGAGATTGACTGAGAGAATGAAAACAATTCTCTGTGTGGTTGGTACCCGCCCCGAAGCCATCAAAATGGCTCCGGTTATTTTGGCGCTAAAGAAGGAAACATGGACAAAAGTCCGTGTTTTGGCGACGGCGCAACACCGTGAACTGCTTGACCAGATGTTGGGGCTTTTTGATATCAAACCCGACGTCGACCTCAATCTTATGCAGAAAAATCAAACGTTGCCGGAGTTGACGGCCCGTCTGATGAGTGCGCTGGATTTGGCGTTCTCCGGTGAGGCTCCCGATGCTGTGCTTGCACAGGGGGACACGACGACCGTCATGGTTGCAGCGCTCGCAGCATTCTACCGATGCATTCCGTTTGGGCATATCGAGGCCGGTCTGCGCACCGGCGACATGGCCTATCCATTTCCAGAAGAGATGAATCGTGTGCTCACTGGGCGTCTTGCTCGTTGGCATTTTGCTCCGACGGAGTCTGCAAGAGAGAACTTGCTGGCTGAAGGCGTGAGTGACGAAAGAATTTTTGTCACTGGCAACACGGTCATTGATGCCTTGCTTGATGTGTCAAAACGCTGTGACGAACTTGCTCCCAAGATCTCACCCGGACACCGGCTGGTGTTGGTAACAGCTCACCGACGAGAAAATTTCGGAGAGCCGCTTCTCGAAATATGTCGAGCCATTAAGTATCTGGCGGACACCCGCAGCGATGTTGAGTTCTTATATCCGGTTCATCCTAATCCGAATGTGCGGAATGTCGCCATCAAGGAACTTGGGCATCATCCGCGTATCCGGCTCTGTGATCCGCTCGAGTACATTCCTTTCGTAGCGGCGATGAAAGCAGCCTATTTTATCCTTTCAGATTCTGGTGGCGTTCAAGAGGAAGCACCTGCCTTAGGGAAACCTGTCCTTGTTCTTCGACAGCAAACGGAACGGCCTGAAGCGGTGAAAGAAGGTGTTGTAAAGATTGTAGGGGCAAACTGCGATGCCATCGTACAGGAATCAGTACGGTTGCTCGATGATAACACCGCGTATTACTCCATGGCTCGTGGCATTTCGCCATACGGAGATGGCAATGCGTCCATACGAATCGCTTCCGTTTTGCATCGTCACTTTCCCGAATATGCCTGAAGTGCAAAATTTATCAGGGATCCTGAAACTCCTAGGCATTCTTCTTTCCAGGCCATTACTTACGGTACGCCTCGCTAATCCTAGAAGGATTAGAAACGCCATTCGCTTCCTTCTTTCGAACAGAGGTAACCGTGGTCAGCTTTATGACCGCTATGTTCAAATTTATGGCATGTCCGACAGCGCTGTTACGATACGGGAACCACTTGGTGCCAGTAGGGATAAGGAATACAAAGGAACTATCATAATATTTCCTATTATCGACTGGGAATATCGCTACGCGCGACCGCAGCATTTGGCAATGAATCTAGCTAAGCTGGGCTATAGAGTCTTCTATTTTTCAACATGCCAACTCCTTGATGTGGGAAAGGAGCCGTACCGCATCACCAGACACCCTTGTGAAAACGTGTATGTTTGTCGCCTCCGTGGAGCAGGCGAAGATATCGAAGATCTTCTGCGTGAACAAATGTGTCCACGTGCAGTGGACGCCTATGCCACTTCTCTTTCTCATTTCCTGAAAGATTTATGCATAGAATTTCCGGTTGTTGTCCTTCATCATCCGTATTGGCTGCCCCTGGCCAGAACAATTCCAGGAGGAAGGATCGGATATGACTGTATGGATTTTCACCAAGGCTTCTTAGGGGAAACCGAAATGGACGAGTCCGAACGGCTATTACTGAGAACGGCGGACTTTGTTGTCGCAAGCTCTAGTTACTTGCAACAGAAAATTGGTGCGATGCGTCGCAATGTTCCTCTGATCCGGAATGGCTGTGACCATGGTGTGTTTTCTACCATAGGACCGCAACCAAAAGCGCATGTTCCCGTGGCAGGATATGTGGGAGCGGTCGAAGAGTGGTTTGATATAGATCTTGTTGTGAGTGTCGCGAGAAAACTACCTGGTTGGAGATTCGTTATTATTGGCTCAACTCTAGGTTGCAATATTCATAGTGCGAGGCGCATGCGAAACATCGAGTTTGTCGGGGAAGTGTCCTATGAAAGAGTGCCAGCGCAACTCGCGCGTTTTGACGTGTGCATGATTCCCTTTAGGATTACTGAGTTGATAAAGGCGACTAACCCTGTGAAAGTGTATGAGTATTTGGCCGCTGGTCGCCCTGTTGTAGCTACGCCCATTCCAGAATTGATCGATTTTGGGGAGAAAGTCGCCATTGCATCAACGGCTGATGAGTTTGCTGCAAAGCTTCAAGAGGGTTTATCTGTGTCTCCAGAGCTTTTAGATAAGTGGCGCCATTGGACCGCTGCCCAAGATTGGGCTGTAAGGGCACGAGAGTTTGAGAAAGTTATGAAGGACGGAATCTGAATATCCATGGCACGGCGCGTTCTTCAAGACGCCAGAGGTATCCCAATCCCACATATTGCTACTCCCAGTCTCTCTTGCTCGGCTGGAGACGTAGAGTGCTGTCCAAGATCTGTAACTCTCATCATTGTTAACTGGAATAGCGGGACACTGCTTGCTACGTGCATGGAATTTATAAAAAAACAGACCATACAGCCAGATCACATCATCTTAATAGACAATGCGAGCTGGGATGATTCTGTCGCGACTCTAAGAATGCACGATAGGGTTACCATCCGCGTATCCGATAGGAATCTGGGGTTCGCTGCAGCCAATAACCTCGCATTGGCTGAGTGCGACACAGAGTTCGTCGCGTTGCTCAATCCTGACGCCTTTCCTATGGACGATTGGCTTGAACGATTGCTAGCCAGCGCCGATATCCATTCGGACATAGCTATGTTTGGATCCAGGCAGTTGTGTCAAGCCAGACCGGATGTGTTGGATGGGATCGGGGACCTCTATCACTGGAGCGGGTTGGTGCTGCGTAACAGGCATAACGTGCGGCAGTGTGAAGCCGACTTGGTTTCTCGAGAAATATTCTCACCCTGTGCGGCGGCGGCTTTGTATCGGCGGCAAGCATTGGTGGATGCCGGTGGGTTCGATGAGGATTATTTTTGCTATGTGGAGGATGTAGATCTAGGATTTCGCCTACGCTTGGCGGGGCACAAAGCTATGTATGTACCGGATGCGGTGGTGCATCATGTTGGATCGGCGACAACCGGTGGAAAACACAGCGATTTTTCCGTGTATCATGGTCACCGCAATTTAGTTTGGACTTTTGTCAAGGATATGCCGGGGATCTTATTTTGGTTGTTGTTGCCGCTGCATATATTGATGAATCTCGCAAGCATCCTCTGGTTTGCACTGCAGGGGCGTGGTGGGGTGATTTTGCGAGCCAAACGCGATGCGCTGCTGGGGCTGCCGAAGATGTGGCGCAAGCGGCAGACGATTCAATCGACCCGTATTGCAACAGTGCGTGAGATTTGGCGATTGATGGATAAGCAAATCATTCCAGCCAGGTAAGGTTATTCCACACTAGAACCTATGGCGTGCAGTCCCGCTTAGCCGGGGACTAGGGCATCTACTAGTTGACTGGCGCGGTGGACTTGGCCTAGGTTCAAACTCGGGTCAAGGCTTAACGGAATTTGGCTAAGGAATGAAATGCCGACGACGACTTCTGAGCAGCAATTCACCTCATCATTGCCATGTCGCTCGAGCAATCTTGAGATCAGTTCTACATCCGAGACAGTATCGCTGATCGTCGTAAATTATAATGCACTCGAATATATTGTCGCGTGTGTCTCATCCGCCTTAAGCCAGGTGGATGAAGTGATTGTAGTCGATAATGCCTCAAGCGACGACAGTTTGGCGCAGCTTGAGGCCCTGTTTCCAGGTGGTGATCCGAGGTTAAAGATTGTCCGTAATCGAAAAAATCTTGGGTTTGCGGCTGGTTGCAATGTCGGAGTTGCTCATTCTTCTGGCGGGTACCTGCTGTTCCTTAATCCCGATTGTGTGCTGGAGCCGGATTCTGTCAGGCACCTGGTGCGTGTGCTGGACGATCGCCAGGATGTGGGAATGGTGGGCGGTCTGCTCGTCAATCCCGATGGCACCGAGCAAGCGGGGGGGCGGCGGGCCATTCCAACACCATGGCGATCTTTTGTTCGGGCATTTGGTTTGTCCCGTTTTGCAGATCGATGGCCACGCCTGTTCTTTGATTTTCACTTGCACAAGCAGCCACTGCCGACTCACCCCATTGAGGTCGAGGCAATTTCCGGTGCGTGCATGTTAGTCCACCGTGCTGCGATGCAAAGTGTCGGGCATTGGGATGAGGGCTATTTTCTCCATTGTGAAGATCTGGATTTGTCCATGACCCTGCGAGGCCAGGGCTGGAAAATCATGTTTGTACCGGATGCCAGAATCGTTCATGACAAAGGGGGCTGCAGCCGCTCTCGCCCACTATTTGTCGAATGGCATAAGCATCGTGGGATGCTTCGGTTTTATCGCAAGTTTTTTACGCATCAGTACCCAAGCCCCTTGATGTGGCTGGTGGCACTCGGGATCTGGCTGCGGTTTGGTTTGGTAGCCTCGTATCTTTCAGCCGGGTTTATTCTTCGTCATCTTCAGGCTCAGCGCGGATGAATGGGTGAATACCGGCGTGCTCGGAGCAAACAGTCTAGTTGGCGAATGCGTGATCCCGCGACTGAGCAAAGATGGCCGTCGCCCAGTTGCCTTTTCAAGGCACCCACCTGATGGCAGCGCTAGGGCGGGCATCACTTGGGTGCGGCTTTCTGACACTTTGTCAGCCTCTCTAGAAGCTCCTCCCATCAAGGATTGGTTGTGCGTGGCTCCGATCTGGGTGTTGCCACAGTATTTTGGAGTGATCCAGACCTACGGTGCTCGTCGAGTGGTGGCACTTTCTTCCACCAGCCTTTTCGTCAAGGCTAATTCTTCGGATCACGGAGAGCAGCATATTGCGCGCCGTCTGGCCGGGGGGGAACGTGCGTTACGTGTCTGGGCAGAGGCGCGCGGGGTTGAGTGGGTCATTTTGCGCCCCACGTTGATCTATGGGTGTGGGCGAGATAAAAACCTGACAGAGATCGTTCGCTTTGTACGCCGATGGAGCTTTTTCCCTCTTTTGGGACAAGCCGAAGGCCTGCGTCAGCCTGTGCATGCGGAGGATGTTGCTGCAGCATGTGTGTCAGCGCTGACTGCGCCTGGTGCGGCCAACCGGACGTACAACCTTTCTGGCGGGGAGGCATTGCCTTATCGGGAGATGGTGCGCCGCGTCTTTGCCACCGTCGGCAAAGTGCCTCATCTAGTGACAATTCCACGGTGGATGTTTCAAATGGGAGTGGCGCTGGCACATTTATTACCACGGTACAAGCATTGGACGGTAGAGATGGCGGAACGCATGAACCGTGACATGGTATTTGACCATGCCGATGCCGCGCGAGACTTGGGCTTTTCACCGCGGCCCTTTGTGCTGTCACCTGAAGACCTGCCGGTATAAACGAGAATATGTTCCTTTTGGCTTTTCTCCTGTCTAGGCAGTGTAGGAGGCAAGAGGTTGTGGTTTCTTTAATTTGCAAAAAATCATCTACCAGGTATGATAGCGCTTACCCAAGTGCTCTTAGCTGATTTCTTCTTGTGACAACGCGCAAAACCACCAAACGATTACCGACAAACAGGTATCCCTCCCGCGAGGTTCTTCGGCGGATCCGCCTGTTCGCGACCGATGTGGACGGAGTCCTCACCGATGCCGGCATGTACTATTCCGAGTCGGGCGACGAATGGAAAAAATTCAACACCCGGGATGGAATGGGGATCAAGCTGTTGCAGAAAGCCGGACTCATCACGGCCATCGTGACGCAGGAAAGAACTAGGCTAGTGGCGAGGCGGGCAGAAAAACTCGCCATTCCCGAGCTTCACCAAGGGGTGATGGACAAGTTGTCGGTGATTCGAGACATGGCCGAGCGGCATGGGATTTCGCTACGTCAAATCGCGTATATTGGTGATGACGTCAACGACATCGAAGCGTTGAAAGCGGTGGGTTTTTCTGCAGCTCCAGCAGACGGTCTGCCTCAAGTTAGAAAGGTCGTTGACTATATTTGCCGGATGAAGGGTGGCGAAGGAGCAGTTAGGGAGCTCGCGGAAATGATTCTGCAATCTCGCAGCGAGACTAAAAGCGCAACCCAGAGGCGGTAAGAGGGCAACATGGCGAAGAGGTACTCACTATATCCGGTAATTATGGCGGGAGGGAGCGGGACCAGGTTTTGGCCATTGAGCCGCCATCTCTATCCGAAGCAGCTACTTCGGATCGGAGGAGAACATACCCTTATTCAACAGACCATGCACCGAATCCTGGGGTGCGCACCGGCCTCGAACGTTCTCATCTCGACGAATGCGGCGCAGGCGGATCTCATTCGTGTCCAGTTGACGGATTGGAAGGAAGAGCTCACAAACGGATTCCTGCTTGAACCGGAAGGGCGAAACACA